>JAJXUW010000006.1 GCA_021782545.1 Deltaproteobacteria bacterium | reverse complement strand
GCGTTCGTTCTGAGCCAGGATCAAACTCTCCAGTTTGATATTCCTGTATCATCTAAAACACTAACTCAAATCAATTACGGTTACTGCCCGCAATCATCTTACTGCTATCTGGTTGTCAAAGACCAAACTTGCTGCGTTTTGCGTGGTGTTCCGTGCAGCAAGGAATCCTGTTTATACACACACCTGCTTTTAGCGTCAAGCGTTTTTTTGAAAAAAAATTTCACCTAGGCTAACCGCCTGAAATTCAACTTGCAAACAGCCAAGCGGCAAGGTATACGCAGGCTCGCGATCAAACAACAACCAAGGAGCTAGTCTTTGATGAGGTGCAGAACCACCACCTATATTGTGGCAGCACTATGCCTGCTACTGCAGACGCCTGCACAGGCCGATATCCGCTCTGAAGCGATGGCCATGCTGGCCAAATTGCGCCAAGAGGGCATCGCCTCACGCTTTCCCGAAGAGCTCCGCAGTCTCGACGCCACCGTTGCGACGGGGGAGATGTATTACCAGCTGAACGAGCCACAGCAGGCAGAACGGTATTATCGTCTGGCCACCCAGAAAGGGCTTAGGCTTCAGGAACGCCTGGAACCGGCACCACGGCTCCACTCACAACACCCGGCACTATCCCGGCCACCGGTTATCACCACATTGGACGCCCCGTCTGAACCGGCAGGGAATACCGAGCCGCGCCAGCAGACGGAAGAAACACCAGCCCCTGCGCCCAGCCCAGCCCAGCCAATCCAGTCAGCAAAACTCGTCGGCACTATCGGCAGGTACACCGTAGTCAAAAACGACACCTTACGCCTTGTTGCCAGTAAACTTGGGGTCCGCCGCAGCCAACTGATCGCCCAGAATAGGCTTAACCCCAAGGCGTATCTACGGATAGGGCAGGTGTTACGCTACAACAACCAACGGATTATCCCCTACAGCAGGCTGAAAAACGGGATTCTCATCAACATCCCCGACCTGATGCTATATTATTTTCAAAAAGGCCGGCTGGCGTATGCCACGGCCGTCGCACTGGGGACGCCAGAGCGATCAAACGGCACCCTCTGGCAGACCCCCGTGGGCAGGTTCTGGGTCATCAACAAGGCCAAAGAACCGACCTGGACCGTTCCCCTGTCGATACAGGAGGAAATGCGACACGAGGGGCGGGAGGTCATCACCAGCATCCCCCCCGGGGCCGACAATCCGCTGGGCAAATACGCCTTGAAAACCTCCCTGCCCGGCATCCTGATCCATAGCACCAGTGAGCCATGGTCCATTTACTCCTATGCAAGCCATGGTTGTATCAGGGTCTATCCAGACCGGATGAAAGAGCTGTTCAAGGTGGTCAAGGTGAACACACCGGGAGAGATCATCTACCGTCCCGTCAAGGCGGCGGTCACGGGAGAAGGCCGCATCCTGCTGGAGGTGCACGGTGATATCTACGCCAAGACCAAGGGACTCGAATACGAGACCAAGACCTTGTTGCACGCTATGAAGATCGCCGGCAAGGTCGACTGGACCAAGGTGCGAAAGGTGATTGCCCACAGGTCGGGCGTGGCCGAAGAGGTCACACGGGAAACCACCGAATCGCGGCACCGGCCACCGGAGCCTAGCCAGGATCAGTCGCCATCATAGCTGGTCGGCTCGGTCCCCTTGATAAAACACTCCAGAATTCCGTCATTCCCCTTGGCCAGACGGCCGGTCTTCGGGTTGATCCGTACAAAGGTGATATCATCTGGAGGGACAAACTGCTGAACCGCCATCCCCCGGACAGCATTCAGCATGAAATCGGCCCAGATCGGGGCCGCCGCCTGGCCTCCAGACCCGCTGGCGCCCAGCGACCGATCCTGATTGTCAAATCCCACCCAGACACCGGCCACCAATTGCGGGATATACCCCACAAACCAGGCATCCTTCATATCATTAGTGGTGCCGGTCTTGCCGGCCACCGGCCGATTGATGGCAGCCGCACGATATCCGGTACCGCTCTGCACAACGCTCTCCATTAAGTTGGTAATGATATACGACACATCCGGCGGCACCGCCGAAGGTTCGGCAGGCGTGATCGTGGCCGTACCCGGGGCTGCCGCAGGGGCAGCCTCTCCCGCTACAGCGGCAGGCTGCGGCATGGTTATTTTCCGCTCCTCAAGCACCTTCCCTTCGCTGTCAGTCACCCGTACAATGGAAAAGGGCTGTTGATAGACCCCATTATTGTCGAAGGCGCTATAGGCGGCAGTCAGTTCCAGCGGCGAGACGCTGGTAGCCCCCAAGGCCAGAGAAAGATTGGGCTCTATTTTCGAAGTGAAGCCCAACCGCTTGGCAAACGACACGGCATAATCAACACCGATCTGGTTCAATATCTTGACGCTGACGATGTTGATTGAATGGGTCAACGCCTCCCGCATGGTAACCGGACCACGGTAGGTGCCCTCGTAGTTCTTTGGCTTCCAGACGTTGCCGCCGGCGCCCGGGTATTCGACCTCCTCATCCACGATCACCGTGGCCGGAGTCAGCCCCTTCTCCAGCGCCGCGGCATAGATGATCGGCTTGAAGGCCGAACCGGCGTTGCGCCGAGCCTGTACGGCCCGGTTAAACTGACTCTTGCGGAAATCATACCCCCCTATCATCGCCTTGATGGCCCCGGTGCGGGGGTCAATAGCCACCAGGGCACCCTGCACCTCCGGCACCTGATCCAGGGCAAAGACCGCCCCTTGACGGTTTACCTCCGGTGTCACCACCTGCACCTCAATCACCGCACCCAACGGCAGGTTTCTGGCCGGTTTGTCCGGCTTACCATATCTGTTGATCAGCCCCAATCTGCCGGCCCAGGCCATCCCTTTACGGTTCAGGATGCCGGTACGGTCGCCCACCCGCACCACGGCCTCCCCCCTGGCCGGGTCAACCGCCGTCACCACCCCGGTATAGGTCTCGCCGGTCTTGAGTGCGGCAGAATCGATCCCATCCTCCTCCTTGGCACAAAACGGTGCAATTTCTGACTCCTGCAGGAACTTCGTCGCGCCCCGGAATCCCATCCGTTTATCCACCGCTTTGAGCCCCGCCCGGACCGAATCATAGGCTGCGCGCTGCATATTGTAATTCATGGTGGTGTAGATCTTGAGCCCCCCCTTGTAGAGCTGATCCTCACCGTATCGCTCTTCCAGATAGATACGCATCTGTTCCAGGAAATAGGCCACCTGATCATTCACCACCCGCCTGCCCGGACGGATGTCAAGGGGCGTCTTGCGGGCATGATCCGCCTCGGCAGCGGTGATGTAGCCCTCCTGCACCATACGGTCAAGCACATACGCCTGCCGCTCCTTGGCTTTATCCAGATGTTTGATAGGCGAATAGGCGTTAGGGGCCTTGGGCAGCCCAGCCAGGATGGCTATCTCGGCCAAATTCAGCTGGTCGACGCTCTTGCCGAAGTAGGTCTCGGCAGCCGCCTCCACGCCGTAGGAACCGGCACCAAGATAGATCTGGTTCAGATAGAGGTAGAGGATTTCATCCTTGGTCAGTTTCTCTTCCATCCGTTTGGCCAGGATGGCTTCCTTGATCTTACGGGACAGCTTTTTTTCGGGAGAGAGCAGCATGGTCTTGGTGACCTGCTGAGTGATGGTGGAGGCCCCCTCTTTCTTGCTGAACGTGATCAAGTTCTTAAAGGCGGCGCGGATAATGCCCAAATAATCAATCCCCGTGTGGGAATAAAAGTTGGCATCCTCAGCTGCCACAAATGCCTGAATCAACTTGCGCGGCATCTTGTTGATAGGCACCACGATCCGGCGTTCCAGGTAGAACTCCCCCACCAAGGTACCGTCATCGCCGTAAACCTGCGAGACCACCGGCGGCTTGTAATCGGCCAGCCGATCCACCTTTGGCAGTTTAACCATCAAAAAAGCCACATAGCCTGCCACTCCCAGGACCGTCACTATTGCCAGCGTTACGACAATCAGCAGCAGGGTAGACAAAAAACCCCTGTTTGTAACTGACGGCGGACGTTGACGGATATCTTTCTGATGTTCGTTATACATAGGCGAGTGGCCCTTTCTTTCGGCCAGTTACAGATTTGAGTACTCTGCCACGGCACGATAACCGATTCACTGTAAGGCTTCAAGGCTTTTGCGGTAGCTTGCCAACCGCCTGCTTTCAGCTATACTTGGGGGCGTCCGCGGCATACCTGTCCCACGAGGCATACATGCGCATTACCACCAAACTGACCCTTATCATCAGCTGCCTGCTGATCGTCCTGTTTATCACCCTGGCCTGGACCTCCTACCGCCACGACCAGCAGATGGCGCTTCAGGAGACGGTTGGCAAGGCCAGGGCCATCGCCCGCCAGATTATCGAGACACGCGACTACCTGTCGTCAGTGGTAACGACCGCGCAGGTCGAACAGAACCCGGCGCTGATCCCTCAGGTGGCCGCCACCCGCATTGCGCGGCGCCTTACCCAGGGCAGCCCGTACTACGTCCGTCAGGTCTCGCTACGCTACCGCAACCCTCAGAACCGGCCCGACAGCTATGAGCAAGCGGTCCTGCAACAGTTCAAAGGTTCACAGGTCAGTGAGCAGTTCAAGGTGGTCGGCACAGGCGACCATGAGACGCTGCGCTACCTGCTGCCGATGGTGGCCGCCCAATCCTGCCTGGCCTGCCATGGCACTTTCGAACAGGCGCCCCGTTTTGTGCAGCAACGCTTTCCCAAGGGGCACCCCTCATACAACTACCACCCCGGGGATCTGATCGGCGCCATTTCAGTATCGGTGCCGCTCAGCGGGCTGCAGCAGGCCATCATGCGGGGCATCAGACAGGAGATCGTCCTTGAGGGCACCATCCTGCTGCTCCTGGTACTGGTCACCGGCTGGCTGATCAACCGGATCATCCTGGCCCCGGTCGCCAAGGTCTCCGAGGGGATAGAGGCCGTTGCCACCAGCGGCAACTTCACCAGCCCCATCAGCGTCGCCAGTCACGACGAGATCGGCCGCCTGGTCACCTCCTTCAACGACCTGATGGCCGAGCTCGAGCAGCGCACCCGCCAACGCCGCGAGTCGGATGAGCGCTACCGCAACTTCATCGAGATAGCCCAGTCGCCGATCGTCACACTTCTACCGAACGGGAAGATCGTCATCGCCAACCAGAAGGCTGAAAAGCTGTTCGGTCTCAGCAAGGAGGAACTGCTCGGCCAGTGCATCTTCGAATTTATGGCCGACCCGCAGCCGCTGCAACAGGGGATAGCGGACTACTTCAGCGCCGGCGGCAGCCAGATGATCGGCACCACCAGCCGTCAAACCATACGAGATATCTGCGGCCGGCTGTTCGAAGTCGAGATGGTGGTCTCCGTGTCGCAGACCGAGAAGGAGGCGATGTTTACCGCCATTCTGCGCGCCATCAAGGACTAGCGCCGCCCTGGCGACGCAATTAAAAACGCCGTACGCCAAAACGGCGCTTGCCCGCCCTGCAGTCCCACAACCGATGCCCCCAGTTCCGGTTCCCACGGTGTACCTTTTGTAGCGTTCATGTGCCCGACCTGACACTACCCCGTAACAGTCTGCTGTCATGGTACGGGCAACTCATCTGATGCGGGGGCAATCATGAACTGGTATGAACGACTCACCCTAGGTAAAAAAATTCTGGCCGGCTTTCTGGTGGCCGCCTGTGTAGCCGGCTTAAGCGGCATTGTTTCCACCGGTGTGATCTGGGACGTTACCAGAAGCGCCACCCATATGTATCAGATGAACCTCACCCCGATCCGTGAACTCACCGATGTCGTCAGGGGCTACCAGACCTCGCTTACCATACTGCGCGACATCATCATCGAACCATCGCCCCAGGGGCAGAACGACTACCGGGAAAAATTGATCCAAACCGACCACACGGTCCAGAAGGACCTGGATATTTTCATCCACTCCAACCGTTCACCCGAGGTACGCGCCCTGCACAAACAGATCAGCGACGACCTGCAACTGTATCGCTATTTCCGTGACAAGATCATCGAGCTCGCCATGACGGGGCACCGAGACGAAGCGGTCAATATGATGCGCAACCAGGCTGCCGATGTCATCGAGCGGATCGACGGTACCATTGCCAAGATCATGGCCCTAAACGACGCCCAGGCCTTGCACCGTTACAACGAGAACAGCTCCACGGCCCGGACCGCCCTGGTCATGAACCTGCTCTGTCTACTGCTGGGGGTAACCACCGCCATAGGCCTGGGATGGTTCCTTGCCAAGGGGATCACCAAGCCGTTACAGGCACTCACCGGCACCGTGCATGCCATCGCCGACGGCGACCTGAGCCACCGTATGGAGGCCGCCTTTCCACCGGATTCACACAACGAGGTGCATATCCTGTCCCGCCACCTTGACCAGATGGCCAGCACCCTCCATGGCATCATCAGCAGGGTCACCAGCGATGCGCGCCAGCTCTCCGCCTCCTCCGGCAAGCTCAACATGACCACCGAGGCCATGGCGCAACGGGCCGAGGTGTCGGCGACCCGGATCGATGCCGTATCGGTCTCAAGCGGAGAGATGAACCTGACCGCGTCGGAGATCGCCAGGAATTGCTCAACAGCCGCCACCAACGCCGCGCAGGCCAACGATGGCGTCCATGAGAGTCAGCAGGTGATGCATGCAACGATTGAAGCAATGCGACGGATCGGCGAGTACGTGCAGGAAACGGCGGGGCTCATAACCGAACTGGGCAGCAAATCCGTGCAGATCAACACGATTACCGCCACCATTGACGATATCGCCGACCAGACCAATCTGCTGGCGTTGAATGCGGCCATCGAGGCGGCCCGGGCCGGCGATCACGGCCGCGGCTTCGCCGTGGTCGCCGATGAGGTACGTGCCCTGGCAGCGCGCACCTCGAGCGCAACCAAGGAGATATCCAGCATGATTCAGGCGATCCAGGCAGCGACCAACCATGCCATCGCCGCCATGGGCCGCGGGGTTGCCGAGGTGGAGCAGGGGAGAACCATGGTCGCCAGGACCGGTGAGGCGCTGCAGAACGTAGCCGGCACCATCCAGACCATCTCGGCCGAGGTTGCCCAGATCGCAACGGCAGCCGAGGAGCAGAGTGCCTCGATAGAAGAGATCACCACCCATATCCGGGAAGTAACCACCATCATCTGCGAAAATGCCAGCGGCACGCAGGAATTCACCGGCGCGGCGGCGGCATTGGAGAAGATGGCCGGCGACCTGCAGGAAATCGTTGCCCGCTTCAAACTACAACCGGCCGCCGTATATGGACGTTCAGACGTCCCTGCAGAGGCGCCCTACCTGATGCCCGGGCTTGCGCCGTCTGTCGCTTGAGCCGCTCTCAGTAGATAATGATATAGCCGTGCGATTCCGCTATCGTGCGGACGTCGTTACGATCCTTGATATGATACTGTCTGCCTTCCAGGGTAAAGAGGTAGCCGTCGCCCTCCTCCTGCAGCGACTCCAGCAACGCCTCAAAGGTTGCGGTCTTGACCATGGTCATATCCCTTCCTGCCAGCGGCCCCGGCACCATCAGACGTGATCAACCGGACCTGTCGTTCATGGAACCAGTAGTACCAGGCCCAGTTCAAAAGGACCATAATCCGGTTACGGAAACCGATCAGATAATAGAGGTGCAAAAACAGCCAGACCAGCCACGCCCCAAACCCGGCGAACGAGAGCCCGAACGAGACCGCCACGGCACTTTTGCGGCCGATGGTGGCCATGCTTCCCTTGTCGATATAGCAAAACGGCTCAGCCGATGCGCCCCGCTCCCGGCGGATAATGGAACGGGCCGCATGACACCCCTCCTGCATCGCCACCGGTGCCAGCATCGGTAGCGGCTTGCCGTGGTGCAGGACAGAGGCCATATCGCCCACCAGATATACCTCGTCATGGCCCGGCAGGGTCAATGCCGGGGTCACCACGACCCGGCCGCCGGCCCCTTTTTCGCCGGGAACCAGCCCTGCCAGCGGCGCCGCCTTGACCCCGGCCGACCAGAACAGGGTCTGGGTGGCGATGGTCTCGCCGCTGCCCAGCCGTACCTCGCCAGGGGTGGCGTCCGCCACCAGGGTGTTGCAGCGCACCTCAACCCCCATGCTCCGCAGCCGCTTCTCCGCGTACCGCCGCAGCCGTTCCGGCATCGCCCCCAGCAGGGCCGGGGCGGCCTCCAGCAGAATCACCCGGGTCTCGGACAGATTGAGGGAAGGATAGTCCTTCCGGAAGACATACCGGATCAGTTCGGCCAAGGCACCGGCGAACTCCACCCCGGTGGGACCGCCACCCACGACGACGAAGGTCAACAGTTCCCGGCGACGGGCCGGATCGGTCTCCTGGGCGGCCTGCTCAAAGGTAGTCAGGATGCTGTTGCGCAGCCGTTCGGCGTCGGGGAGTCGCTTCAGATCAAAGGCGTGACGTTCCACCCCGGCGTTGCCGAAGTAGTTGGTCACACTGCCGCCGGCCAGGATCAGGTAGTCGTAGCCCAGCTCCCCGCTATCGGTAAGGATCTTCTTGGCAGACAGATCGAGGCCGGTCACCTGCCGCATCTGAAAGGTCATGTTGTACCAGCTGCGCGCCAGAGCACGCACCGGATACGCAATCGATTCCTTTTCCAGGCCGGCCGTTGCCACCTGGTACAACAGCGGCTGAAACAGGTGGTAGTTGGTCCGGTCGACCAGGATCACCTCGAGGTGACTGCCTGCCAGCGACTTGGCTGCATGCATACCGCCAAACCCCATGCCGACGATGACCACCCGCTTACGCATGACCTGTTGGTGCTCGTTCATAGCAGCTTCCTGAGGAATGTTCCGGTGTAGGATTTGGTTACCCTGGCCACCTGCTCCGGCGTGCCGCAGGCCACGATCTCGCCGCCCCGATCACCCCCCTCCGGGCCAAGATCGATGAGCCAGTCGGCGGTCTTGATCACATCCAGGTTGTGTTCGATGATCACGACGGTGTTGCCGGTATCCACCAGCCGGTGCAGCACCTCCAAGAGCTTGGCGATGTCGGCAAAATGTAGACCGGTGGTCGGTTCATCCAGGATATAGATGGTGCGGCCGGTGGCCCGGCGGGACAGCTCCTTAGCCAGCTTCACCCGCTGGGCCTCCCCGCCGGAGAGGGTGGTGGCCGACTGCCCCAGGGTGATGTAGCCCAGGCCGACTTCCATCAAGGTCTTGAGCTTGTTCTTGATCTTGGGGATCGCCCCGAGGAATTCCAGCGCCTGCTCCACCGTCATGCCCAGCACGTCGGCAATCGACTTGCCCTTGTAGAGCACCTCAAGGGTCTCGCGGTTGTAGCGGGCCCCCTGGCAGACGTCGCAGGTCACAAAGACATCCGGCAGGAAGTGCATCTCAATCTTGAGGATGCCGTCACCGGCGCAGGCCTCGCACCGCCCCCCCTTGACATTGAACGAGTAGCGGCCCGGCTTGTAGCCCCGCAGCTTCGATTCGGGCAGGCCGGCGAACAGGTCGCGGATATCGCCGAACAGGCCGGTGTAGGTGGCCGGATTGCTGCGGGGAGTGCGGCCTATCGGGGATTGATCGATATTGATCACCTTGTCAAGGTGTTCAATCCCCCGGATATCCCGATGGGCGCCGGCCTTTTCACGGCTTTTGTAGAGCCGTTGGCAGAGCACCTTGTGCAGGGTGTCGATCACCAGCGTGGACTTGCCGGAACCGGAGACACCGGTGACACAGGTCATCACCCCCAGCGGTATCTCGACATCGATCCCTTTCAGGTTGTTTTCGCTGGCGCCGATGATGGCAAGTTGCCGTTCGGGGCGGCGTCGCTTTTTCGGCACCGGAATAGTCAATGCACCCGACAGGTACTTACCGGTCAACGAGGCCGGGTTGGCCATGATCTCCTGCGGCGTGCCCTGGGCCACCACCTCGCCGCCGTGGACACCGGCACCCGGCCCCATGTCCAGCACATGATCGGCCGCCAGAATGGTGTCCTCGTCATGTTCCACCACCAGCACGGTGTTACCGATATCCCGCAGGTGACGCAGGGTGCTGAGCAACCGTTCGTTATCACGCTGGTGCAGGCCGATGGACGGTTCGTCCAGGATGTACAGTACCCCCACCAATGACGAACCGATTTGCGTGGCAAGCCTGATCCGCTGCCCCTCCCCGCCCGAAAGGGTGCCGGAACTGCGGTCTAGAGAAAGGTAGTCCAGCCCCACATTGACCAGAAAACCAAGCCGCTCACGGATCTCCTTCAGTATCCTGCGAGCAATCCCCTGTTCTTTGTCAGTAAGCACCAGCGTGTCAAAATATGTCAGACAATCACGGATCGGCAGGGCGGTCACCTGCCGGATGTTGTTATCCCCCACCAGGATATGGAGCGCCTCTTTTTTCAACCGCGCCCCGTTGCAGGTGGGACAGGGCATGACGTTCATGTACTTTTCCAGTTCTTCCCGGGCCGTATCCGACTCGGTCTCCCGATACCGCCGTTCCAGGTTGCCCAGCACCCCCTCGAACTCCTTGCGATAGGTGTGACGACGCCCCTGCTCCTCCCACCAAAACTCAACCAGTTCGCCACGGGAACCGTGCAGGATCACCTCACGGGGCTTGGACGGCAGATCTTTAAACGGGGTGGTGATGGAAAACGTATAGGCCTTGGCCAGCGCCTCCAAGATCAGATGGTACCAGCCGGAGAGCCGTTTTTCCCAAGGCGCAATGGCCCCTTCGCGGATCGAGAGATCCGGATTGGGCACCACGAGGTCGGCATCGAAATACATCCGGGTACCCAGGCCGGTACAATCGGGACAGGCACCGTAGGGATTGTTGAAGGAAAACATGCGCGGCGCAATCTCAGGATAGGAAATGCCGCAGTCGGTGCAGGCGAACTTCTCGGAAAAGGTTAAACGGTCACCATCGACGATCTGCGCCACCACCAGACCGTCGGCGTGCCCCAGGGCGGTCTCCAGCGAATCGGCCAGCCGCCGTGCAATCCCCTCCTTGATCACCACCCGGTCCACCACGATCTCGATATCGTGCTTCTTCTTCTTATCCAGCTCTATCTCGTCGGCCAGCTCTCGCTGGACCCCATCCACCACCACCCGGGTGAACCCCTCCTTGCGCAGCTGCTGCAGCTCTTTTTTGTACTCTCCCTTGCGGCCGCGGATCATCGGTGCCAGCAGTTGCACCCTGGTCCCTTCCGGCAGGGCGCTCAGACGATCCACCATCTGGGAGACGGTCTGGGCGGCTATCGGCTTGCCGCACCCATGGCAGTGCGGTCGACCGACCCGGGCGAACAAGAGTCGCAGGTAGTCGTAAATCTCGGTGACCGTACCGACGGTGGAACGGGGATTTTTTGAGGTGGTCTTCTGCTCGATGGAGATGGCAGGGGAGAGCCCTTCGATGGACTCCACATCCGGTTTTTCCATCTGCTCCAGAAACTGACGGGCATAGGCGGAGAGAGACTCCACATAACGGCGCTGCCCCTCGGCGTAAATGGTGTCGAAGGCCAGGGTGGACTTGCCGGAGCCGGACAGACCGGTGATCACCACCAGCCGGTCACGCGGTATCTCGACATCGATGCACTTGAGATTATGCTCGCAGGCACCTTTTATCTTGATGCTTTCATAAGACATATTGTGTCACTACATACCTTTGGGATCTTGATTTAAACTACTCTTGTACATTACCAGGCAGACGACCACCGGCACCCGCTCAGCCTTTTTTGTGCCGGAGACACCAGCCTTCTTTGTTCACCTGCGGGGTGCGGGCGATGGCCAGGGAATCCGGCGGCACATCCCGGGTCACCGTCGTACCGGCCGCGATCAAGGCGCCGTCTCCCACGGTCACCGGTGCCACCAGCTGTACGTCACTGCCCACGAACACACGGTCGCCGATCACGGTCCGGTGCTTGTTCACCCCGTCGTAATTACAGGTAATGGTGCCACACCCCACGTTCACGTCGCGTCCGATCTCCGCATCCCCCAGATAGGTCAGGTGCGAGGCCTTGCTCCCCACCCCCAGCACCGCCTTCTTGATCTCCACGAAATTGCCGATCTTCACCTCGTCATGCAGTACCGTGCCGGGCCGCAGGTGGGCCATCGGCCCTACCGCCACCCCGGCGTGGAGTACGGCCCCCTCGAGAACACTGCCGCTTTTTAGATGGGACCGGTCACCCACCGTACAGTCGCACACCTGGACGCTGCTCTCCAGCAGGCAGCCCCGGCCGATCACCGTCCGCCCCTGCAAAACGCAGCCGGGCCAGATCTCGGTGTCAGGCCCGATCACCACCCCGGCATCGATATAGGTCCGTTCGGGGTCAATCAGGGTCACGCCGTCCCGCATCAGGCGGCTGTTGATCCGCTGCCGCAGCAGATGCCCGGCATAGGCCAGCTGTTGGCGGTCGTTCACCCCCATGATCTCCCGCGGGTCCTCAGCCTCCACGGCGATACAGCGGTGATGCTCTGCCACCGCAATGGCCACCAGATCGGTCAGGTAGTACTCGTTCTGGGCATTCTCACTGCCCAGACGGTTGATATGAGCGCGGAGAAACGCCAGATCCATGCAGTAGATGCCACTATTTACCTCGGTGATTGCCGCCTCTTCAGGGGTAGAGTCCTTCTGTTCGACGATACGTCGCACGTTACCCGCCGCATCACGGACAATGCGGCCGTAGCCAAAGGGATTGTCGAAACGTGCGGTCAGCACCGTTACCGCAGCACCGCCGGCGTGGTGGGCCTCAACCAGCCGCTGGAGCGTCGCACCGGTCAGAAGCGGGGTGTCGCCGCACAGGATCAACACCGGCGCGTTGTCTTCCGACACCTCCGGCAGGGCGCAGGCTACGGCATGCCCGGTTCCCAACTGTTCCTCCTGCACGGCAATACGCACCCCCGGTTCGCCTGCCAGGTGTTCACGGACCTGCTCCGCCTGGTGCCCGACCACCACCACCAGTTCGCGGGCGTCAGCCTCCCGCGCAGCGGCCAGGGGCCATGCCAGCATCGGTTGGCCTGCAACCTCGTGTAACACCTTGATCCGGTCGGACTTCATACGGGTCCCTTTGCCTGCGGCAAGGACCACAGCGGCGATCATCGACATGAAACGCTCCTGCGTGATGCATGGTATTTTGCATAATCTTAACGGCGTGCCCCCAGCCCGTCAAGCGGACATGTTGGCGGAAATGCTTTACAGGTGCCCTTTTTAGCCCTATAGTGCCCTGCGAAATCATTGAATTTTTGAGAGATCATGGGAATCGCCGAAGACCTGCTCATATTTGAGGCCCGCCTGAAGGAACTGATCACCTACTATGAACAGTACTTCATCGGGCTGGAAAAACGCGAACCGCTCAAGTTGCTGGAAGAGGTGGAAAGACTGGCGCGGCGCTACGCTGCCGTCCCGATCACCAATACGATGTACAAACATCGCTACAACGGCCTGGTGGCCCGTTTCAACAGTTACCGCCAGCACTGGAGCCGCATCCTGCGCGAGATCGAGGAAGGCCGCTACTCCCGTGATCGTTTCAGGGCTAAATTGCATGAAGGCACGCGCGGCAACGCCACCACGACTGACACTAAACCACACCGTTCCCCCCAGGAACAGGAAGTCGAACGAATTTACAGCGAGTTGCAGGAGGCCTCACGCAGCTGCCATGTCAGCGCCTCCATGAGCCGGGAACAACTTACGGCGATCCTTGAGAAACAACGCCCGATTCTGGCCCAAAAGCTGGGGAGCAACGATGTCCAGTTCCGCGTCGTGGTGGAAGACGGCAAACCCAAGATCAAGGCCAGCATGAAACACAAACAAAGCAACGAATAGATCCACACACACCATGCCGTCACCCTCATTTCCCACCCTATTTGCCAATCAGCATCTGTCCGACCTGCAGCGTCCCGGTCGTCGCGGACCGTTACTGCTCACCGGCCTGTGCGGCTGTGGACCGGCCCTGACGATTGCCGAACTGGCCCGCACCAACAACCGCCAACTCCTGGTGGTCGCCGCCGATCAGGCTACAGCTGACGAGCTGATCCGCGAACTTGCGTTCTGCGATGTGCCAAACTTGTGCAGCTTTCCGGCCTGGGAAGGGCTGCCGTTCTCGACCGTCTCTCCTCCCGCCGACATCAGCGGCGCACGACTGCAGACCCTCTTCAGGCTGCTCCAGCAAGACGCTGTCACGGTGGTCACGCCGGTTGCGGCCCTCATGCAGCGAGTCATCCCTCGCTCGGTGCTGCGCAGCAGCTCCTGCGCCCTGGCTCCCGATGACGAACTCGACCGGGATCAGCTCCTCGACCAGCTGGTGCACCTCGGCTATACCCCGGCTTCATTGGTGGAAGAACCAGGCAGTTTCGCCATCCGGGGCGGCATCATCGATCTGTTCCCGCCCTCCCAGCCACGGCCGGTGCGGATCGAACTGTTCGGCGACACCATCGAAACCTTGCGCAGCTTTGACCCGGTAAGCCAGCGCTCTCTGGAACCCCTTAAGCGGCTCACCCTGCTCCCGTCGCGGGAACTACTGCTGACCAATGAGGTGCTGGAGGCGTTCCTGCCGCGGCTGAAAATACGGGCCGATGAACTGGATCTGCCGGCCGACCGCCGCCGCAGTCTGGCGGAAGAGCTGCAACAGAGTGTGTACCCCGAGGGGGTTGACTATCTGCAACCCCTGTTCCATCCCGGTCTGGAGACGTTCTTCGACTATCTCGACGCACCACTGCTGGCGCTGGTCGACCCCACTGTCCTCGAGCAAGCCAGCGCGAATCAGGCCAGCGATCTGCTGCTGGGCACCCAGAAGGCCTTGGCCGAAGGGCGGTTGCACCCTCAACCACAGGAGCTGTATCTGGCTCCTGAGGCACTAGCCACGCTGGTTGACCGACAACAACGGATCGAAATGCCGCTCCTAGCACTCAGCGATCAGCGTCCCGACCGCATGAGCATCGCCATCCCCTGCGAAAACAATGCTGACCTGCGGGTCGCCGTAGGACGCGACCGTGAGCATGCACTGCAGGGGATCAGTGTCCGTCTCCAGGAGTGGCAGGCTCATGGCTGGCGCTGCATCATCATCTGCCACCAGCCATCCCAGGCCGAACGCCTGAAAACATTGCTGGAACCCTATGGGATCGTCCCCGCAGCCCAGCTGGCAGAGGGGTTGACAACAGCCCTCGACCTGGCTGCCGCCACACCGTTTGTGCTGGCCCTGGGGGAGCTCACCTGCGGTTGTCGCCTGCCCGGGCTTAAGCTGGCCCTGATCGTCGAAGAAGAACTGTTCGGCAAGCGGGTGCGCCGCAAGAGCGGGGTCAGCGCCCTGCGCAGCAAGCAGATCATGGCCTCGCTGGCGGAACTGAAACCAGGCGACGCCATGGTGCATATCGATCACGGCATCGGTATCTATCGTGGTCTGCAGCACCTGAAGATGGGGGCGATCGAAGGTGATTTTCTGCTGCTTGAATATGCCGGCAACGACAAGCTCTACCTGCCGATCGATCGCTTAGGCCTGGTACAGCGCTATGTGGGCGGCGAAGGCGCGCAACCCCATCCCGCCAAACTAGGCGGCACCGGCTGGGAAAAGACCCGCAGCAAGGCGAAAAAGGCGGTGGAGGAGCTGGCCGCCGAACTGTTGGAGATCTACGCCAGACGCCAGGCATCCCAAGGCTTTGCCTTTTCACCGCCAGACGAGCTGTACCGCGAATTCGAGGCCACCTTCCCCTGGGAGGAGACCCCGGACCAACTGAGCGCCATCATGGATGTGCTGGCCGACATGCAGCATTCCCGCCCGATGGACCGCCTGGTCTGTGGCGACGTGGGGTACGGCAAGACCGAGGTGGCGCTGCGGGCGGCCTTCAAGGCGGTTTTGGACGGCAAACAGGTGGCGGTGCTGGTCCCCACCACCATCCTGGCGCAGCAGCATTTCGAGACCTTCACCGGTCGCCTGAAAGAGCACCCCGTCACGGTGGAGATGCTCTCCCGGTTCCGCACGGCGACGGAGCAGAAGGCGATCCTGGAGCGGGTGAAAAAAGGGGAGATCGACATCATCATCGGCACCCACCGCCTGCTGCAGAAGGACGTGGCCTTCAAGGACCTGGGCCTGCTGATCGTGGACGAGGAGCAACGCTTCGGGGTCAAGGACAAGGACCGCCTGAAAAAATACCGGGCCAGCGTGGACATCATGACCCTCACCGCCACCCCGATCCCCCGCACCCTGCACATGTCGATGATGGGCATCCGCGACCTCTCCATCATCGATACCCCCCCGGTTGACCGCCAGGCGATCCGCACCGTGGTGGCGAGGGACCGCGACGAACTGATCCAGGAGGCCGTTCGGCGGGAGTTGCAACGGGATGGCCAGGTGTTCTTCGTCCACAACCGGGTGCAAAGCATCGGCCTGGTGGCCGAACGGTTGCGCCGGCTGGTGCCTGAGGCACGCATCGCCGTGGCCCATGGCCAGATGGAGGAGAAGGAGCTGGAAAAGGTAATGCTGGGCTTCATGCATGGTCAGACCAACCTGCTGCTCTGCACCACCATCATCGAATCCGGCCTGGATATCCCCCGGGCCAACACCATGATCGTCGACCGGGCCGACACCTACGGCCTGTCGCAGCTCTACCAGCTGCGCGGCCGTATCGGCCGTTCGGCGGTGCGGGGCGAGGCCTACCTGCTGATACCCGGTGCAGGGGCGATTACCCAGGACGCCCGCGAACGGCTCAAGATCATCCAGGAGATCACCGAACTGGGAGCCGGTTTCCGGATCGCCACCCACGACCTTGAGCTGCGCGGCGCCGGCGACCTGCTGGGGCCCCGTCAGTCCGGCGCCGTGGCCGACATCGGCTTTGAATACTACAACCAGCTACTGGAGGAGGCGATCGCCCAGCTGAAGGGCGAAGCGCTGGAGGAACGCTGCGAACCGGAGATCAACCTGGCCGTTGCCGCCTATATCCCCGAGAGCTACGTGCCGGACACCAACCAGCGGCTGATGCTCTATAAGCGCTTGGTGCAGGCCGAGGCCGATGACGACGTGGATGGGACCATGGCGGAGATGGCCGACCGCTATGGGCACCTCCCCCCTACCGCGGTCACCCTGGGAGACGTGATGAGATTGCGGATCCGCCTGAAGGAACGCAAGATCCAGAAGCTGGACAACGACGGTAAACGGTTGATCCTCACCTTCCATCCCGCAACACCGGTACAGCCTGAACGATTGATTGAGCTTATCCGCCGTGAACCGGCCGTTTACCAGTTCACCCCCGACCACAAACTGCTGGTGACCCTGCCCCTCAACGCCACCAACGCCGACCTGCTGACCGTGGCCAACGATACCGCACACCGGCTGGGATGATCCCTGACGGTATTGCACCTTGCAACCGGCTATTCAGCTATGATATTTTTGAAAAGTTATACTATACCGTTATCCCGTTTCTTAAAGGAGCAACCGTGAACACTCGTACTGTTATCAAGCTGATGATCGCCGCACTCGGCCTGGCCGCCCTGACGGCCTGTCAGAGCAAGACCTCCACTTCAACCAGCAGCACCGTCAGTAAAGATGCCAAGGTGCTGGCCACCGTTAACGGTACCGCCATCACCAGTGACGATTTTGACCGCGAAGTCAAGGCGTTGCCGGAGAACATCCGTCCCATGGCCGACACCCCCCAGGGGAAAAAAGAAATGCTTGATAGCCTGATCATGCGGGAACTGATCCTGCAACAGGCGGCCAAGGACGGGATCGACAAGAGCCCGGAGGTGGATGCCAAACTGGCTGATCTGAAGAAGCGGATCATCGTTGACACCTACCTGAAGAAGAAGGTGGAGACCGACGCCAAGCTCACCGACGATCAACTGAAAAAGTTCTACGACCAGAACCTTGACAAGTTCAAGACCGGCGAACAGGTCAGAGCAAGCCATATCCTGGTCAAGACCGAACAGGAAGCCAAGCAGATTCTGGCCCAGCTGAAGGCTGGCGCGAAATTCGAGGACCTTGCCAAGAGCAAATCAATAGACAGCTCTGCCAGCAAGGGCGGAGACCTGGGCTGGTTCGGCAAGGGCAATATGGTGCCCGTCTTTGAAAAGGTGGTATTCGGCCTCAAGGAAGGCCAGGTCTCGGGTATTGTCAAGAGCGAGTTCGGCTACCACATCATCAAGTTGACCGGCAAGCGTCCGGCCGGTATCCGCCCCTTTGACGAGGTGAAGGACCAGATCAAGGCCGCCCTGATGCCGCAGATTCAGCAGCAAGTATTCATGAAACTCAAAGACGATCTAAAAAAAGGTGCCAAGATCGAACTGAAGGACAGCTCGTTCTCTGAGGCCCAACCACAACCGGCGGCAGCCCCTACGGCCCCGGCCAATAAATAGTCCAGGTCGAGGCCACCTCCATGATCATCTCGCACATGCAACGCGCTGTACCTACTGTGTTCCTATCGGCCCTGCTGCTGGGCGGGTGCGCCTCCGCACCCGCTCCGGTGGCTGAGCCGGTTAAACCACCTACCGCCGCCCTGCTGCCTCAGCAGACCCTGCCGCCGTTACCTGCCGGCTCAGTGCATGTCAATGGGATAGCCGCCATCGTGAATGACGACATCATCACCTTCCACGAGGTACGCCGCGAGGCCCAACCGGTAATTGCCGAGAGCGAGAAAAAGGGGCTGCTTGACGACAAGGCGCGCAGCAACCTGCGTAAGACCGTGCTGGACCGCATGATCGAAAAACAGCTCACCGACCAGAAGGTAAAGGAGCTGGGGATAAAGATCACGGATGATGAGGTTCGCCAGGCCATTGAGGATGTCAAACGTCAGAACAATAACATGTCACAACAGCAACTGCTTGATGCGCTGAAGCGGCAGGGCTACACCCTTGACCAGTACGAAAACCAGATCCGGGAGCAGCTGGAACGGCTGCGCCTGGTAAGTCTGGAGGTCCGCTCCAAGGCCTATGTCAGTCCTGAAGAAGTCAAGGAATATTATGCGACACATCTAAATAATTATGTCGAGGATGAGCAGTTCAAGGCCCGTCACATCTTCATCAAGATCGATGAAAAGGCCCCCGCTGCCGAAGCCCAGAAGGCCATGGCAAAAGCGTTGAATGTACTGTACCAGGCCCGTAGCGGTAAAGACTTTGCCGAACTGGCCCGGAAGTACTCTGATGACCCGGCCGCCAAGCAGGACGGCGGTGATCTGGGCACTTTCAAGCGGGGTGAGATGCTGCCAGAACTGGAAAAGGCCCTGCTGCCGCTCAAACCCGGTGAGGTGGGTGAACTGGTTTCAACACCGTCAGGGCTCCACATCGTCAAACTGGAGGAGCATATCAGCGGCAAGGTGAAACCGTTTGAACAGGTAAAAGCCTCGATTGAAGATCAACTGTACCGACGCAAGCAGGATGAACGCTTCGCACAGTGGATGAAGGACCTGCGTGCCAAGGCAAGTATTGAGCTTAAAGACACTAAAGGGGTGTTGTAACCCGAGACCCCAAACGGGATCGACCACAAACAGAAAAGCCCCTGCAGACCACGAATCGGTTGCAGGGGCTTTTCTGTTTGTAACCAGCGGAACTCTCGGCGCTTTTTTATGCGCGGTTGCGCAGATACTTCAAAAATTCCTCGCGAGAGAGCTGTTTCTTGCTTACCAGACAGGCAATTTCACGGCTCATCGCCATTTTTTCGCCCTCTTTAAGCTCTCCCTTTAACAGCACAAAAAAAGGCATGTTCTGGCTGTAGGGAAACAGATGGAATTTTTCCAACAGTTCAAAGGCCGACATATCAGGCAACATCACCGTACAGAAGGCGAGGTATTTGGGGTGAAGCGAGGTCAAGGCCAGGGCCTCTTTGCCGGTATACCCCTTAACCACCTCAAAGCCGACCCCCTCAAGTGCCTTGGAAAGCTTCTCCTCGCCGGATCTGGAAACCATCAACGCCTGCAGATCCCACGTTTCAGCCTCCTCGGTCAGGCCATAAACCGCCAGTCGGTCGAGAAGATACTGTTCGTCAACCGGCGCCACAAAGAAACCGGTTACCGGAAAGACCCCTCCCAGCTTGCCCTTCTCGCTCAAGAATACCGGCAACACCGGAATGTCACGCGTGGCCGGATTGGTCTTGATCTGCAGCAGGATACCCCAGCCGTCGCTAGCGTGCGGAGAGATGTCCAGAACCACCCCCAGCGGCCGGCCTTCCGCCAACGCCTCAAGGTCGCCGAGCCTGGACCGATATCCAGCAGCCTCCAGATAGCTGCAGAGCAGGGCCTCTCGTCCTTCGCCGGCCCGCACCCCCAGCACCCAGAGTTCCGGGCGATCTGTTGCGACCTCGTTCATCGGCGCACCGTCATCCGTTTTTGCATTTTACCGCCCATGGCCGCCATCTGATGCTTCTGCAACTGCCCCAACGACTCAAGGTGGAACTGGTACCAGGCATCGCCAAAACTCCGCATCTTCATCTTGCGGTTGTTGTTCAGGTGATCCAGGTTTTCGACTAGGTGGGCATCACTGGGCAGTTTTTTGAGTCCCCGTGCCAGCACCTCCTTGGCCTTTGCGGCATCGCTGCACTCCTCGGCCAGGCAGTAGGCGTACAGATTCCAGAGTAACGATTCCTTACCATTCCACTGCACCGCCTTTTCAAAGGTCTGCTCCATCTTGTCCCGCTTCTGGCGTTTCAGATAGCAGATGGCCAGCATCCCCATGGCAGCCCAGTTTTTGAAAAAGGCCCGCTCCAGATAGGGAAAGGCGTTGGAAAAATCCCGCTTGATGTAGTAGGCCATGCCGATCTGTGAGTTGATCTGCCGGCCGACATACAGCTGCCACGGGGCGTATTGCAGGGCGTCTTTCATCCCGCGAATCCCTTTTTCGAACCGTTGGGCCTGCAGATCCTTGCCAGCCAACTCAAGGGCAGCCATCACCCTTTTCATGATGAATCGGGAGACCAGCACAAAGGCGGCTGTAAAAATCACCAGGCCGATCAGAAACGAAAGCCACCAACTTAGCTTGAGGGCCAGCAGTAGCACCAGAAAAACCGCCATGCCTGCGGCGGCGCATACCAAAATTGAATACATTGAATAAATCCTCTCGGATGGGATATGGATCCAGTTACGCCTTTGCCGTGCCCTCAACAGCATTTTTGGCCACAATCAGACGCCTGCCGGGAGCCAGGGCGGTCTTCATCCTAAGCTTGTTCCAGGCGGTCAGCAACCTGGTGGATACCTTGAAACGACGGGCCAAGGTAGTCAGGGTATCACCCTTGCGAACCGTGTAGTAGCGGATATTATGTCTGCGGGCGATCTGCCTGGGTTCGCCGGCAACCTTGGCTGCTTGTCCCCCGGGAACAAGCAACGCCCTGCCGGCCACTTGGTCATCAGGCCCCAGACCGTTCAGCTCAGCCAGTTCAGCGGCACTGATGTGAAACCTGCGGGCCACGCTCGTCTGCCCCTCCTGTTGATCTGGAGTATACCAGGCATAGGGGGCTTTTTCATTGAAGCGGTCGTGTGCGGAAATCTTACTGAAGGCCGCCTCGAAGCGTTGGCGGGTCCCTTTTGGAATACGCAGTTCGAAGCCAGGGTAGTCGGGGGGGGTAGCCCATTGGCGCAGAGCCGGGTTCAACTCACGGATGGTCTCATAGGTGGTTCCACAGAGGCGGGCCACCAGGTTGAGATCGGTCTGTCCCGCTAGCGTCACCGTATCAAATTCGACCTGGGGGATCGAGGCGATCTCGGTGAAACCGTACCGGAGCGGATCCTTGGCGATAATGGCCGCTGCCAGCAACTTGGGGACGTATTCCTTGGTTTCACGCTTGAGGTAGGAACCTTTGGTAAGCTCCCAGAAATCGCTGGTATTGTATTTGTCGATCGCCCGGAAAATCTTGTTTTCTCCAGCGTTATAGCCAGCTGCCGCCAGATACCAATCGCCGTTAAACATGCCGGAGAGATCCTTCAGATACATGGCGGCAGCCACCGTGGCCTTGACGGGATCCCTGCGTTCATCGATCCACTGGTCAATACGCAGAGAGTACCGGCGACCGGTGCCCGACATGAACTGCCAGGGACCGACAGCGTTGGCAACCGAACGAGCATGGAGCGTAAAACCGCTCTCAATCATCGCCAGATACACCAGATCCTCCGGCAGCCCCTCCTTGTGCAACACCTGCCTCATCATCGGGATATACCGGGTGGACCGGGTGAGCCAACGCGTAAAAGAGGCCTTTGAGCTGCCTTGAAACTGCTTGATAAAATACTCCACCTGACTGTTCAGGGTCAGGGGCAGATCGGAAGGGGGCAGATCAGCGGGCATCTGCAACTCGGAAAGATCGACCTTTTCGTTTTTCAAGGCAGCGAGATCAAAAGACGCCGGTGCACCGCCGGCCAACTCTTCAAGGTCGGACGGTGCCGGGAGGACATCCGCCTTGAGCGTCGACCGGGGGTTGGCACTCCGGGGCTGCATCAACTCGTTCAGCAGCTTTTGTGCAGTATCTGCAGCACCCAGGGCGGGGAGCGCCCAGGCCAGCAGGATACCGCATACAAGAGACAGAATCTTCACGTTAGACCGCACCTCAAACCAATTAACATTGCAAAAAATGGCGCAAAAAGTGGGCGCATTATAATCAGTTAGCGCCAGAATGTCAAATCAGATAATAAGCTGTTTTTATTGGGCAAAATACAAGCAGAGCCCGCCAGACAGCTGGCGGGCTCGTTGCAGGTCACCAACAGACGTGTAGCCGGTCGATGTCCCTAGTTGCCTTTTTCCTTCTGCATCGCCTCCCGTCCTGCCTCGATGGCCGAGGCCAGGATCGATTTCTTTTCGCGAATGGCCTCCTGACCATCCTCAAAGGCGGTGACGATCTTGCTTTGTGCCTCCCGGGCGTACTCCTTGATCTTCTCGACGGCATCATCCGCCAGGTCGGCGATCTGCCCCCTAGTTTCACGGCCGCTCTTGGGGGCATACAGAAGCGCCAAACCAGCCCCTAGTGCCGCGCCGGCCAAAAACGAAACGACTACCGTCCCTGTTGACACCCCATTGTCGTCACGAGCCATTGGTTATACTCCTTTCCGTTTGCGATTAAGATACCGCTCCAGCAGATAGGTGCCAGCCACCTTGAAACCTGTGGCCCATGCGCCGGCCTGATTGAAGAGGTTGGTAACCACCCCCACCGATCGATTGACGGTGGAGATCTGGTCACCGGTCTCTCCCAGGGCCGTCATGAATTTTTTGACATCGTCGGTATGTTCGGCCACACCGCTTGCCACCGTCTTCAACTCAACCAGCACCTCATTCAACTCTTTGATGGTGGGCCTGAGTTCGCCGACCAACAGATCGGCCAGTGACGCCACCGATGCGGCCATCCTCCTCACCGTCAGGATGGTTGGAATCAGAAACAGGACCAGTACAACCAAGGCGAGGGCGACAATCAAGGCTGCAACTGCACCGAGGGTCATTGCAACACTCCTTTCTGTCGATCATCAGAATGCCATTGCAGTATAGCCGATGCTGGCGGTTGTGCAAGCACCGGCCACGATTTGTGCGCCCGGGCGACGGGTCTGCGACGGCCGCTCTCCGTCCCATGGCGATGAAACGGCCACCGGGAGAATCGGCGGCGCGGCATCACGACGCCGCAGGCGGACCGCAGAAGGGGAACTGTGCCGCCGCACCTTGCTCGGCCAGACAGCCGCTCTGGAGCTTGGTATCTTCGGACATATTCACCAGGCGCTTGGCCCAGGCCAAGGCACAGGCGGGCATAGCGGCAATCCGTTCAGCCAACGCGACCACCTCGCACCAGTACCGGTCGCCGCCCACCACCCGGT
The DNA here is from genome assembly GCA_021782545.1 of Deltaproteobacteria bacterium. Classification (GTDB taxonomy): domain Bacteria; phylum Desulfobacterota; class Desulfuromonadia; order Geobacterales; family Pseudopelobacteraceae; genus Trichlorobacter. Next base: position 16,335 of record JAJXUW010000006.1, on the reverse strand, counting down.
CAACCAGCCCCATCCGCAATGCCTCATCGGCGTCATAACTGTCGCAGGAGAGGAAGATCTCCCGGGCCCGGTTCTTACCTACCAGCCGGGGCAGCTTCTGGGTGCCGCAAAAACCGGTGATAATCCCCAGCCGTGCACCGGGGTGCGCTATCAGCAGTTTATCGCTGGCGATACGGATATCGCAGGCCAGCGCCAGATCACAGCCGCCTCCCATGGTAATGCCGTTTAAGGCGCCAACGATCGGTTTGGGGCAATGCTCCATCTGCGTGAACAACGATTGGCCAAGTGTGCCGAACCGCAGACCCTCCAACGGGGTGAACGAACGCATCTGGCCAATATCGGCCCCCACGGCAAAGGACTCTCCGGGCCAGCCGGAAAGCAGGATGCAACCGACCTCTCCGTCGTCCTCATGTTGGGCGATGGCACGTTTGAGCTCACGAATGGTGGTTATCGACAGTTTATTGAAACGGGCGCCGCTGTCCAGCAGCAGGTAACCGACCCGGTTACGGACCTCAATGCGAAGCTTTTTGTAGGGCATCAGGGTAGGAACTCCTCGATTGCTGTGGGCCTCACAACTCAATACCGATCCGTGCGGGTATGCCGGCCTTATAGTAGTGTTTTATCTCGCGCATCTCAGTCACCAGATCGGCAGCGGCAAGCACCTGTTCGGGGGCATTACGGCCGGTTATGACCAGCTCCATCCGTGGCGGGCGCAAGGCGATCAGTTCCAGCACCTGCTCCAGGTCCACCAGGCCAAAGCCCACTGCCCCGTTCAGTTCATCCAGTACCACCAGATCGTAGTCACCGCCGCTGATGACCTCTCTGGCCTGCTGGAGTGCGTCCTGCGCCGCCGCACGATCGGCAGCGATGTCGGAGGTATTGACCCAGCCGGGACGGCCGGTCTGGATGATAGTAAAAAGCGGGGCAAGCCGCTCGGCGATCAGCTGCTCGCCATAGGGTCCGCCACCTTTGATGAACTGGAAAAAACAGACCTTGAGCCCCCGGCCGACAGCCCGCAGACAGAGTCCCAGCGCGGCCGTGGTCTTGCCTTTACCGTTGCCGGTATAAACCTGTACGCAGCCCTGGCTGAGCGGCATCGATCAGGTCCCCGTAAACTGGGGCTCCCGCTTCTCCAGAAACGAGTCCATACCCTCTTTCTGATCGTGAGAGGCGAAGCAGAGCGCAAAGGCATCCCGTTCCAACAGACAGGCGGTCTTGAGGTCGATGTCGTAGCCGGCGTCCACCACCTCGGCGCCGACCCGCAATGCCAAGGGGGATCGGCTACAGATCCGCTGCACAAGATCCAGCGCCGCCTGTTCAAGTGTATCGTGGTCATAGATACGGTTGACCAGACGCACCCGCAACGCCTCATCGGCAGAAATAAGCTCGCCGCTGAACAAGAGCTGCTTGGCCACGGAACGCCCCACCAAGCGGGCAAGCCGCTGGGTGCCGCCAAAGGCGGGCAGACACCCCTGGCTGATCTCCGGGAAACCGAAACGGGCCGATCGATCGGCCAGCACAAAGGAACAGGCCAAGGCCAACTCCAGCCCCAACCCGGTAACCTCGCCGGAAAGCGCCGCCACCACCGGTTTGCCAAGCGACTCCAGGGCAAACAATACCTCCTGCCCGAAGGCAGACAGACCTGCGGCCTCCGGCGGCGTCTTGGGGGCATCGGGCGCAACACGACAGAACTGCCCCCCCTGACCACAGACCAACACACCCCGTACGGCATCTTTCTCGGCAAGGCCATCCAACTGCTTGCGCAGCAATTCCATAAAGGCACGGCGGAAAATCTGGTCGCCACCGGGCAGTCGTAACCGGACAACCGTCCCTTCCATCTCTATTCTGCAGGCTCTTTCTGGCATCCTCGGTTCTCCTCTGCGTTCTCAGCGAGAACGAGTATACACACGGGCGCCAGACAGGGTCAAGGACGCTGTTCCCGATCTTGCCAGCGCCAACTTTCCGGGTATACTGGCATCGGCAACCTGACCGCCTCCCAAGGGGGACCGTATGCAGCTCATGCGCACCATCCAACGCAACCGCACCACCCATGCAGCGCACGCGCTGGCCAACGCACAATGGCTCGAAACACACATGTCGCCCTACTTCTTCGAGGCCATGGCCGATGAACCGGAAGCACTGGGCCTGCTTGCCCGCGAGCTCGGCTCCCTGCGCTGCAACCGCCACCTGGTACTCACCGACCTGGACCGGACCCTGATTATGGCCTGCGTGGACCAACCCGGTTCCCTGTATGAGACGTTACGCAGGATCAAGGTCGAACAGATCTCGTATGCCATGTTTTCCCACTCCAACGGGACCATGCCCGGCATGCCCCACGAACTGGAGGTGCAGCGATTCGAGTTCGACCGACGCCCCCATGCTACTATCGACCGCAGCCTTAGGCCCGAGATTCCGGCAAGGCATCAGCGGGCGATCATGCGCGAGATGCGGGCCATTGCACCGTCCTTCGATCGACAACGCAGCCTGCGGCTGCTCTCCATACTCTGGCAGAACAATCCTGCCTGCATCGCCCTGTCTCCACCCACACGCATCGCATGGTCGCTCTGGCTGTTGGCCCAGAGCAGCGACAGCGGGGGCACCTACCTGGATCTGCGTGATGTTGAACGGGAGGGGCAGCAGGAGACACGGCTCTTGTTTGCCGTGGGCAACCCACCCCAAGAGGATTTTCTGCTGCAGTTGATCGAGGTATTCAACCGTCTCGATATCGGCATCCGCCGGGCCTACTGCCAGACCATCTCCAACGGGGTGCACCCCTATTTTCTGGGCACCTTCTATCTCCGCCACCGCGAAGGACGGTCACTGAGCAGCGATTCGGAACTGGTGCGCCGGATGGAGCGTGAGCTCTGCAATACGCAGATTCTGACCAACACTGGTTACAGCTACCGCGAGTGGGTGACCAGCGGCGTACTGCCGGGTGACGATGCCAGCCTGGTAAACGCCTTCGTGACCTTCTGCCATACGAACCTGGCACACAACTGCCCGGACCGCTTTGGATTCGATGAGGTCCAGAGCGCCTTCCACAACCACCCCGACATGACACTGCAACTGGTGCATCTGTTCCGCCTGCGCTTTGACCCCGCCCAGCCCGACCGCCATGCCTATGAGCAGGCCCTGGCTGAGACCGCCAGGACTGTGCAGGATTACAATACCGGCCACCGCTGGCTTGACGATATCCGCCGCACCGTCTACCACTGTTGCCTGTTGTTGATCACCCATACCGTCAAGACGGACTTCTTCGTAACCGAGAAACAGGCCTTGGCGTTCCGCCTCGATCCATCCTACCTGGGGGCACTCGGCAGCGAATTCACCGCCGACCTGCCAGAGGCCTCCCCGTTCCGTGTCAGCTTCTTTTTCAGCCGCTACGGCCACGGTTACCACATCGGTTTTTCAGATATCGCCCGGGGCGGTTGGCGCACCGTAATCGCACGCAGCCAGGACGACGTCGTCACCACAGCCAGCACGCTGCTGCGTGAGGCCTATGTCCTGGCCCACACCCAGCATCTTAAAAACAAGGACATTTATGAGGGCGGATCAAAACTGGTCGCGGTGCTTGATGCCACCGGCCTTGATGAGTCCAGTCATGACGCCGAGACCTGTCGCCTGTACAAGCTGCAGTACAGCATCGCCAACGCCTTTCTGGATATCTTCATTACCGACCAGGGCCAGGCCAGGGACCACCGCGTGGTGGACTACTACGGCGACGATGAACCGATCGAACTGGGGCCTGACGAAAACATGCACGACGCGATGGTCGAGGCGTTGGCCGACCTGTCCAAGCGGCGCGGCTACCTGCTGGGGGTGGGGATCATCTCCAGCAAACGGTTCGGCATCAACCACAAACAGTACGGAGTCACCTCCACCGGCGTAATGACCTTTGCCGAGGTTGTGATGGCAGACCGGGGGATCGATATCCACCGTGACCCGTTCAGCATCAAGCTGACCGGCGGCCCCGGTGGCGACGTGGCCGGCAACTGCCTGCGGCTGCTACTTGAACATTGTCCCCAGGCACGGATACCCCTGGTGCTGGACGGCACGGCAGCCGCCTTCGATCCTGCAGGACTCGACCGGACAGAGCTGCAACGTATCACCCTGCGGCACGACCTGGACGGCTTTGACCCGGACCGCCTCGGCCCCGGCGGCATGCTCCTCTTGCGCAGCGGCCAGCGAATGGACGGCCTCAAAGAACTGCATCGCCGGGTGGAACGCCAAAACGATGGCACGCTGCTGGAACAGTGGGTCCATCTGGACGATTTCCACCGCGAGTATTCCGCACTGGTGTTCAAGGTTGAGGCCGACCTGTTCATACCAGCAGGCGGCCGGCCTGAGACGATCGACGACACCAACTGGCAGGACTTCCTGCTGCCGGACGGCAGGCCGTCAGCACCGGTCATCGTAGAAGGGGCCAACTCCTTCATCACGCCGCAGGCCCGGCTTGCCTTGCAGAAGGCCGGCTGCATCATCATGCGGGATGCCTCCGCCAACAAGTGCGGCGTGATCTCGTCATCCTACGAGATCATCGCCAACCTGCTCATGACGGAGCAGGAGTTCCAGGCCGTGAAGGAACAGTACGTGGACAACGTACTCGCCATTTTGCACAAACGGGCCGCTGACGAGGCGCGCCTGATCCTGCAACGCTGGCAGGAATATGGCGGCAGTCAGCCCTATACCGAGATTTCCAGCCAGATCAGCCAGAACATCAACAGCTACTACAGCCGTCTGTTCCAATTCTTCAGCGAACGCCCCCGACTCTGCCGAAAGCCACCTTTCCGGGACGCCCTGCTGCGCCACCTACCGGCCCTGCTGCGGGAGGAGCCGCGCTTCAGGCGACGCCTCAACAGACTGCCTCCCAAATATCAGGCGGCCATACTGGCAGCAGAGATCGGCGCATCGCTGATCTACAGCGGCAACCGCGATGCCGATTTCGAAGAAATGGTGCGGCGTCACCTGGCCCGCATCAGCTGACAAGACAAGACAGTTTTTACTTTTGCTAAGCAACGCACCTGTGTTAGAAGCAGTAGTGAAATTGTCCGAACAAAGGAGGCATGACATGTCCCGTTCATCTGAAAATGCCGCTACAACTGCTATCTTGGCCTTTGCCTCCGGCGCACTCCTGGGAGCGGTTGCCGCGTTGTTGCTGGCACCGGCACCAGGCAGCGAAACCCGCCGTAAACTGGCCGATATGCAAGAAGACGCCAGCGGACGTCTAAAAAAATACGCCAAAGAGGCCCGCTTTCGCATGGCCCCGAAAGGCAAGGGCGAAGACCTGCAGTACGACGGCGGCGACGCCTGGATCTAACGCCGTCCCTTCTGCAACCTGCCAGACGCACGAAAGCCCCGGTTCCGCAAGAAACCGGGGCTTTCGCATGCTACCCGACCACTATCGTTTTTACTTCTTAATCACCTTTTCCTGGCCGGCTTTTTTACCGCCTTCTTGGCCGGAGCCGGCGCTTTTACAACAATCACTTGGAAATCTCTTCAAATACCGCCTCTACACGGCGGTTCTGAGCACGTCCCGCAGCCGTGGCGTTATCGGCAATCGGATGGGACTCACCATAGCCCCGGGCGACCAGACGCTTAGCATCAACCTTGAAATGCTTCACGATGTAATCGCGCACGGCCTGAGCACGGCGCTGGGAAAGCCGCTGGTTGTATTTGGCATTCCCAACATTATCGGTATAGCCTTCAATCGTGCCTTTAAGCTCTTTGTGTTCGTTCAGGCCATCGCCAACCACCTTGAGTTCATTGTAGTACTGCCGTTTAATAACCGACTTGCCGGTATCAAACTGAACGTGCAAGGTCAGCCGAGTGCCAGCCGCAATAGCCTTTTCCTCCTTGGCCGGAGGCTCGGTAATGCAGACCTTGGCCGCACTGGTGACAGTTCCCCCCTCACCTTTACAGGTCAAGGTATAGGTCGTGTCATCCGTCGGGACGACCTGAACGCTTCCCTTCACGGCAACCGGGCCAACACCGGGCTGGATGTCACAGTTCGAGGCATGCTGCGAATCCCAAGTCAAGGTAGCGGACCTGCCTTTTTCAACCGAAGCCGGGTCGGCATTCAGCCCGGCCGTGGGAGCTGCCGCCTTGGGCTGTTCGACCGGAGCAGGGGGAGGCTCAATCGGCTTAGGTGCCGGCTTGGGGGCACCCACCGCAATGTGCAGCCCCAGGGTATACTCGACGTTGGTATAGACCCGGTCGAAACTGTAGTTGAGCCCGCGCACATCTGCCCGCAGGGCGACATTATCGGTCATGAACCACTTCAGGCCGCCACCGTAGTTAAAGATGACCTTGCTGGCGCTATTGTCGAAGGTGGCTCCGCCAACACCGGCAGCCAGATACGGTACCAAGCTGCTTGCAGGCATGAAGTTGTACAAGAGGTCGCCGCCATAGCGCAGCATTCTAAGACGTGGTGCATTCGTGCGGTCGGCCTTCAGGTAATCGACAACCCCTTCCAGTGCCCAGTTGTCTGTCAGGTTGTAACCCAAACGGATACCCATGACCGGTGCGGTATCGGCATGCTGGTTCCCCTGGAAGGTGTACCCCCCCGCATAAGGAGCGATCGTGAACGTATCGGCCCTGTTCTCTGCCGATGCTACCGCGGCCTGCAATATGACGACACAAGCCGCAATCCCTGCCAATCTTTTAATCATCACTTTTTTCCTCCTTTCAATCTGGTTCAAAGGGTAGCATTCCCCTCGCCATACGGCTAACCATTCCATTTACTAATCTAAGTAGCACTATTTCGCCGCCTGTCAAGTGGTTACGCCACTTGCAATGACGCAACGACGCAGGTACTATACACAAAAGGCTGGACAATCATCCGACAGGAGAATCACGAATCATGTTGTTACCTGCTCATCGAGGCCGCCGGATACGCGGCAAAGAGCTATTCCGCCGAATGGTGCGCGAGACCGCCCTTTCGGTCAATGACCTGATCTACCCCATGTTTTCCGCCTTCGGCACCGGCATCAAAAAAGAAGTAACCTCCATGCCGGGCATCTACCAGCAGTCCATCGAGCATATCGTGGCCGAGGCCAAGGAAGTGCAGGGCCTCGGTATCCCGGCCGTGATCCTGTTTGGCATCCCCGAGACCAAGGATGCGGTGGGCAGCGATGCCTACGCCGAACACGGCATCATCCAAGAGACGATCAGGGCCATCAAACGCGAAGTGCCCGCTCTGGCGGTGATCACCGACGTCTGCCTGTGCGAGTATACCGACCACGGCCATTGCGGCATCATCAGGGACGGCGACGTGGACAACGATGCCACGGTGGAGCTTTTGGCCCAGGAGGCCCTCTCCCACGCCCAGGCCGGGGCCGACATGGTGGCACCGTCCGACATGATGGACGGCCGGGTGGGGGCGATCCGCGACATACTGGACAACAACGGTTTTGCCCATATCCCGGTCATGAGCTACGCCGTCAAATACGCCTCCGGCTACTACGGACCGTTCCGCGAGGCGGCCGAGTCCACCCCCCAGTTCGGTGACCGCCGCTCCTATCAGATGGACCCGGCCAACCGGCTTGAGGCGCTGCGGGAGGCCCAGGCCGACATTGAAGAGGGGGCCGACATCATCATGGTCAAGCCGGGCCTGCCGTACCTGGATATTCTGCGCGACCTGCGCAACGAATTCGCCCTGCCGCTGGCGGTCTACAATGTCTCCGGCGAGTACAGCATGATCAAGGCCGCAGCGGCCAACGACTGGATCGACGAGGAGCGGGTGGTGATGGAGACCATGCTCGGTTTCAAGCGGGCCGGGGCAGACCTGATCATCACCTATCATGCCAAGGATGTTGCCCGCTGGCTCACCCGCTAACCGTCCACTCCCGCGCATACAAAGAAAAGAGGCGGTCGCCTGCAGGGGCCGCCTCTTTTGTACTCCAATCCACCATATCCCAGCCGCTACTCGTTCAGGCGCTGTTCCATTTCTCGTTGCTGCCGGCGGATGACCCCCTCATCGTCGGCCTTGGGTGGCTCACGTTCCGGCAGTCTGGTCGACATGTCAGGCGGCGCGATCGCTCCATCCTTGTGCGACGGCCGTGCAACCGCCGGTGCGACGCCGGCGGAGGCCACCGGCTTGAACCGTTTTTTCCGATGGGGGAAGGTCTTTTTCAGGTTAACCTCGCTGTTGGCAAAGGCGGTGATGGAATCACGATTCACCAGCACCACCACCTTGCCCTTTTCGCGCCAGACCTTTCTGGCGTTAATCCAGCTGCCATCCTTGAGATACACCCACGCAGCCGAGGCTGATACCGCCCAGAGGACCACCAGCACAAGCGCCAAACCGAGTTTCTTCATGCCCAAACCTCCCCGCAATGGATACACAGCGTTGTTACCTTTGTAAGACTACCCCCGGTTCAGGTCAACGGCAAGCCTGTTGCCAAACCGAGGTGCCTTGTTAACCATCAGCCTGCCGCCCGAAAACGCCCTACCGCCTCTGAAATCATCGGCTCCCGAAGGTTACCCAAGGCCAGCCGCAGGTAGCCTTCCATGCCAGGCCCGAACACCTCTCCCGGCAGGGTCAGCAGACCTGCCTCGAGCGCCAGATGGCGGGACACCTCGCGGGAGCTACACCCGGCAAAAGGGTGCCTGACCCAGGCAAAAAAACTGCCGCTGGCAGCCAGCCGGAAACGGTTGCCCGGCAGGGTGAATTCAGCTACAAAGCGGTCGTGACGTTGCGCCATCATCCCCCGGTTGCCTGCCACCCAGTCATCCAGCCGCTCCAGACCGTACTGCAAGGCCCGTTGGGTGATACGGGGCTGACAGACGGTCATGGTGTCCTGCAGCTTCAGCGCCTGGTCGATGAAGCCGGGCGCCGCCGCCAGAAGACCGGCCCGGTAGCCGGTCAGGGCATAGCTCTTGCCGAAAGACATCACCTGCACCAGGGTCTCCTGCCATTGCGCAGCGGTAAAAAGATCGTGGGGCATCCCCTCGACGAAATCGCTGTAGGTCTCATCCAGCACCATGGCGATACGGTGCTGCCGGGCAAGATGATAACACTCCCGCAACCGGTCGGGCGGGATGACCGTACCGGTAGGGTTGCTGGGAGAGACCAGCAGGATCGCCCTGGTACGGGGCGTGATCAACGGGGCGATGCTGGCGGGATTGGGCAGGCCGCGCTCCTTTTCGACAAACGGCGCATAGACTGGTCGGATGCCCAGGCTGCGTAAGGCCATCGGATGATCAAAATAGCAGGGCAGCTGCAAAATCACCTCGTCGCCAGCCTGACAGAGCACCAGCATGGCCAGCCAGAAGGCGGCGCTGGCACCCACGGTGAGACAGAACTGCCCCGGCTCCACCTGCGCGGCGTAACGCCGCCGGTAGCGGTCACAGACCGCCTGGCGCACCTCCAGCAGCCCTTCATCCGGCGTGTAGCGGCAGGTGCCAGGATCATCCACCACACGGTGCAGATGGGCCAACAGGTCTGGAGGGGGGCCATAATCAGGCACCGCCTGACAGAGATCAACCACAGGCGGTGCGCCGGCGGGACGCCCGGCAGCCCAGGCAGCCACCTCGCTGATCGGCGGCGCATGAACGGCGCGTATCTGTTCGTTCAGGGCAAACTGCATAGGACCTTTTTACCAAACGCACCACGCAGGACAATCAACCTTGCATTAATCGGCGGCAGCGCCGGCCTCATGGATAGACGCGGATCACCTGTTCTGCCACACAGGCGGGTTTTGGGTGACCTTCGATCTCGACGGTCAGCTGATAGACGATCTCCACACCGTAACCGGCCAGTTCAGCCCCAAGCACCGTTGTTCGTGCACGGATGCGGTCTCCTGGCCGGACCGGCGCCGGGAAGCGGACCTTGTTCAGGCCATAGTTCACCCGCAACCGCATGCCGGGATAGTTGGTTTCAAACTGTCCCGGTTCATTGGCGTGCGTCAAAAACGGCAACAGCGACAGGGTCAGAAAACCGTGGGCAACGGTACTACGGTACGGAGAATCAGCGACGGCCCGCACAGGATCGGTATGAATCCACTGAAAATCGCCGGTGGCCTGGGCAAAGGCATCGATCCGCTTCTGGTCAATCGACAGCCAGTCACCAACGGCGATCTCGGCCCCCGTGCGCTGGCGGTAGACGGTCAGCAACTGGGCTGTAGCTGACATCGCTTCTCCTTTCCTATTGCGACAATACCGTGGTATAGAGGGAATTGTACGTGATGCGTACCAGTTTGCAAGTACGAGGTGCAGTATGAATCTGCATGAAGGACTAAAGGCCCTTGGCGAAGGCGCGGCCACCAGCTATCGTTACGACGCACCGGACGCAGAGCTTCTGGAGTGGTTCCCCTCACCGTTTGCCAACCGGGCCGCGAACCCCAGCGGCTGCACCGGCACCCTGCATATCGTCTGCCCCGAGTTCACCTGCCTCTGTCCGATGACCGGCCAGCCCGACTTCGCCACCATCATCATCGACTATCAGCCGGACCAGCGCTGCGTGGAGAGCAAGAGCCTCAAGCTGTACCTGGGGTCATTCCGGATGCACGGCGAATTCCACGAGGCCGGGGTCAACCGGATCTGCAACGATCTGGTGCACCTTCTGGACCCGGTCTGGCTGACCGTAAAGGGTGAGTTTACCCCCCGTGGCGGCATCCCGTTCTGGCCCACGGCAGACTACCGGCGTCAGTAAAAGAGGAGCCAGCCGTCCAGGAAGAAGAACAGCCAACCGACCGTGGCCAGCATCCCGATATACCAGAGGTAATGCCGCTTGGTCAGGCTTGCCAACGATGAGAGCATGATGGCGATCTGCAGGAAGATGAGCGAATAGGCAAAGTTCCCCCCCCTATCCTGTGCCGTCCCCTTGCCCTTGGCAATCCCGTCGGCCTTGGCCTTGATCTCCTTCTTCTCCGCCTCATAGCGTTTGATCTCGTCACCGTACTTGGCCAGCACCTTTTCATAGTCGGCCGCCACCTGGGGTGACAACCCCTTCTGGGAGCGATACTGCAGCTCCAGGGCCTGCCTGCTGATCTCAAAGGTATGTCCTTTAATGCTCTTGGCCTGGTAGTGGGCCCACTGGTCGCTCTCCTGCCCCTGGGCCATGATGGCCCGCGACGAATACTTGCCCATGTAGAGCGTGGTAAGCGCCGCCAGTACCGCCATGATGGCGGTTGAGAGCGCCAACCATCCCTGCCAGCGCTCCTTCTGCTCAGCCGTCTCACGGTTCGACATCTCCCCCTCCTTTTAGTTCAGTTCGTCACGCTCTCCCACCAGTTGACGCCGCAGCTGCACCGGCCGTTCCGTATTCCCACGCATCCTGATGTTCAGCATCTCCACCAGCACCGAGAAGGCCATGGCAAAGTAGATATACCCCTTGGGGATATGGAATGAGAGGCCATCGGCCACCAGGGCGATGCCGATCATCAACAGGAACGACAGGGCCAGCACCTTGACCGTGGGATGCCGCTCGACAAAACGGCCCACCGCGCCGGCAAAGAACAGCATCACCCCCACCGAGGCCACCACCGCCGCGGCCATCACCGCCAGCTGGCGGGCCATCCCCACCGCCGTGATGACGGAATCCAGCGAAAAGACGATATCCAGGAACATGATCTGGACCAGGACACCACGGAACGAGACCACTGCCTTGCCCTCGCCGGCGTGATGCTCCTCCCCCTCCAGGCGGTCGTGAATCTCCATGGTGCTCTTGGCCAGCAGAAAGAGACCGCCCGCGATCAGGATCAGGTCCCGTCCCGCTAGATCTCGCCCCAACAGCGAGAAGAACGGCCGGGTGAGCCCCATGATCCACGTAAGGGAAAACAAGAGCAGCAACCGGGTGCACATGGCCAGCAGGAGTCCCAGCTTCTGGGCCGTGCCCCGCTGCCGCTCCGGCAGTTTGCCGGTCAGGATGCTGATAAAGATGATGTTGTCGATCCCCAGCACGATCTCCAGGGCGGTCAGGGTCACCAGCGCCAGCCAGGCCTGGGGATCGGTCAGCCATGCCATATCACGCACTCCGTGTGGTGCTGCAGGTAAAGCGCCGACAGATCGCCGGCCGCTGTTGGTAGATGCCGCACCGGTTGCCGTCCAGAAACTCGCAGCCGTCCTCGATCAGCAGATAAAAGCGGCCGTCCAGGGTGAACGCCAGCCGTTTCGCCCCCAGCCGCTCCAGCTCGGCGTATTCCCCGGCGGTCAGTTCCACGCTGGGAAACCCGCGGCAGCAGGAGGCATCGCAGGCGGCGCACCGCTCAGCGCCATCCTCCGGATGATCCAGCAGGATGCCGTGCAGCAGCGTTTTATGGCCATGAAACAGCGACACGTCCCCTCCCTTCAGATGAACAGCGGCACCTCGCTGCGGGGCACCACGCCGGCCGCCTCGGCCCGGCGCAGCAGCGCGGCAATGGCCCGCTGTCCCTCATCTCCCAGGGCCTGCGAAAAATCGTTCACGTACAGACCGATGTGGGCCGCACAGACCTCGGCGCTCATCTCCTGGGCATGCTCGCGGATATACTGGGCCGCCTCGGACGGATTGGCACGGGCATACTCCACCCCGGCCGCCAGGGCCGCCTCGATGCTGTGGATGGTCGCCGCCCCCAGGCTGCGGCGGGCCACTATCCCCCCCAGCGGGATCGGCAGGCCGGTCTCTCCCTCCCACCACGCGCCCAGGTCCAGCAGCTGGTGCAGGCCGAAGCCCTGATAGGTGAAACGGGACTCGTGGATGATCACCCCGGCATCGGCCCGGCCGGTCATCACCGCATCCATGATCTCGTGGAACGGCATCTCCAGGAAGGTATCCAGACCCGGGTTATAGAGCCGCATCAGCAGATGGGCGGTGGTGTAGCGACCCGGGATGGCGATGGTCCTACCCTTGAGATCGCCCGGATCCAGCGGTTCCTTTGCCACCAAGAGCGGTCCGCAACCCCGCCCCAGGGCGCTGCCGGCCTTGAGCAGGGCATATTCATTGCGGATATGTCCTAAGGCAGCATAGGAGACCTTGGTCACATCCAGCACCCCCTTCACCGCCAGACGGTTCAGGGTCTCCACATCCTCCAGCCGTTCGTTGAAGCGGTGGCCGGCCGTATCCACCAGGCCGTGCACCAGCGGGTAGAACATGAAGGTGTCATTGGGGCAGGGGGAAAAACCGAGGGTTAAGGGATGATTCATAACTGCAGCCTCCCGTTGTCCAGAATCACCTCCTGGCTGCCGTCCGGCATCACCAGGGTCACGGTGGGCCGATAGAAAACGTAATCCTCGTGGAACGGCGCGACAACCGTGCCGCCGAAACCGGTGTTGTCCCCCAGGGCCAGATGGATGGTGCCGAGGATCTTCTCCGCCTCCAGCACGTTGTCAGGCCGACTGGCCTTGTCGTTGGTGCCGATCCCCAGCTCGGCCAGATTGCGGCAGTTGGGGTTTTCGCTGAACTTGGCCTCCAGGCGCTGTTTAAGCGGGTCATCACCCTCAATCCGCACCACCTTGCCATCGGCAATGGTCAGGGTCAGCGGGCTGGCCAACTTGGCCGTGGGGCCCCACTCGATCACCATGGTGCCGTGGCTCTCCCCCTCCAGCGGCGCCAGGTAGGCCTCGCCGGCCGGCAGGTTGCCGAAGGCGCCGTCAGCGGTCAGCAGGCCGTCGTCCCCCTCGGCCAGACGTCCCTTTTTGCAGATATGCATAACCGTACCGTTGGGGCACTCCACATACACCCACTCGGCCCGGTTGACTGCCGCCACCAGGCGATTCGTCCGGTCTGCCAGGACGTGCCAGTCCACGGTCATCGAGGTGCCGAACATCTCCGGATCAAAATGAGGCAGGGAGGCGAAGCGGGCACCGGCATGACAGGCCAGCTTGCGGAAGTTGGTATGGCTGGTGGAGTTATTAGCAAGGGCGATGATGATGTCGGCCACGGCTGCCGTGCCGGCCAGCACCATGGCCCGCGCTTGTTCCAGCCCGGCAGGGTCGATGGTCTTGGCCAAGAGCGGCCCCAGCAGGCCGGTGGTCTCCAACTGTTCGATAATCGCCTCGCCGAACACGGCCTGCCACAACACCAACGGCGGCTCGGCCCCGGAGGCCGGAGTGGCCGGAAAATCGACAAAATCGCCGCTACCCAAACGGTTACGACTAAAATCGGCCAATTCCCGGGCCGTGGCGTGCAACCGGCCACGGCGGTCGCGATCGGCCCCACTGATCCGCTCATCATCGCGGATCAAATCGCTGAAGACCAGGATTCGCTCACCTGGACGATATCCCATATTGACGCTGAACAACGCCCCAAACGCCTGCTGATATATCTCCGCCATGATGTCTGTCTCTCCCTGTTTCGCTGGATTGTTTTTTATAGCATAAAAGCATCGAATGTTGAGGCGGTCGATCGCGTAATTCCAAATATTTTTCCCTTGATTTCAGCGGAACGGTTATGGTAAGCAGGCATACTGTATACAATTCTACGGACTCTTTTCGTCTGTCATTATCAACACTTAAGCCATTGCAATAATTGAGCTTTTCGTGTTGCGGAGGTAGCTGTGGCACATGTCGTTTTTTCTACCTGGGGCAGGAATGTCGTTGACAACCGAAGCGTAACCGGCGAACCGGCGCAAGCTGCGTTCCGTCTGCCGGTTGCCTTTGACGGCCAGCAGCCGCTGCGCGCCTTTATGGGCTGGGACGGCCTGATCGTATTCGACAACGGGGTCGATATCCCGGCCATGGCGGCCGAGTACATGCAGCGGGTGCAGACCCTGTACTGCTGCGGCAAATGTACCCCCGGCAAAAAGGGGACCAAGGTGCTGGCCGATCTGCTCAAGAGGGTGGTGAGCGGTCAGGCAAAAGAAACGGAGCTGGATCAGGTGGCCGACCTGAATACCCTGCTGCAGAACTGCAAGTGCACACTCTGCCCCAGTTCCACCCAACCGGTGCTGGATGCCGTCCAGCACTACCGGGATGACTTTGCGGCCTACTGCAACGGCAGCCGTACCGCCAAAAACGAGAAGTATCTGCACAAGATCACCGCTCCCTGCATGGACAAGTGTCCGGCCCATATCGACATCCCCAAGTACGTCGAAGAGATCAAGAATTATCAGTACAGCGATGCACTGGCCACCATCCGCGAAAACATGCCGCTGCCGGCAGTCTGCGGCCGGGTCTGTCCGCACCCCTGCGAGACTGCCTGCCGCCGCAAGAACGTGGACGACGCCATCAACATCATGGTGCTGAAGCGTAGCGCCTCCGATTACGAGTGGCTGCACAAGCTGGAGCATCCGGCCAACACCGTGCCGATGAAGAACAAGACCGTCGGTATCGTAGGCGCCGGCCCGGCCGGTCTGGCGGCGGCCTACTACCTGGCCCTGCTGGGCTACCGCAGCACCATCTACGAAACCCTACCGGAAGGCTACGGCGGCGGCATGGTTGCCGTGGGTATCCCGGCCTACCGGATGCCACGCCACCTGTTGCAGCGCGATATCGACATCATCCAGTCCATGGGCGTGGAGATCGTCTACAACTGCCGCGTGGGTCAGGACATCTCCCTGGCAGAACTTAAAACAAAACACGACGCCGTGTTCCTGGCACCCGGTGCCCACCGTTCCAAACCGATGGGCGTGGAGGGGGAAGATGCCGGCTACAAAGGCTTCCTGAAGGGTGGCATCGACTTCCTGCGCGATGCCTACATGCATCGCCCCACCGGCATGGGCAAGAAGGTGGTAGTGGTCGGCGGCGGTAACACCGCCATCGACTGCGTGCGGGTGGCCCTGCGTGAAGGAGCCGAGGCATCCTACCTGGTCTACCGCCGCTCCCGCAAGGAGATGCCGGCTGACGTCTGGGAAGTGGACGGCGCCGACGAAGAAGGGGTACAGTTCGAGTTTCAGGTGCTGCCCACCAAGATCATCGCCAATGCCGACAAGCAGATAACCGGCGTTGAGTGTGTACGGATGGCCCTGGGCGAGCCGGACGCCTCCGGCCGTCGTCGTCCCGAGCCGGTACCGGGCAGTGAATTCGTGATCGAGTGCGACACCGTCATCCCGGCCATCGGCCAGGATATGGATCTAAGCTTCATCCCGCCGGATATGGGGATCGATATCACCAAGTGGAACACCGTGGTCACCAAGTACCTGCCGCTGAAGGATGCCGCCGGCAAGGCCCTGAACGACAGCATGGGCAACCCGCTCTCCCGCACCCTGATGACCGACTGCGACGGCGTGTTCGCTGGCGGCGACGCCGAGATCGGCCCCTTGACCGTGGTGGCCTGCGTTGGCAACGCCCACCGCGCCGCCAACGTGATCAAGCGCTGGCTGGAAGAGGGGAAGGCCTATCTGACCGAGCAGGAAGTCTTCGAAGACCTGCTGACCTACCTGGGCGTGTACGACAAGAATGAGGCAGTAGCCTGGCTGG
>JAJXUW010000087.1 GCA_021782545.1 Deltaproteobacteria bacterium | reverse complement strand
CGGAGTCCTTGGTGTAGAAGCCGTAGCCCAGGTCCTGGGCGAACAGCGAGAGGTGCTTGTCGCCCATCCGGATACGGCCGGCGTTGATACCGGCGGCGATATCCTTGCCGGTCTGGTAGGGCCAGCGGCGGTCGATCATGTCCAGCTGGGCCCAGCGGTTCTCGGTCTCTGCGCCGACCGAGGCACCGATGAACAGGTTGAACTTCAACTTGCCCTGCAGGTTGTTTTTCTCAACATGCTCGGCTAGGGCGATCGGTACCACTTTAGGATAACCGGCGGGGGTGAAACCTGACCAGCCCAGGTTCATGCCGTTCTTGAAAAACTCAATGCACTGTTCGGGGGTCTTGACCTTGTCCAGCAACGCCTTGCACCGAACGCGATCTTGCAAAGTTCCATACTCTGACATCTTGCTACCTCCTGTTTGTTTTTTGCGTTTACATCAAAACGCACACGTGTTCTTTGAAGCGGGGTAAAAACCGTACGGCAGGTGTGTTTATAAGAGATATTAGCCTGTTATATGACGATATAAAATAGCCGCATTAGTAAAACCTGATTTTACTTATCTGCGCAACGCTGTCAAGTGAAATTGTGCGGTTAGTGGAATTTACGTACGAAATCAGGCTGGTTATGCGGGGTACTCGACCTCGATCAGGCAGAGGCCTTGGGGCGGGGCGGTGACGCCACCCAAACATCGGTTTGGCGATTTCAAAAGTTCTGCGACGAGCGGCGGTGTGAAGCGCCCGCGGCCGATATCCACCAGGGTGCCGGCCATGATCCTGACCATATGTTTGAGGAACCCGCCGCCGGTGACCTCGATGGTGATACAGGGACCCTCCTGGCGGATCTCGACCGCATCGACCCGCCGACGGCTGGTGACGGCGGTGCAGTTCTGGCCCCGGAAGGCGGCGAAGTCATGCTCGCCGATAAAGTATGCCGCGGCGGTACGCATGGCGGTAAGATCAAGAGGTTCACGGACATGCCAGCTGGTCCGTCGATTGAGGGGGGAACGCTGACGGGCGTTGTAGATGGTGTAGCGGTAGGTCTTGGCACGGCTGCCGCCGATTACCCGGAAGTCGTTCGGTACTTCTTCAGCCGATTGAACGGCGATATCGTCCGGCAGGTAGCAGTTGATGCCTTCGACGAAGGCCCGCAGCGGGGTGGTGGATGCGGTCCGGAAGGTGGCCGGCATGGCCAGGGCGTGTACCCCGGCGTCGGTCCGGCCGGCGGCCTGCACCCGTACCCGCTGTCCGAGGATCCTGGCCAGGGCCCGCTCGACGCTCTCCTGTATCGAGGGGCCGTTGGGCTGTTCCTGCCAGCCGCAGTAGTTGGTGCCGTCATATTGGATGATCAGCTTGATTGTTCGCATAAAAAAGGGAGCGGTCTTTTTCCGCAATCTCGGCGTCAGGCTTCCCATTCCCTTGTGCGGCGTACTGGTCTGTACGCCTCCGCGTGAATGCTCGCCTTCCTGGACCTTGCGAAAAAATCCTCGCTCCCTGAACTCCTCGTCGGTTGAGGTTGCAATCTATGTAAGGCTACTTCTCCAGCAGGATGCGCAGCATCCGCCGCAGCGGCTCCGCCGCGCCCCACAACAGCTGGTCACCGCAGGTGAAGGCCTGCAGGTACAGAGGGCCCATCCGCATCTTGCGTACCCGGCCCACCGGCACGGCCAGGGTGCCGGAGACGGCAGCCGGGGTAAGATTGGCCAGGGAGTCGGCCTTGGTGTTGGGGATCAGCCTGACCCACTGGTTGTCGTTAGCGATCAGCTGCTCGATATCGGCAAGCGGCAGATCCCTGGTCAGTTTCATGGTGATGGCCTGGCTGTGGCAGCGCATGGCGCCGACCCGCACGCAGATGCCGTCCACCGGGATCGGGCTGCTGGTGCCCAGGATCTTGTTGGTCTCGGCGTATCCTTTCCATTCCTCGCGGCTCTGGCCGTCCTCCACCTCGCGGTCGATCCAGGGCAGCACGTTGCCGGCCAGGGGGAAGCCGAACTCTTTGGTGGGGAGCGACCCGTCGCGCAGGGCGCCGGTCACCTTTTTGTCGATCTCCAGGATAGCGGAGCCGGGGTTCTTCAACTCTTCGGCAACCGTCGCGTGCAGGCCGCCCATCTGGGCCAGCAGCTCCCGCATGTTGGGGGCGCCGGCACCGGAGGCTGCCTGGTAGGTCATGGAGGAGAGCCACTCCACCAGCCCGGCCCGGAACAGGCCCCCTAAGCCCATCAGCATCAGGCTGACGGTGCAGTTGCCGCCGATGAAGTCCTTCTGGCCGTTTTTGAGGGCGGCGTCGATCACGTTGCGGTTGACCGGGTCCAGGATGATGACCGCGTTCTGCTCCATCCGCAAGGTGGAGGCGGCGTCGATCCAGTAGCCCTGCCAGCCCTGCTGGCGCAGCTCGGGGTGGACACTCTTCGTGTAGTCGCCCCCCTGGCAGGTGATGATCACGTCCAGTTTTTTCAGCTCGGCGAGGTCGTCGGCGTTTTTTAAGGTGCCGGCGTTCATCGGGGCAGGCTGTCCCGCCTGGGAGGTGGAGAAAAAGACCGGCTCGAAGCCGAGGGCGAAGTCGTTTTCCTCCTGCATTCGCTGCATCAGGACCGAACCGACCATGCCGCGCCAACCGACGATACCTACTTTCATGGCTGTCACTCCTTCAAAATAAAAATGTATGTATGCAGGTTAATCAATCATACGTAACGTCAGATTTGAGATGATGCCTAGGCGCCGGTAAGGCGGCCCCGGAAGCGTACATAAATAGTACGTTGAGGAGGTCGCCGCTACCGGCAACGCCGGCAGCGCTCAAATATGGCGTTACCCGAGGGCCGCGATGATGGCGTCGCCCATCTCCTTGGTGTTGACCAGCTTCTCACCCGGCTTGTTCTGGAAGATGTCGCGGGTGCGATAGCCCTGGTCCAGCACGGTTGCCACGGCCTTGTCAAGGGCGTCGGCGGCCTCCACCATGCCGCAGGAGAACTTGAGCATCATGCCGGCCGACAGAATCTGGGCGATCGGGTTGGCGATACCCTGGCCGGCGATATCCGGGGCAGAGCCGCCGGAGGGCTCATACATGCCGAAGGTCCCCTCTGCCAGGGAGGCGGAGGGCAGCATCCCCAGTGAACCGGTCAGCATGGCAGCCTCGTCGGAGAGGATGTCGCCGAACATGTTTTCGCACAGCAGCACGTCGAACTGTTTGGGCCATTTGACCAGCTGCATGGCGGCGTTGTCCACGTACATGTGGGACAGCGCCACCTCGGGGTACTGTTTGGCGATGCCGGTCACCACCTCGCGCCAGAGCACCGAGGAGGAGAGCACGTTGGCCTTGTCGATGGAGCAGACCTTTCTGCCCCGTTTCTGGGCGGCCTGGAAGGCCACATGGGTGATCCGTTCGATTTCCGGCACGCTGTATTTCATGGTGTCGATGCCGATCCGTTCGCGGCCTTCACCCTCGATCCCCTTGGGCTGCGAGAAGTAGATGCCGCCGGTCAGCTCACGCACCACCAGCACGTTGAAGCCGCCGGCAATCACCTCATCCTTCAGCGACGAGGCGCCGGTCAGCGACGGAAAGATGATGGCCGGACGCAGGTTCGCGTACAGGCCGAAGATCTTGCGTAGCGGCAGGAGCGCGCCGCGCTCCGGCTGCTCGTCCGGCGGCAGGGTCTCCCATTTCGGGCCGCCTACGGAGCCGAACAGGATCGCATCGGCTGCCTTGCAGATGTCAATGGTGGTCTGGGGCAGCGCCTTGCCTTCGTTGTCGATACCGGCCCCGCCCACGTTGGCGTGGGTGCGGGTAAAGGTCACGTTGTACTTCTTGCCGATCACGTCCAGCACCCTGGTGGCCTCGGCCATCACCTCAGGTCCGATGCCGTCGCCCGGCAGGACCGCAATCTTGAACTCTTTTGCCATATCTCACTCCTCTGAAAAAGTGCGCTACCTTACTGTATACACAGGATTGTTGTCAACGGTGGTCTGTGACGCAAAAAGGGCGGTCCCGGAGGCCGCCCCTTTCTCGTCACCGTGAAAGGCTGGCTCCGGTTACAGGCCGGCCTTCTGTTTCAGTGCTGCAGCCTTGTCAGTCCGCTCCCAGGTGAACTCCGGCAGTTCGCGGCCGAAGTGGCCGTAGGCGGCGGTCTTCTGGTAGATCGGGCGCAACAGGTCCAGTTGCTCGATGATGGCACGGGGGCGCATATCGAACACCTCACGCACCAGCTCGGCCAGACGTTGCTCGGAAACCTTGCCGGTGCCGAAGCTGTTGATGGTGATCGATACCGGCTCGGCCACGCCGATGGCGTAGGCCACCTGCACCTCGCAGCGCTCGCACAGGCCTGAGGCCACCAGGTTTTTTGCCACGTAGCGCCCCATGTAGGCGGCGGAGCGGTCGACCTTGGAGGGGTCCTTGCCGGAAAAGGCACCGCCGCCGTGACGGCCCATGCCGCCGTAGGTATCGACGATGATCTTGCGGCCGGTCAGGCCGCAGTCGCCCATCGGGCCGCCCACCACAAAACGGCCGGTGGGGTTGATGAAGTAGCGGGTGTTGTCGTCTAGCAGCTCGGCCGGGATGACCGCCTTAACCACCTTTTCAATCACATGCTGCTCGATCTCGGCATGGGAGACGTCCGGGGAGTGTTGGGTGGAGATGACCACCGTGTCGACGCGGGACGGCTTGCCATCTGCGTATTCGACCGAGACCTGCGATTTCGAGTCGGGCCGCAGGAAGTGCAGCTCGCCGCTCTTGCGGATGGCGGCCAGCTTTTCCACCAGCTGGTGGGCGAGCTTGATCGGCAGCGGCATCAGCTCCTTGCTTTCGTTGCAGGCGTAGCCGAACATCAGGCCCTGATCGCCGGCCCCTTGCTCCTTGTGCAGGCCTTCTCCCTCGGATACCCCCTGGGAGATGTCGGGGGACTGGCGGTCCAGCGATACCAGCACGGCGCAGGTGTCGGCGTCGAAGCCCATGCCGGAGTCGGTGTAGCCGATGCCGCGGATCGTGTTGCGGACGATCTCCGCATAGTTGATGCAGGCGCTGGTGGTGATCTCGCCGGCAATCACGGCCATGCCGGTGGTGACCATGGTCTCGCAGGCCACCCGGGCCTTGGGGTCCTGGGCAAGGATGGCATCGAGGATGCCGTCGGATATCTGGTCGGCAACCTTGTCGGGATGCCCTTCCGATACGGATTCAGAGGTAAAGATGAACTTTTCGGCCATGGCTGGCGGTCTCCTTGGTACGGTAACATGGTGGCTGCTGGTGTAAGACAAAAAGAGTATAAGTACCGGCAGGTTCTGTCAATCAAAAACCGTCCTGCTGGCGCTCGGCCCAAAAGTGTCGTACATAGGTATCTGATTGAATGGCCATCTGCATGAAGATAAAGGTGCTGACATGATGCGCAGACTGATCCTGATCCTTGTGGCCTTCCTGCCTGCGGCCGGCTGCGGACAGCACGGAGAGAACGGCCGACTGAAGTTGACCGGTACGATCGAGACCACCACCGTGGCGGTCTCGTTCAGGGTGCCGGGACGCCTGAGCGAGCGGCTGGTGGACGAGGGGCAGCAGGTGCGGGCAGGGCAGGTGGTGGCACGGCTGGACGATAGCGAGCTGCGGGATGCCGATAACGCCGCCATCGCCGAACAGCGGGCGGCCCAGGCCGCCCTGGCCGATCTTATGGCGGGCAGCCGCAGGGAGGAGATCGCCGCTGCCGCTGCCACCCTGGCCCGGCTTACGGCGGAGGCCGACCGTGCCGGCCGTGATGCCCGGCGGGCCGAGGCGCTGTTTGCAAAAGAGGTGATCCCTCGCAAGGAGCTGGATGCGGCGCGGGCGGCCCGGGATGCCACGGCGGCGGCGGTGCACGAAGGGGAGGAGCGGCTGCGCCTGACCCAGATCGGCCCACGCCCCGATGCGGTCAAACAGGCCCAGGCCCGGCTGCAGGCGGCCGAGGCAGCGCGCGCCCTGGCGGACAGCCATCTGGCCGATGCGGTGCTGCGGGCACCGCTTACCGGCACGGTGCTGGCCAAGCATGCCGAGCCGGGTGAGCTACTGGCGGCCGGCGCCCCGGTGATCACCGTTGCCCGGCTGGACGAGGTCTGGGTGCGGGCGTACGTCCCGGAGACCCAACTGGGCCGGATCAAACTGGGGCAGCCGGCCACCGTCACCAGCGACACCTGGAAGGGGCGCAGCTACCGCGGCAGGGTCAGTTTCATCGCCTCCGAGGCGGAATTCACCCCCAAAAACGTCCAGACCGAACAGGAACGGGTCAAACTGGTCTACCGGATCAAGGTCACCATCGCCAATCCGCAGCAGGAGCTCAAACCCGGCATGCCAGTGGATCTGGTAGTGGCGACGCCATAATCCAGCGCTACCGGCGTTGGTACCTGCCCATGGACGCTCTCCAACTCTCCAATCTCACCAAGCGGTTCGGCGATCTGACCGCCGTGGACCGGCTTACCCTCGCGATCCCCCCGGGGGAGCTGTTCGGACTGGTCGGCTCAGACGGCGCCGGCAAGACCACCACCTTGCGGCTTCTGACCGGCGTGCTTGATCCCACCGGCGGCGACGCCACGGTGCTGGGCTGCCCCTGCCGTAATCTGGAACCGGTGCGCAGCCGGATCGGCTACATGAGCCAACGTTTCGGCCTCTACCCCGATCTGACGGTGCTGGAAAACATCCGTTTCCATGCCGATATCTTCGGCGTTCCCAAACACGAGTGGACTACGCGGGCCGGGCGGCTGCTGGCCATGAGCGGTCTGGCCTCCTTCACCAAGCGCCGCGCCGGAGCCCTGTCCGGCGGGATGAAACAGAAACTGGGGCTCTGCTGCGCCCTGATCCACACCCCCGAGGTGCTGTTTCTGGACGAGCCGACCAACGGCGTCGATCCGGTCTCCCGCCGCGATTTTTGGCGGATTCTCGACACCCTGCTGGCGGAAGGGGTCACCATCGTGGTGGCCACCGCCTATCTGGACGAGGCCGAGCGCTGCCACCGGGTGGGGCTTATGCACCACGGCAGGCTGTTGGCCTGCGACACGCCGCACCACCTGAAGCGTCTGGCCGATCCGTCCCTTGCGCATCCCACCCTTGAAGATGTCTTTGTCTCGGTGCTGGGGGAAGGGACCGACACGGCGGTGAAACGGCGCACCCCGCCCGACCTGCGGTCCGCCGACACGGCGGTCAGCCTGGATCGCCTCACCCGCCGTTTTGGTGACTTTGTCGCCGTCAACCGGGTCTCGCTGCAGGTACCCAAGGGGGAGATCTTCGGCTTTTTGGGCCCCAACGGCGCCGGAAAATCCACCACCATCCGGATGCTGTGCGGCATCCTGGCCCCCAGCGACGGCAGCGGTACGGTGGCCGGCTTTGATATCGGCCGGGAGCCTGAGCGGATCAAGGCCCATATCGGCTACATGAGCCAGCGGTTCTCGCTGTACGAAGACCTGACCGTTGAGGAGAATATCTCGTTTTACGGCGGCATCTACCGCCTGCCGCCCGGCGAGCTGGCAGAACGGGCCAACTGGGTGATCGAGATGGCCGGCCTTGGCGAACGGCGACGTTCCAGGGCCGGCGAGCTCTCCGCCGGCTGGCGGCAGCGCCTGGCCCTGGGCTGTGCCCTGTTGCACCGGCCGCCGATCATCTTCCTGGATGAACCCACCGCCGGGGTGGACCCGTTGAACCGCCGCCGCTTCTGGCAGCTGATCCAGCAACTGGCGACCGATGGCGTGACGGTCTTCGTCACTACCCACTACATGGACGAGGCCGAGTACTGCGACCGGCTGGCCCTGATCTACCGGGGTGAGCTGGTGGCGGTGGGGACGCCCCGTGCCCTCAAGGAACAGCGGTCCGTCGGCGGCGCGCTGCCCAGCCTGGAACAGGTCTTTATCGGGCTGATCGAGGAGCATGACCGCCAGGGAGGAGACGCCTGATGCCGGCCGCGCTGCGCCGCATGACGGCCGTTGCCCGCAAGGAGTTCCTGCATCTGCTGCGGGACCCGCGCAGTCTGGCGCTTGGGATCTTGATGCCGCTCATCATGCTGTTTCTGTTCGGCTACGCCCTGACCTTGGACGTCGACCGGGTGCCGCTGGCGGTCTGGGATCAGAGCGGTACCCCACAGAGCCGTGAACTGGTCAGCCGTTTTGCCGGTTCGCGCTATTTCTCGCTGCGACGGTATGCCGTCTCCTATGCCGAACTGGAACGGGCGGTTGACCGGCGGGATGCCTTGATCGCCCTGGTGATACCGCCGGACTTCGCCGACCGGCTCGAGGCGGGTGACCGTCCCGTGCTGCAGGTGGTCCTGGACGGCAGCGATCCCAACACCGCCACCATCGCCCAGGGCTATGCCGAGGCGATCGTACTCACCTGGTCGCGGCAGGTGGCGCTGCAGCAGCTCGCCCGCCGCTCCCCGCCAGCGCCGAAGATCCCCTCGCTGGAGATCCGCCCCCGGGTCTGGTTCAACACCGATCTGGTCTCGCGCAACTTCATCTTCCCCGGCCTGATCCCGGTGATCATGATGATCGTGGCGGCGCTTTTAACCTCGCTCAGCATGGCCCGCGAGTGGGAGACCGGCACCATGGAACAGCTCATCACCATGCCGGTCAGGCGTTGGGAACTGGTGCTGGGCAAGCTGGCCCCCTACTTCTGCGTCGGGGTGCTGGATCTGGTGCTGGCGGTGGGGGTGGGGTATCTGGTGTTCGACGTTCCGCTCAAAGGGAGCCTGTGGCTGCTCACCGCCCTGTCGCTCCTGTTCCTGACCGGCGCCCTGGCCGTGGGGATGCTGATCAGCATTGTCGCCCGGGGGCAGCTCCTGGCCAGTCAGCTGGCGCTGATGGTGACGGTGCTGCCGGCCTTTCTCTTGTCCGGCTTCATCTTTCCGCTGGAGAACATGCCGGCGCCGATCCGGGCGGTCAGCCACA
>JAJXUW010000086.1 GCA_021782545.1 Deltaproteobacteria bacterium | reverse complement strand
CTTAAAGACGCCTCATACGCCGTTGACTGGGTGCGGGACGGGGTAAGCGCCCTGGATGCCCTGGAGACCGGCGCGTATGAGCTGGCTATCCTCGACCTGGGGCTGCCGAAGCAGGATGGCCTTGCCGTGCTTGAACGGCTGCGCGGCCGGGGCGACCGGACCCCGGTACTGATCGTGACCGCCCGGGACGGACTCGACGACCGGATACGGGGGCTTGACCTGGGGGCCGATGATTACCTGGTGAAGCCGTTCGCCGCCGCCGAGCTTATGGCCCGGATGCGGGCCATAAGCCGCCGTCTGGCAGGCAACGCCACGCCGCTTCTGACCAACGGGATGCTCAGCCTCGATCCGACCACCAAGGAGGCGACCTTCGGCGAACGCCGCTGCCGCCTGAGTGCCCGGGAGTTCGCCCTGCTGCAGGCACTGCTGGTCCGTCCCGGCGCCATCCTCTCCCGCGACGACCTGGAGACCCGCATCTACGGCTGGAACGAAGAGGTGGAGAGCAACGCGGTGGAATTCCTGATCCATGGCGTGCGCAAAAAACTGGGCAGCGAGGCGATCCGGAACGTTCGGGGGATGGGCTGGATGGTGGACCGTACCCCATGAACCGCTCCCTACGCCGTCAGCTTTCCCTCTGGATCGCCAGCGCCACGGTAGTGATCGGCATCACTGCGACGGTCTGTTCCTTCCTGCTGGCTTTCAAAGAAGCTCAGGAACTGCAGGATGACCAACTGCGCCAGACCGCCCTGCTGGTGGAGCACCTGGGCGGGACCGCCTCCTTCTGGACCGAGCATGACGCCCAGGCCGCCAGGATCGACCCTGAGGCGCGCATTTTTATCGCCCCCCTGGGCAGATCTCCTGCCGATAGCGGCATGCCCGGGAAACGACAGCTGCCGCCATTGCCCGCCGGTCTCTCCGAGGGGTTGCAGACCGTCAGCGCCGGTGGCGAGCCGTGGCGCCTGTTCGTGCATACGCTGCCTTCGGGAGAACGGGTCGCGGCCGCCCAGCAGACCGCCGTACGGGATGAGATCGCCTGGTATGGCAGCCTGCGCACCCTGGCACCGATGTTGTTTTTGGTACCGGCCTTGGTCCTTCTGACCGCCGCCATCATCCGCAAGGGACTTGTGCCGGTGGTACGCCTCTCACAACAACTTGATCAGCGTGCCGGTGCCCACCTGCAACCACTGCCCATCCATGACCTGCCAGAAGAGATTACGCCGTTTGTGACCTCCATCAACGATCTGATGCAGCGTACCAACGAGGTGCTGGCCCAGCAACGCCGCTTTATCGCCGATGCCGCCCACGAACTGCGCTCCCCTCTGACCGCCCTCTCGCTGCAGGCCGAGAATATGGAACAGGCCACAAACGAACAAGACCGATCAAATCGGCTGCAGCAACTCAAAGAAGGCCTTGCCAGGGCCTGTTCGCTCTTGGAACAACTGCTGTCTATGGCCCGGCAGCAGGCGGGCACACTGCCCGCCAAACCGCAACGTTTCGATCTGGTCGTGCGCCAGGTTGTCGAGGCATTGATGCCACTGGCAACGGCCAAACAGATCGATCTGGGATGCGAATGGCTCGACGAGGTGTGCCTAACGGCGCCGCCAGATGCCCTGACCATGCTGGTGAGAAACGCCGTTGATAACGCGATCCGCTATACGCAACCGGGCGGCAGGATCGATGTTGCACTGCGGTATGAGGGCGGACAAATCCTGTTTCAGGTAGCTGACAACGGTCCCGGCATCCCCCCTGGGGACGAAGAACGGATCTTCGAGCCTTTTTTCCGTGTAGTGGGCAATGATGAAACCGGCAGCGGCCTGGGACTTGCCATCGTCCGCAGTATCGCCGACCGGATGGGGGGGACGGTAGCGCTGCACAACCGGGCAGAAGGCGGGGCCTTGTTCAGCTATCGTTGCGCAACAGATCGGGGTGCCGGGCAGTCAGCGCACCAGCCTGCCTGAGAGGAACGCGGCGCTATGTCAAACCGCCTACGAATCATCATCTACCTGGGGACAGGCCTGCTGGTTGGTGCAAGCATAGACCTGACAGGCCTTTTTACCGAGCTGCTGATCAGCCGCCAGAGCCCGCTGCAGGCCTTTATCAGACAGGACAAGGTCGAACTGGTCAGCACCCTGATCACCAGCTGTATGATGGCCCTGATCGCCTTGTTGCTGGCCATGCGGGAGAACAGCCGGATAGCCCTGCTTGACAAGGTTGACCGTCAAAACGCCGACCTGAACATGATCCTCGAAAACAGCCCGCTGGCGAAACTGGTCGTCACCCCCGGGCTTACGGTGCTGTACCACAACCGGCCGGCCGCCGTATTTCATCACCTGGGCATGGCCGTAGGGCTGCCGTTTCCCTCCCTGCACGACTGGCGGCAGCACCGTGCCGCAGAGTTCTCCGTCACCGACCATGACCGGACCTCCTGGTACCGTCTATTTGAGACGCCAGTGCAGTGGCAGGGGCAGGACGCCGTTTTGGTAAGCCTTGAAGATATCACCGCCGATAAGGAGGTCGAGCGGATACGGGTCGACGTGGAACGGATCATCCACCACGACATCCGCTCCCCCCTCTGCGGGATCATCGGCATAACCGCTCTGATGCTTGAAAAGCCCAAAGGCTGGGAGGGGACTGAGGAGTGTCTGAAGGGGATCAAGGAGGGGGCAGAGCAGGTCTGCAACCTGGTGGATCAGATGTCACTGATCTACAAACTGGAAGGGGGGCAATGGCAGTGCCCGCTGCAACCGGTCGATCTCGGGGAGATACTGGCCGGCATGACCCGACGGCTGCAACTGTACGCCAACCAGCACAGAGTCGGGCTGCAGGTAGCCGCAGAGATGGTGACCGGGCAGCAGGACGCTACCTGCTGCGGCAACCAGATGCTCTTGGCGATGTTGCTGGAAAACCTGCTCAAAAACGCCATCGAGGCATCGCAGACCGGTGACCTGGTGACGGTTGACCTGAGAACGCAGCAGGACCGGCTGCGCCTGACCGTCACCAACCCCGGCTCCCTCCCGGCGACAATCCGGGACCGCTTCTTCGAGAAGTATGTGACCCATGGCAAAGAGAACGGCACCGGTCTTGGTACCTACCTGTGCAAACTCGTGGTCACTGCCTGCAACGGCACGATTGTGGCGACAGAAAACGATTTCCCGCCAACGGTGGCTATCACGGTGCAGCTCCCGCGCTGGTGCTCCGACGGGCAGAACCAGTCCGGGCCTACGCCTCCCACCTCCCCTCGGCCACCCGCAGGAAGGCCTTAAGCGACGCCGTACCGATGCTGCGGCGGCGTTTAAGCAACGAGAGGGTACGCTGCAGGATGAGCGGTGTTGCTATCTCCACCAGCCAACCCTGCTGCAGTTCCCGATGCACGGCAACCCGCGACAGGCAACTGATGCCGAGGCCGGCGGCAACGGCGTTCTTGATGGCCTCGGTATGCCCCAGCTCCAAAGCGATGTTGTAGCCGATCCCGGCGCGGTCCATGGCATCCTGAAACACCTCACGGGTACCGGAACCGCTCTCACGCATAATCCAGGGGGCGCGCCCCAGCATCACGGCATCGGCAACCGCCGTAGCATGCCAGGGATGCTCCGGCCCGACCACCACCACCAGTTCATCATCACGCCAGGGGATCGCCACCAGATCCCTGGCGTGGCAAGGGCCTTCAATAAAGGCACAATCAAGCGCACCGGCAGCCAGCCACTCGGCAACCTGCTGGGTGTTACCGACTCGCAGTTGTAATTTAATCTGCGGGTACTGCCGGGCAACGCGTCCCAACAATTCCGGCAGCAGGTAGTTGCCGATGGTGGTACTGCCCCCTACCGTAAGCTCCCCCACCAACCGGTCGCTGTTGCCCTGAAGACGCTGTTCGACACGTCGTACCGCCGACAGTATCTCCTGCGCCTCCTGCAGTAGTAGCCGCCCGGCATCGTTCAGCACCAGACGCCTGCCTGAGCGCTCAAACACGGGGACCGTACAGAGCTGTTCCAGCTGTGCCAACGCCATACTGACCGCCGACTGGGTGAGCAACAGCGCCTCACCGGCCTTGGTAACGCTACCGGTGGTGGCTACCTTTTCAAAAATCTCCAGTTGACGCAGTGATAGCGGCATACATAAAACCTATTTATCATAAATATAATTATTATTCATTTTTATTTATAATATAGCGGTGCTATGGTGTCAAACAACAATCGTCCTCTCTAAAAAGGAGTTCACTGTGAAACATGATAAACGTCTGGCGCTGCTGTTCTGGCTGCTACTACTGCTCTGCTGTTGGCCCCGGGTCGATGCCCCCATGGCCCTGGTGGCCGGCATCACCTTCGGCATCGTCTTCGGCAACCCCTGGGGGTCAACCAGTTCTACCTGGAGCAGGCGGCTCTTGCAGGCCTCGGTGGTGGGGTTGGGCTTCGGCATGAACCTGCCGGAACTGTTACAGACCGGCAAAGACGCCTTCCTCTACACCGCCATCAGCATCAGCTTCACCATGACGGCCGGCTGGCTGCTGGGCAGACTGTACCAGACACCCCGGCGGACCTCGGCCCTGATCTCCTTCGGCACCGCCATCTGCGGTGGCAGCGCCATTGCCGCCATGGCCCCGGTGATCAAGGCAGAACACGAAGAGACCGGCGTGGCCATGGCTACGGTCTTCACCCTGAACTCCATCGCCCTGCTGCTCTTCCCGCCCATCGGCCATCTGCTGGGGATGGGGCAGCGTCAGTTCGGGCTCTGGTCGGCCCTGGCCATCCACGATACCAGCAGCGTGGTGGGAGCGGCGGCGGCCTACGGTGCCCTGGCCTTAAGCATCGGCACCACGGTGAAACTGACCCGGGCGCTCTGGATCATGCCGTCGGCCCTGCTTGCCGCCTGGGTGACCAAATCGGAAGGGAAGGCCAAATTTCCCCTGTTCATCCTCGGCTTTGTTATCGCCGCAACCCTCAGGACCGTGCTGCCACAACTGGCGCTGGTCTGGAACCCACTGAACAGCGTAGCCAAACAGAGCCTGGTGGTAACCCTGTTCCTGATCGGCAGCGGCCTGACCCGGGAGGTGTTAAGCCGCACCGGCGTCAAACCGCTGGCGCAGGGGGTATCGCTCTGGGTCATCGTCTCGGTCAGCAGCGCCACCGCCATCCTGCTCGGCTGGATCAGTTAACCCTCTCGATCTGAAAAGGAGCCTCACCATGCAACCGATCACCACCATCCTGTTTGCCACCGATTTTTCCGAGGTCTCTGACCACGCCTTTGAGTACGCAGCCGCCCTTGCCAATCAGTTGCAGGCCCGCCTGGTGGTGCTCCACGTGGTGGCGCACCAGACCGACCTGCGGGACTACTACGTCCCCCACCTCTCGTTTGACGATCTGGATCGAGAAATTGAGGCAGGGGCACTGAAGCGGATGGAGGAGTTACGGCACCGGCTGGAGACGTCAGTACCCGGTTTGACTACCGATGTCGTTACCGGGATCGCGGCTGAGGAGATTTTGGCGAAGGCTGAGCAAGAGCAGGCATCGCTGATTGTGATGGGAACCCACGGCAGGAAGGGGTTTGATCATTTCATCTTCGGCAGTACCGCCGAAAAGGTGGTCAAGACCGCCAGTTGCCCGGTACTGACCGTGGGGCCCCCCAAACGGCCCCAAAACGGATAAGCCGGTAGATCAACTCAGAGCTGGCAGGTGAGGCTCTTCATCGACTCCAGCTCTTTCACCACCTCGGCCCCCTGTGCACGACGGGCCTCCATGTTGTCGAACATCTGGCTGACCATGGCGCTGACCGACTCCACGGTATGGCGGATCTGCCTGCCGTCATCCACCTGATGGGCCGTCGACTGCACCATCTCATGGGCCATCTCCTTGATGGTCTCGATGGAACGGGCGATGCTGCGGGTGGCCTTGGCCTGGTCCTTGGAGGCGTTGAAGATCTGCGAGGTCATGTCGCTGATATCCTCCATGGAACGGGCCACCATCTGAACGCTTTGAGACTGCTCTTCCGTGGCCTGCTTGATCTCCTGAGTCATCTCCATCGAACAGACCGAGCGGTCGTAGATCGCCTGCAGGGTCTGCCCCATGGCATGGCCAAGCTCGACACCACGCTGCACCAGTCCCTTTGAGGTGGTGATGTTGTCGGCCGCCTGCTGCGATTCGAACATGATCTCTTCGATGATTGCCGTGATCTCGCCGGTGGAGTGACCGGTCTGCAGCGACAGGTTGCGAATCTCATCGGCCACCACCCCGAAACTCCGTCCGTACTCGCCGGCCTGGGCCGCAATGATCGAGGCGTTTAAGGCCAGCAGGTTGGTCCGTTTGGTGATATCGTTGATCACATTGACGATATTTTCAATCCGGTTGCTGTTGGCCGCCAGTCGGGTAATACGGGTGTGCGATTCCTCAACCGACCCCTGTATCTCATCCAACGCCCCAATCGTCTCGTTTACCGCGCTGCGCCCTTCGGCGGTCTGGGCCTGCACCTGGCTGGAGACCTCATGGGAGATGGCGGCGCTGCGTTCCACATTGGCGATGGTGCTGGAGATCTGCTCCATGGCAGAGGCCGACTGATGGACCACCCCAGCCAGGGTGTCGAGATTGCGGGAGACCTCCTCAATGGCCACTGAGATCTCGTTGACGGCGGTACTGGTCTCATCCACCGAGGCCATCACCCCTTCCGAGGCCGAGGCGATCACTGCGGCACCGTCCGTCACGGATTCGATGTTCTCCAGCAGGTTGGCCGCATTGCGGGAATACTGGTCGCGGTGGCTCAACAGAAATGAGAACGAGCTTTCCAGTTCGCTGGTAAGGGTATCGATGGAGGTCAGCAGGTTGATGCGGGTAATGGCATTGGCCACCTGATCAGCGAACAGCATGATCGTGTCCAGGTCGGATTCGTTCAGCGGACGGCGCGAACGCTTGTTGTCGATGGCAAAGGCCCCCACCACCTCGCCCTTGACCACAATCGGGCAGATGATGAAGTTACGCGAACGAAACACCTCAATGGAGTCATAGGGGGGCTGAAGATGGTAGTCGCTGCCATGGCGGCTGATATCGTCAATCAGGTACGGCTTGCGCTCCGAGATCACCTTATAAAATACCCCGATAGCAGGTTCTATCGGCAGGGTCAGGTCCTGGATTGCCGTGTTATGGGTGCCGGTGGTGGTAACAAAACGCAACTCCTTGCCTGAGTGGGTCACCATCAGGATATTGACCCGCTCATAGCCGAGCACATCGTGCAACCCCTCGGCACAGAGCAGCAGCACCTCCTCCAGGTTCAGCGAGGTCTGTATCCGGCTGCTGATCTGGTGAAAGTTCTTGATGTTGGTGTTCAGCACCACGAAACGGTGCTCGAAGATCTCCTTCTGGGAGGCCA
The DNA here is from genome assembly GCA_021782545.1 of Deltaproteobacteria bacterium. Classification (GTDB taxonomy): domain Bacteria; phylum Desulfobacterota; class Desulfuromonadia; order Geobacterales; family Pseudopelobacteraceae; genus Trichlorobacter. The sequence continues at coordinate 1,579 of JAJXUW010000086.1, read as the reverse complement.
CCTCCTGATGCAGGCCGTTGAGTTCCACGGCACGTCTGCGCAGTTCATCGCCATTCTTGCCGATCAAATACCCCAGGGTGGCCAGCACCAAGGCCGTGCCGAGCCCCATGTAGGTGTACAACATCCGGTGCTCGGCGTTACGGACGGCATCGTGCACCAGCTGCTGGAACAGCGGTTGGCGGGCATCGTAAAAAAATACCAGCCGCAGCAGTATCCATCCCAACGGTGCACCGATACCCAGAAAGAAACCGAGGACCGAATATTTCTTACAGTGGCTGCATCGTGTCATTACCGCCCCCAGCGGGTCAGGTTCGGGAAGTGAGCTTCTCCTCAATGTTGCTGTAAATCTCCTCCATCACCTTGTCGGGGTCGGCCAGGTTGTAGGCGATGATGTTCTTCAGATGCGTGTAGGAATCGAGATCGATCTTCTCAAAATGAAAGCCGATACCGGTCTCGGTTAACCGCGCGACACGGCCGTTGAAGGCAACTCTGAGCTCAGGCTCGGTCCCCGCCAGCGTTATCACGACATCCACCAGATCTCCCTCGGGCAGGCGTTCCGCCGTTTCCACAAACAGACCGTTCATGGAAAGATTGGCCACCGCCCCCTGAAAACTGCGGCTACCGGCGACAATGGTGGCAACGACGTGAAACGGCACCCGCGAAAACTTGCGCATGCTCATGGTGATCACCTCACACACTATAGAAAACCAAGCAAACGGAGGTTACGCCTTACCGGCCGACCCCAATACCGCTTCGTTCTTGTGCCTGATCAGCCTTACCAGCTCTTTTCTGGCCTCGCCCAGGTACTTGCGCGGGTCGAACTCCTTGGGGTCCTTGCCGAAGTACTCCCGCACCTTAGCGGTCACCGCCAGTCGGCCGTCCGAATCGATATTGATCTTGCAGACAGCAGAGGCCGCCGCCTGACGCAACTGCTCCTCGGGCACCCCCACCGCCCCTTCCAGCCTGCCGCCGTTCCGGTTGATCAGGTCGACATACTCCGGCACCACCGACGAGGCGCCATGCAGCACGATCGGGAAACCGGGGATCCGTTTCTCACACTCGGCCAGGATATCAAAACGCAGCGGCGGCACCGGCTGGCCCGACTTGAACTTGTAGGCGCCGTGACTGGTGCCGATGGAGATGGCCAGCGAATCCACGCCGGTCTTTTTGACGAAATCCTCCACCTCTTCCGGTTTGGTGTAGCTGGAATGCTCGGCAGAGACCTCGTCCTCGATACCGGCCAAGACCCCCAGTTCCCCCTCCACGGTCACGTCAAACTGGTGGGCGTACTCAACCACCTTTTTGCAGAGTGCCACGTTCTCCTCAAAGGGCAGATGGGAACCGTCGATCATCACCGAAGAAAAACCGCTGTCCACGCAGGACTTGCACAGATCAAAGGAATCGCCGTGATCCAGATGCAGGCAGATCGGGATGGTGGAGCCCATCTCGCGGGCCATCTCAACAGCGCCCATGGCCATGTAGCGCAGCATGGTCTCGTTGGCGTAGCTGCGCGCCCCCTTGGAGACCTGGATGATCACCGGCGAGTTGGTCTCGACGCAGCCGGTAATGATCGCCTGCA
>JAJXUW010000085.1 GCA_021782545.1 Deltaproteobacteria bacterium | reverse complement strand
TGGCGTCCCCGAGACGATTCGAACGTCCGACCCCTTCCTTAGGAGGGAAGTGCTCTATCCGGCTGAGCTACGGGGACCTATTGTTTGGTCTGTATCAGAACTGCAACAGAGAGTAAACCTTCCCTTCCGGCAGCCGCTTGCGCCCTTCCAGGAATGAGAGCTCGGACATGAAGCAGCATTCCACGATATCACCGCCCAGTTGGCGAACCATCTCCACTACCGCGGCCACCGTACCGCCGGTAGCCAGCAGGTCGTCGGCGATCAGGATTTTTTCACCCGGCTTGATTGCATCACGGTGGATCTCAAGGGTGTCGGTGCCGTATTCCAGCGAGTAGGTCTTGCTGAAGGTCTCCGATGGCAGTTTGCCGGGCTTGCGCACCAGCACGATGCCGGCCCCCAGTTTGTACGCTAATGCTGAGCCGATGATGAACCCCCGCGCCTCAACTCCCACCACCTTGTCAATATGCTGGCCGATGTAGCGGTGGGCCATCAGGTCAACCATCCGCTGGTAGGATTTGGCGTCCTGCAGTAGCGTAGTGATATCTTTAAAAATAATGCCTTTTTTCGGAAAGTCAGGGATGTCGCGAATAATCTGTTTCAAGTCGTCCATGGTGGTTCCTTGTATCCCGTTTAGCTGCCTTCGGCAAAAGTTTTCAGCTTTTCGATGGATTTTGCCTCGATCTGCCGGATGCGTTCCCGTGTAACGCCGAAGTTCTGACCTATGGTGTCCAGGGTCTGCGGCTCCTGGTCGTACAGGCCAAAACGCAGGGCGAGGATGATACGTTCGCTTTCCGAGAGTTTTTCGAAGTGCTGGGCAATCAGCTCATATTTGTCGAGGTTCTCCAAAAGCTCTGAGGGAGAGATTGCAGAGCTGTCCTCAATTGTGTCGATCAGGAAGTAGTCGTTGCCATCGCCGATCGGGGTTTCAATGGAGCAAGTCCGCTTGAGCAGCACCATCAACCGGCGGACATAGGCCGGTTTTGCCTTCATGATGTCGGCCACTTCCTGTACTGTCGGTTCGCGATGCAGTTGCTGCGTTAGTTGGCGTGAACAGCGCAGCATCCGGTTGATGTCGTCGGAGACATGCACTGGCAGGCGGATAGTGCGGGATTGGTTGACCAAGGCCCGCTCGATGGACTGGCGGATCCACCAGGTGGCATAGGTGGAGAAGCGGCATTCTTTGGCCAGAGAAAAACGTTCCACCGCCTTCATCAGCCCCAGATTACCCTCTTCGATCAGGTCCAGAAACGGCAGCCCCCGGTTCACATACCGTTTGGCGATCTTCACCACCAGGCGCAGGTTGGATTCGATCATCTTGTTGCGGGCGGCCTTGTCACCCTGTTCCACCTTGCGGGCCAGCTCCTTTTCCCCTTCCGGGGTGAGCAGTGGGGTCTTCTGGATGTCACGCAGGTAGATCTTTATGGCATCATCCAGGTGTTCCTCTTCGGGTATCGGCAATTCATCGGTACCGTCTGCTTCCTCCGCATCGTCTTCTTCAGCACCTGCGGTGAAGTCGAGGGGCGGTTCCTGCTCGTCAAGGGACGGTCCAGCGAGTTCCGGTTGATCATAGGCACCATTATGGCTCACGCATCCTCCTTAGGCAGCGGTCTGCCAGCCCTGTTGGCCGATCAGTGGGACAAAACGACAGCCTACGCCGGTTTCGTGGCTCAAGCTGCCATCCTGCCCTTTGCGTATTCTCAGGATGGTCTGATCGGCCTCGTTACCCACCGGAATCACCAGACGCCCCCCGGGGGCCAGTTGTTCGGCCAGTGCTTCCGGTATGGCCGGAGCGCCGGCAGTCACCAAAATGGCATCAAAGGGGGCCTCCTCGGGCCAGCCCAGCGTGCCGTCGCCCACCTTGATGTTGATATTGATCAATCCCAGCGAGTCGAGAACTTTGCGGGCCTGCAGGGCCAGGGGCCGAATCCGTTCAATGGTCCACACCCGGCGTGCCAGGGTGGCCAGTATGGCGGTCTGATAGCCGGAGCCGGTGCCGATCTCAAGGACATGTTCACTGCCGCCAAGTTCAAGCAGGTCGGTCATCAGGGCCACCATATACGGTTGTGAGATGGTTTGTTTTTCGCCAATCGGCAGAGGGCCGTCGCTGTAGGCCTGGTCAGCCATGGCCTCCTGCACAAACAGATGGCGCGGGATGGTGAGCAGGGCCTCGATCAGCCGTGGTGAGGTAATGCCACGGGCAAGAATCTGTTCCTGTACCATTCGTTTGCGGGCTATTTCGAAACGTCTCAATGCCCCTCCCAAGGCCCAGATTCAAGGGAATAAAGATAGCAAAGCGAATACGCGTTGTCCAGTGTCAAAGAGATACCACCTGCCACTGCTCAAGTGCCGCCATGCTCCGGTAGTTTGTCAGGTCGAGGTGGAGTGGGGTGATGGAACTGTGCCCGTTGCCGACGGCGTGAAAATCGGTGCCTTCTTCGTCCTGAAAACGGGGCTCTTCGCTGCCGATCCAGAAGTACTTGCGCCCCCGTGGATCGACCTTGTCGATGATCTTACCCACAAACGACCGTTTGCCCTGACGGGTCACCAGCGGCGCCTTGATCTGGTTAAACGGGAGGTCGGGGACATTGACGTTTAAAAAGGTGTCGTGCGGCAGGCCATGCCTGGTTAGCTCCGTGGCAACCTGCAGCGCCACCCGGGCCGCATCGGGAAAATGGTCACTGGGGGTGTGGGTGGCAAGCGAGACCGCCATGGCGGGGATTCCCATCAGGTTGGCCTCCATTGCGGCGGCCACGGTGCCGGAATAGGTGATGTCGTCTCCCATATTGGCGCCGTGATTGATGCCGGACACCACCAGGTCGGGTCTGGTGCGCAGGAGGTTGTGAATCCCCATATTGACACAGTCGGTGGGGGTGCCGTCTACGGCAAACCAGCCCGGCCGCAACTCAAAGACCCTTAACGGCGCATGCAGGGTAAGTGAGTGTCCGGCTGCACTGCGTTCCCGGTCGGGGGCGACGACCGTCACGTCGCCCAAATTATGTAACGATTCGGCCAGGGCCTTGATCCCTGGCGCGCCGATGCCGTCGTCGTTGGTTACTAGAATGTGCATGGTTGCAACCCTCGTGAATTGAGAGCGGTTATGGCAGAAAACGGTTGTGAAATCAAGGCTTGCACCGGTGATTTAGCTGTTTACAAATAGCGGCCGAGCGGGTAGATTGACCTACACAATTTCAAAACATCATTATGTTTGGGAGGATAGACGCTATGAAGGCTGTATTAATGGATGGTTTTGGCGGGATTGAGGTGCTCAAGGTGGGCGAGGTGGCGACGCCGGCCCCGGGCGAGGGGCAGGTGCTGGTCAAGGTGCATGCCACCAGCATCAACCGTCCCGACCTGGTGCAGCGCGAGGGCAAATATCCGCCGCCGCCCGGCGACTCGGAGATTCTGGGGCTTGAGGTGGCAGGCACCATTGAGTCCCTCGGGCCTAACGTCACCGGCTGGAAGGTTGGCGACCGCGTGTTGTCCCTGGTGGGGGGCGGCGCCTATGCGGAGTACGCCGTGGCCTATGCCAGCCATCTGATGCCGATCCCGGAGACCATGAGCTTCGAGGAGGCGGCCTGTGTCTGCGAATCATACATCACCGCTTTTTCCAACCTGTTCATGATCGGCGGCCTGAAGGATCATAATACCACCATCATCCACGGTGGCGGCGGAGGGGTGAATACCGCCGGCGTACAGCTGTGCAAGGCGCTGGTGCCCGATACCAAGATCATCGTCACCGCTCACCCAAGCAAGATCAAGCGGGTACAGGAGTTGGGCGCCGATTTGGTGATCGATTTCACCACTACCCCCGATTTTACCGACGTGGTGAAGGAGTTTACCCACAAGAAGGGGGCGGATGTGATCCTCGATCATGTGGGCGCCAAGTACCTGGCCCCCAACATGAACTCCCTGGCCTATGCCGGCCGGCTGGTGATCATCGGCATTATCAGCGGCATCAAGGCCGAGCTGAACCTGGCCCTGATGATGGTCAAGCGCCAGCAGATCATCGGCAGCGTGCTCCGTTCCCGTCCGGTCAAGGACAAGGCCGCCATTGTGGCGGAGTTTACCACGACCGCCCTGCCCAAGTTCGCCGACCGGACCATCGTACCGATCATCGAACGGGTCTTTACCCTTGACCAGGTGGCAGAGGCGCACCGGATGATGGAAGAAGACAAGCATTTCGGCAAGATTGTACTGAAAATCAGGTAGCTGATGGCTGATCCGCTGGCGAATTACCATAGCCTGGTGGCCAAGGTGGATGACCTCTGCCGGGGGATTGTGGATCGTCTGGCAGAGGCGATTACCTGCCATCCCGGTTGCTCCTCCTGCTGTCTGGCCATTTCGGTCTTTCCGGTGGAGGCGGCCGCCATGATTGAGGCGGCCGGTCGGCTGCCGGAGGGGGTGCTGCAGCAGCTAAAGCGGCATCTTACCCATTGGACCGAGGGGGAAGACTGTCCGTTATTGGCCGATGGACAGTGCCTGCTGTATACTGCCCGGCCGATCATCTGTCGCACCCATGGTCTGCCGATCCTGCTGCTTGAGGGGGAAGAGCGGCGGATCGATGTCTGCCCCCGAAACTGTCAGGGGCTGGACCATCTGCCCGGTGAGGCGGTAGTTGACCTGGAGCGGCTGAACACCCTGCTGGCGGCGGTAAATGCACTCTATCTGCGGGAGTTCGGCATCCGGCTGCCGGAACGGATACCGATCAGCCAGTTGGTGGAAATGTTGCCCTGAAACGAAGGCGGGGCGGTCGTGATGACCGTCCCGCCTTGTGTATCGTCTGTCCGCCGCGCTCCCTACGTGTCGCCGATCTCGTTTGTGAGAGACGTTCGCCATTGCCGGCAGGGCTGGCACAATCGGCTTGATTCGGTATACTGGTATGCATATTCCAAGTGCGACCAAGGAGGCGACGTAATGCGTGCAATGCGGCTGGAACGGCCCGGAGCGCCGCTGGTGCTGGCTGAACTGCCGATACCGACCCCCGGCGTGGGGCAGGTGCTGGTCAGGGTGCATGCCTGCGGTATCTGCCGCACCGACCTCCATATCGTGGATGGTGAACTGGACCGTCCGAAGTTGCCCTTAATACCGGGGCACCAGGTGGTGGGACGGGTAGCCTCACTCGGCCCGGGGGTGACAGCGGTTACCGTTGGCGAGCGGGTCGGGATACCGTGGCTCGGGGGCACCTGTGGCCGATGCGGGCAGTGCCGCGCAGGCCGTGAAAACTTGTGCGAACAGGCCCTGTTTACCGGCTACCAGATCGATGGCGGTTTTGCCGAGTACTGTCTGGCCGATGCCCGTTTCTGTTTTCCGATACCAGAGGGATACCCCGATCTGCAGGCGGCGCCGCTTCTGTGCGCCGGGCTGATCGGTTACCGTTCGCTGCGAATGGCCGGTGAGGGGACGCTGGTGGGAATCTACGGCTTTGGCGCAGCCGCTCATATCGTCACCCAGGTGGCCGTCTGGCAGGGGCGGCAGGTGTTCGCCTTTACCCGTCCCGGCGATACAAAGGCCCAGGCGTTCGCCCGCCGGATGGGGGCCTGTTGGGCCGGGGCAGCCGATCAATTGCCGCCGCAGGGACTGGACAGCGCCATTATCTTCGCCCCGGCCGGCGAGCTGGTGCCGGCGGCTTTACGGGCAGTCCGGCCAGGGGGGCGGGTGGTCTGCGGTGGTATCCACATGAGCGTTATACCCTCCTTCCCCTATGATCTGCTGTGGGGCGAGCGTAGCATCAGCTCGGTAGCAAACCTGACCCGTCAGGATGGCGAGGAGTTCCTGGCCTTGGCGCCCCAGGTGCCGGTGCAGACCGAGGTGACGGCCTATCCGCTTGAACAGGCCAACCAGGCCTTGCATGACCTGCGCAGCGGTCGCCTGACCGGCGCCGGAGTACTGGTGGTCGCTTAAGGGGTGGCTGCCGGTCAGTCCCGGGCGGTTTGTTCAAGGAGCTGCAGCAGCTGAGATTCAGGTAGATCGCAACGTTCGATGATCAGTGCCCGCAGGGCGGCCGGCAGCGGGGCGCAGATGGTGAGTGGATGGTGTTCGGTCGGGTGCTGCAGGATGGTGCGGAAGGAGTGCAGGGCGATCCCCGGTAGCGCCGGTAACGGGCTGGCGTTGTAGCGTTTGTCGCCCATCACCGGATGGCCGATCAGCGACAGGTGGCGGCGGATCTGGTGGGTGCGTCCCGTGATCGGCTCCACCAGCAGCAAGGCGTTGTACTCGCCGCTCGCCAAGCAGCGGTAACGGCTGACAGACTCCTTGCCGTCCAGAGGGGCGTTGATCTCCCCATCACCCTCCAGTCGCCCCTCAACCACGGTCAGGTAGCGTTTGTCCAGTCCCTCTTCCTTGACCTGTCTGCCCAGCATGCCGGCGTTGCCGGAGCTGGTGGCCAACAACACCACGCCGGAGGTACCTCGATCCAGGCGGTTGACCGGATAGGCCCGCAGCGGTTGCTTGTGCCGTTCTTCCAGCCACCCGGAGACCAGATCGACCAGATTTTCAGACACTTCGGCTGCCGGATGCATGGCCAGGCCGGCCGGTTTGTTGACCACCAGCAGAAGGTCATCCTGCCACAGTAGGTCGACGGGCGGTTTGTGACCCTGCAGGAGTTCGGTGACGGTGGCGCTTTCCTTAAGGTCGAGTCGGTCGCCGGCTGACAGCAGGGTATCAGGGGTGGCACGTGTACCGGCCAGGCGGCAGGCGCCGGACCTGATCAGCTTGCGGCAATAGCCGGGCAGGGCTGCCGGCAGGAGCCGCTGCAGCAGGCTCTCCAGACGGCGGCAATGGTCATCGGCGGATATCGTATAGTGCAGCATATAAGGGCCCTTTCACGGCTGTTGAACGACTTGCCCGTCAGTGGTGTTTGGGGTACAGTGCCAAGAATAGACTGCCGCGTCAATCACCGCGGCTCGTGAATCGCATACATCTAACGTTCCCGGCAGTCGCCGTCTGGGTGGACCACCGCATGTCCAGGGTTGTCGCAAAACGCTCCATAATCAACCTGCATATCGCCGTCAGCCTGTTCATGCTGACGTTGGTGCTGGTCTACGTCTTTGCCACCACCATCTTCATCACGCACCTAAACGAGAGTTCCCGGCTGGTGAATATGACCGGCAGTCTGCGGGCGCGGACCTACCGTCTGGAGGTGACGGTTGGCGTACGGGCCGGCACCCCCAATGCCGGGCAGCTTTCCGGGATGGTTGCGAGTCAGGTGCATGATGTCGAACAGGTGTTGACTGAACTGCAGGGCATACTGTCACGTCCCTGGAGTCTGCACAAGGTCGAGCTGCTGCGAGAGGTATACCAGCTCGATCTGGTATTCAGGTCGGAACTGCATCCGCTTCTTGTGCAGCTGCTTGCGGAACGGGGAGACCGGGAGCCATCCCTGTTGTTGTTCCATCAGCAGGCCGGTATGTTCGTCGCCCGCGTCGATCGTCTGATTGCGGCGCTGCAAGAGCATAACGAGATATTGGCCCAACGTTTTCAGCTGTTGCAGATCGCTTTTGTCGCCTGTTTTCTGGGGGCGCTTGCGTCGATCGCCTTCTACGTCCGCCGCCGGATGATCGAACCGATCCTGATGCTGAACGAGGCATCCCAGACCATGATGGAGGGGGATTTTTCGGTTCGGCTCTCCTATGCGGCCAAAGATGAGATCGGCCTGCTCTGTACCGCCTTCAATCATGCCACCAGTTCGTTGGAGCGGCTCTTTACCGAGAACAAGAAAACCTCCCACGACCTTCTGCTGTTGACGAATATCTCCCATGAGATGTTGCAACTCACCTCGCCGGGAGGTGTCTACCGGTATATCTGCGATCGGGCCCTGGACCTGCTGGGAGTCGACATGGTCTGGCTGGGCCTTGCGGATAAGGAACATTCGACCGTGATGCAGGTGGCCCATGCCGGTGACCGGGCTGATTACCTGGAAGGGCTGGTCGTTACCTGCGACGATCAGTCGACCGGCCTGGGACCAACCGGCAGCGCAATAAGGACGCGTCAGCCCGTGTTGTGCCGCTATGATGACGAGCGGTTTGGCCCCTGGAGGGCGCAGGCGGAGCAGGCCGGTTTCCGATCCTCCCTGGCCCTGCCGCTGACCGCCAAAGAAGGGGTGATCGGGACCCTCAACCTCTATAGCTCTTCGGTCACCCACTTCAATCAGCAGCTGCTTGAGATTTGCAATGTGTACGCCCTTCAAGCCGCTGCGATGATTGAAAATGTCAGGCTGATTGAGTACATCGTTTTTGCTCTGGCCCGGGCGGCAGAGGCCAATGATGAAGATACGGGCAATCATCTCTTGCGCGTCGGTGAATACTGCGCGCTCCTGGCAAAGGAGGCGGGGTTACCGCCTGCATATGAAGAGATGATCCGTTTCCAGGCGGTATTGCATGATGTGGGTAAAATCCACGTCGATCCGGGCATCCTGAAGAAGGCTGGCCCGTTAACGGACGACCAATGGGGGGTAATGCGTGAGCATCCTCGCTTCGGCGCACGAATTATCGGGGATCACTCGGTGCTTGAAATGGCCAAGGATATTGCCTTGTCCCACCATGAACGTTGGGATGGCAGCGGTTACCCCTTTGGCCTGCGGGGTGAAGAGATCCCGCTGGCGGCGCGCTTGATGAATATTGCGGATCAGTATGACGCCCTGCGCAGCCAGCGGGTGTACAAGCCGGCCTTTGACCATGCCACCGTCTGCCGGATTATGCTGGAAGGGGATGGCCGGACCATGCCGGAGCATTTTGATCCCGCGCTGCTGGCAATTTTTCGCCGGTCAGCGACGCAGTTTGGCGAGATATACGACCGTTTGCAGGGATAGGTCGGGCAGGGTGCGGCTGGTCGCATCCCTGCCCGTACCGATGCATCTGGTTAGATAATCTTGGAGAGCGGGTATTCGATGATCCCTTCGGCGCCCAGGCGGAGCAGCTCCGGTACGATCCGCCGCACTTCCTTTTCCGGCAGTACGCTCTCGATGGAGACCCACTCGGAT
>JAJXUW010000084.1 GCA_021782545.1 Deltaproteobacteria bacterium | reverse complement strand
CGGGGCCTCTACCAGGCCCTGCGTACCAACCCGGAGTGCAATTTTGCCGCACACTACGCACAGGTCCTGCAGCAGGCCTACCCCCACGTGATCGCCGAGATCGGCGGCGAGGTGATCATGCTGGACGCCAAGGAGGTGGACACCCCCTACCTGGATCGCAAGGTGACCCTGCTGAAAATCATGGCGCTGATGGAACCGGACAACGCCGGGCTGTGGCGCGAGATCGGCCGGACCCTGATGGAGAAGGGATCACGGCTGGACGCCCTGCACCTGGCGGTGCAGGCCTGGTACGGCGCCGAAAAGCATCTGCGGCAGGCGCTGGCACTCGACCCCGAGGACCTTTCAACCGCCTACCAGTTCGGGGAGACTCACTATGTGCTGGGGCATTACGACCAAGCTCTGACCGCCTGGGAACCGCTCCTGCCCCGCTGCGACGAGGCACAGCGCCTGCGGCTTTCCGCCCGGATCGAGGCGATCCGACGCCATGAGCTGGCCAAGCTGCCGCCGGTGGACTACCTGACCGCCCTGGCCGTGGCCCTCGAGCATCGGCAGGACAACCTTCCCGAGACCGTGGCGATCATCGAGGATGTGCTGGCCGATCAGGTATTCTGCAGCCAGTTTCCGATGGTAGAGGTGACGGCGCTCCTTGAGCAGCTCCAGCGCGAGCTGCGTCTGGCCGGCGGGCAGGCCGCCCCCGGCAGGAGGAACTAGGATGTTTGGCTTCAGCGCGGCTGACTGGCTGTTTATCGGCTTCATACTGCTCGTTATCGCCCTCGGCGTTGCGGTGAGCGACATCGCCAAAAGAAAAGGATAGCCATGCTGGCCACCGACCAGTCCCCTGAAGAGGAACAGCCCCGGTCCCAGACGCTGATCATGCTGACCGGACTGTACCTGTTTCTGCTGCTCATAAGCATCGGCAGCTACGGCCAGCCGATCGCCCTGTTCGGCCAGCTCCTCGAAGGACCCCCGGCCAGGGTCTACATCGTGGTCAACTCGCTCTACGGCCTGCACCTGTTCCTGGGGCTCTGGCAGCGTCAGCGCCTCACCTGGTACCTGCTTCTGACCTACAACCTGTTCGAGACAGCAAACACCCTGACGAACCTGATCTGGCTGCCCCGCGGGGAGCTGGAACGGGTCCAGGGGGTTCCGGTCGACCCGATCTGGCTGGTAATCAACAACCTGGCCACCGTGGCGGCCATCGCCTGGGTAAGCCACCTTATCTACCGCCAGCGGGATCTGTTTACCAACCGGTCCCCCTACCTGTTCTTCAACAGCTAAGGAGCCCGCGGTGCGCCTTCCCCCTGTCCGCCCCCTGTCCTTCGGCGCTATCCTGTTGTCCGCGCTGCTTGTAGCCGCCTGCAGCAACACCCGGCCGCTGCTGCCGGTGGCCGCATACGAGAAGATGATCGTCGGCCGGGTGGATGCCGACTACGTCGGCACCGACAACTGCGTCTCCCGCTGCCACAGCCACGACAAGATCGCCGACGACTTCAAGCACAGCGTGCACGGCGAGCAGATCACCCCGGAAACCGGCCTGCCTCGGGTAAACTGCGAATCGTGCCATGGCCCTGGCAGCCTGGCCATCGCCCATCTGGAGACCGCCACAGACCGGCACGGCGATAAGGCCAAGTGCGACAGCAGCACCCTGCTGGACTTAAAGAAGCTGCCGGCTCAAGCCCAGTCGATGATCTGCCTGCGCTGCCACAGCAGCGCCTCAACTCCCAGCCTCGCCCACTGGCCGACCAGCGCCCATGCCCTGCACGACGTCAGCTGCTTTGCCTGCCACCGCCTGCATGACGGCCCCCAGCAGAAGGTAAACCACGAGAAGATGGCCGAGCTCTGCTACCAGTGCCATCCCGAGGTGAAGACCCAGTTCAACCTGTTTTCCCACCATCCGGTACGGGAAAAGAAGATGGACTGCTTCGACTGCCACAACCCACACGGCTCGACCCAGCCGATGCTGCTCAAGGGGTCTACGGTGCGCGACACCTGTACCCGTTGCCACATGGACAAAAGCGGCCCCTTTGTCTTTGAGCACGGCGATGTCACCGAGGACTGCACCAACTGCCACAGCCCCCACGGTTCGGTGACCAGGCGCCTGTTGACGATCACCATGCCGTACCTCTGCCTGCAGTGCCACGCCGGGGCCCACCAGCGCCTGCTGAGTCAGAACCCCCAGGAACAGGCGATCTTCGCGCAGCGCTGCACCGACTGCCACAGCATGATCCACGGCAGCGACACCCCCGACGGCCTGGGCAAAGGCACCCTGCGACGTTAAGAGAGAGGAGCGCCCCGTGTCCCTTGCAGATAGCCGCATCATCGGGGCTTCCCTCCTGCTGCTCCTGTGTGTTCCCGTGGCCCGTGCCGACGGCATCTCCACCGACGATCGGGACGACCCGCCCTCCCAGGAACAGCCGGAGCGCCACAGTTACGCCCTGCTCGAGAGCGGCTACCGTTTTGTCAGCTCCGACGGCGTCACCGCCCTGGCAAACCCGTACGGCGTCAACCGTTCGGGGGCCACTGCCTACTTTGCGGCCGGCTTTTTGGAAGCAGACCTCAAACTGCGGGCTGATGGCCAGTTTCTGCACCCTGACGACTATCAAAGCGAGCTGTTTTTTGATTACGGCGGCATCATCCGGGCCGAGCTGGAAGGGCGCAGCCTCTACCACAACCTGCTACGGCACCCCCTTTTCTCTGATTTCCAAAGCGTTGCCAACGCCCCCTTAGGCCTGCCGGCGGTTGATTACCGTGCCGTATCGTTGCCCGACAGCCATGAACTGGGCATCACCTCGCGCCAGGACCGTGCCGATACCCGGATCCGTCTCGGCAACCTCCCCGCCCACCTCTCCTTGGGCTACTGGCGTTTCAGCCAAAGCGGCTACGATCAGCTGGTGGTGGCCGATTATGAACGAACTCATGCCGTCAACACCTTCTACGATGTCACCCGGCGCATCGACCAGGTGACCCAGGAGGGACGGTTCGGCCTGGACGCCAACCTGGGTCCGGTCAGTCTGGCCTACAACTTCAAGATCCGCGAGTTCGGCAGCAGCGCACCGAACAGCTACGCCCCGTTTGCGGCGGCCGTGCCGTCAGCCAGCCGGGTCATCTCCCACACGGTCACGCTCTACAGCAACCTAAGCGGAGGGCTCACCGCCGCCGCGGCCTACACCCTCACCCGGCGGGAAAACACCAGCCAGCGCACCGACCTGATCTACTCCGGCCAGCCGGCCGACACCATCCAGCACATCGCCGGCGATCTGTCCTATACGCCATTTAAGGAGCTCACCCTGGCGTTCAAGTACCGCCACCGCCAGCTCGACCGACAGACCCCGGAGAGCGTCACCTCGCTCTACAGCGGCACCAGCCTGGTCCGGCCGGGCACCAGTTCTGTCGAGGACACGCTCTCCCTGCTTTCCTCCTGGCGGCCCGACTCGGTACTCACCCTGCAGGGCGAGTACCGGGCCCGGCTGATCTCCCGCGAGAACGTCTTTGTGCCGATGACGGCAGCCAGTGCCGTGCCTGCCGTGACCTCCGACGCCAACCAGCTTCAAAGCGGCATCCTGACGGCGTTGTGGCGGCCGTGGCGGACCACCAGACTGAACGCCAGCTACAGCTACACCACCAACAGCCGGCCCACCACCTTACACGACTTTAACGACCGCCATAACGGCAACCTGTTGATCGATTGGAGCCATAACGCTCGCTTTGGCGCCATGCTCCACTATCGGGCGACGGCCGAACAGAACAGCGCCACCAGCAGCACGACCACGACGCCGCTCACCGCGCTGGCCACCCCACGCAACAGCTTGAGCCAGTCGGCCGGGGTGGCGCTCTGGTTCAGCCCGTTGCCGCGGCTGGTCGTCACCACCAGCTACGGCTGCATGGCGATCGATGCCCGGCAGGCCCTGCTCTTCTCGCCACAGACGGCCGCGTCGCTCGCCACCAGCAACTACTCGTCACTGGCCCATGTCTACGGCCTGGACGGCAGCTACGCCATAAACGACCGGGTCGACCTCTCCGTAAGTTTGCAGCAGGTCCGCTCTCGTGCCGACTTCCAGGTCCCGGCCCAGTCCTTTACCCTGGCAAGCGCCTACAGCGCCACCACCGCCGGCATCGGCAGCTTCGGCCACCTGGACACCATCGAATCGTCGGTCGCCTCCCGCCTCGACTGGCGCCTGTACCAACAGTTCGGCTGGATGCTGGAGTACCGTTTCAGCGCCTACCGCTCCGACGAGGCGCAGTACAACGGCGATATCCACAGCGCCACCGTCTCGTTGACGGCCCGCTGGTGAGCTCCGCACCTATGCATGTAGCGATCCGCGTCATAGCCCTGCTGCTGGTACCGCTCATCCTGCTCGTGCTGCCGGGCTCGGCCCCTGCCAGCGGCCGGATCATCGGCGCCCTGCTGACCAGCGACCTGGCGCGGTATCGGGAGGCCCACCGCCAGATGCTCAAGGTGCTGGCAGCCCGCGGTCTGGCCGCCTCCAGCGAGATCATCGTGCAGACCCCCAACCCGGACCCGCAATCCTGGGGCAACTCGATACGGAAGCTTATGGCCTATGGCGCCGATATCATCGTCGCCTATGGTGCGCCGGCCGTGGCCGCTGCCTTGAAGGAGGGGGACGGGGTGCCGGTCGTGGCTGCCGACGCCGTCCTGCCGGAGGGGGCGGCGGGCAACGACCTGTGCGGTATCAGCGCCCGGGTGCCGATGGTAACCCTGTTGCGGGTACTGGAGGGAGTGAAGCACCTGCAGCATATCGGGGTACTCTACAACAGTCATGAGGTGGGGTCGTTGCGGCAGCGGGACGAGCTGCGCCGGGCCGCCCGCCAGATGAACATCACCCTGGTGGAGATGAACGCCACCACCGCGGGCGCGGTTGAACCGGCCACCGCTACCCTCCTGGGCAAGGTGGGCGGCCTGATCGTCACGGAGAGCAGCGTCATCTGCCGCCACTTCGACCGGATCGCCGCCCGCAGCCGCCATGCCGGTGTCCTGCTGGCCACCACGCTGCCCGGCGGCGCCGAACGGGGGGCCCTGGTCTCGCTGGAGATCAGCCCGACGGAACAGGGCGAAGTGGCCGGGCTGATGACCGTCAGACTGCTGGAAGGGGCACACCCGGCCCAACTGGGCGTCGCCTCGCCCCGCCGGATCGAACTGGCGCTGAATCTAAAGGTGGCCAGGGCACTTGAGACGACGATACCATTTCAGGTTTTGAGCATAGCCACGAGGATATACCAATGACCCCACGCACCGGCATGATTCTGCTGATTGACGACGACCCGGTCTTCACCCGCCTGCTTGAGAACTATATCGCCGAGCAGTTCCCGCTGCTGGCCGTTTCGGTCTGCAACAACCCGTTAAACGCCCTGGCCTGCATCACGCGCCAGCCCTATGACCTGATCCTGATCGATTTCGAGATGCCCAACATCGATGGCCGCAAGCTGCTGACCTTCGCGGTTCAGGCCGGTATCGACAAAAACCGGGTGGTGATCCTCTCCAGCCGTGATCCCGACTACCTGCGCGAGCACTGCCCGATGGGGAGCTGCCTGGCGGTCCTGAACAAACACGAGGTCCGCCAGAAGGCGGTGCTGGACATGCTGTTCGCCTCCATCAGTCAGAAGGCGGCCCAGACCGAATAAACAGACCGGACCGTATGGGGCGAGGATTGGATAGATGAGCAAAAAGAGACGGGGACAACCGCAAAAACCGATCGAGCCGGCCTTCACGACCAGGCCGTTTGCCGCGCTTAAAGGGCTGCATCTGCCGGAGGAGGAGGCGAGGCAGGCCGCTGCCAGCAAAGCCACGCCCCCCCAAAAACCGCGTCAGGATACGGCGGCCGACGAACTGTTCCGCCAGGCCATGGCCGGCGTGCGGCCGCTCGACGGGGTCCCCCACCGTACCGCATCCCCCCCGCCCAAAAACAGGCCGCAGGCCGGGTCAGCCGGGGTAACGCGCCCCGCACCGGCCCAGCCACGCGACGAGGTGCTGGGGCGCAAGACCTTCCTGCAGGAGCTGGACAGGCTCAAGCTGGATGTCCGCTTTGAAGACCGGCTGCCGGAGGAGGAAGAACTGCGGCCGCTTGCCGGCAACCGGCTGCGCCAGCTCAAACGGGGGATTATCCAGCTGGACCGGCAGCTCGACCTGCACGGGCTCACCCGCGAAGAGGCGCTGGCCGCCCTGCCCCGTTTTCTTGCGGCCGCCCGCCAGGCGGGCGAGAAGGCGGTGCTGATCATCACCGGGCAGGGACTGCATTCAACGGAAGGGCCGGTACTGCAGCAGGCGGTGGCCGGCTGGTTGCGGGACCAGGGGCGCGGGCTGGTGTTGGAGTATGCCCCGGCGCCCCGCCACCTGGGAGGTCACGGTGCCCTGGTGGTTTTTGTCCGCCCCCTTGACAAACCGAGCGGCGAGTACTTATAGTTGAAATTGTAGCGTTATCCACAGCTACAGGGCAGGGAACCGATCAAACCGCTGAGGAGGAGCCGACGCAGGCGTACCGCGAGCCGGTATGTCGAGGAGACGACGACGAAGCAGACGCCAGATGACAGTCCCCGCCCTGACACGTGGAATCAGAAGGAGGCTGTCCCATGCCGATGTACGAATACCAATGCACATCCTGTAACCATCGTTTCGAATTGCGCCAGAAATTCTCCGACGCCCCGGCCAGTACCTGCCCCAAGTGCGGCGGGTCCGTGGAAAAACTGATCTCCCAGACCGCCTTCAGCCTGAAAGGCGGCGGCTGGTTTGAGAGCGGCTACTGCTCAAAAAGCGGCAACGCCAAACCTGCGGCCTGCTCATCCGGCGGCTGAGGCATCTCGTAATCCGGCCGTGCGCCGGAAGTGGCACCACATTTCGTAATCCCCCGGACGCTCCACCCCTCCGGGGGATTTTTTTTGTCGCCTGTCGCAAGCCCCCCTTTACAAGCGGCAGTACGGCACGTATCATACCACCCATTATCTATATTGCAGACAGCACGGGAGGAAGCTATGGCAGCCCAGATCATCGACGGCAAGGCGATCGCCGCCAAGGTGCGCAGCCGGATTGCAGGTCAGGTGGAGCAGCTGAAGGCGAAGGGGATCACCCCCGGCCTGGCGGTGGTGCTGGTGGGAGACGACCCGGCCAGCCGGGTCTATGTCGGCATGAAAAAGAAGATGTGCCTCGAGTTGGGGATGCATTCATCCGACCATGAACTGCCGGCTGATACCAGCCAGGCCAAGCTCTTGGAGCTGATCGACCAGCTGAACGCTGATGAACGGATCCACGGTATCCTGGTGCAGCTGCCGCTGCCGGCCCATATCGATACCGACCAGGTGCTGGAGGCGATCTCGCCGATGAAGGATGCCGACGGCTTTCACCCCTACAACGTGGGGCGGCTGGCCATCGGCAAGCCCACCTTCCAGCCCTGCACCCCCTACGGCGTGATGGTGATGCTGGAGGAGATCGGCTACGACCTGCAAGGCAAAGAGGTGGTGGTGGTGGGGCGTTCCAACATCGTCGGCAAGCCGGTGGCGCTCATGTGCCTGGCCCGGCACGCCACGGTCACCATCTGCCACTCCCGCACCAGGGATCTGGCCGAGGTGGTCCGCCGTGCCGATGTGGTCATCGCCGCCGTGGGCAAGGCCGAGATGGTCAAGGGCGACTGGATCAAGCCGGGCGCGGTGGTAATCGACGTCGGGATCAACCGTGTGGGCGAGAAGAAACTGGTGGGCGATGTGGAGTATGCCGCAGCGGCCGAACGGGCCAGCGCCATCACCCCGGTGCCGGGCGGCGTCGGACCGATGACCATTGCCATGCTGCTGCAGAACACCCTGGAATCGGCACAACGCACCGGTAACGAGGCGTCACGATGAAAGTCCGCAAGGCGATCTTTCCGGTGGCCGGCCTGGGTACCCGCTTTCTGCCGGCCACCAAGTCATCCCCCAAAGAGATGCTCGCGCTGATCGACAAGCCGCTGGTGCAGTACGTGGTGGAGGAGGCGGTGGCCTCCGGCATCGAGCAGATCATCTTTGTCACCGGCCGCACCAAGCGCGCCATCGAAGACCACTTCGACAGCTCACCCGAACTGGAAAACCACCTGGCGGAGAAGGGGAAGGACGATACCCTGCAGGCGGTACGGGAGCTCTCCGACATGGTGGATATTTACTACGTCCGCCAGAAAAAGGCCCTGGGCCTGGGCCACGCCATCCTCTGCGCCCGCGACTTCATCGGCAATGAGCCGTTTGCCGTCCTTTTGGGCGACGACATCATCGACGCCCCCACCCCCTGCCTGAAGCAGCTGCTGGACGTCTACGAACACTACAAAGGCAGCGTGCTGGCCCTGGAACAGGTGCCGCACGAACAGATCTCCTCCTACGGTTGCGTGGCGGTCAACCGGATTACCGATCGGGTGATGGAGGTGACCGACATGGTCGAAAAGCCGCAACCTGCGGAGGCCCCCTCCGACCTGGCCATCATCGGCCGCTACCTGCTCACGCCGGCCATCTTCCCGATCCTTGCCCAACAGCAGCCTGGCCGCGGTGGCGAAATTCAGCTGACCGACGCCATCAAACGCCTCTCGCACGATGAGGCGGTCTACGGCTGCCTGTTCGAGGGGCAGCGCCACGACTGCGGCGACAAGCTGGGGTTCCTCAAGGCCACCGTGGACCTGGCCCTCAAACGCGACGAATTCAAGGACGACTTTGCGGCCTATCTGCGGCACCGGCTGTGTTAAGCGCTCAATAGTTTTTTGCATTTCAGGCCAGGGTACGGTATACATAAGCGTTTTTAATCAACACGTTTGGGGAAACGCCGCATGTCTGTCACCACACCACGTCGTCTGTTGGTCACCGGCGGGGCCGGTTTTATCGGCTCGGCGGTCATCCGCCACCTGCTGCAGCATACCGGTCACCACGTCATCAACCTCGACAAGCTGACCTACGCCGGCAACCTTGAATCGCTCGCCGCAGTCAGCGCAGATCCGCGCTACGCCTTTGAGCAGGTCGACATCTGCGACCGCACCAGCCTCGACCGCGTCTTTGCCCAGTACCGGCCCGATGCCGTTATGCACCTGGCCGCCG
>JAJXUW010000005.1 GCA_021782545.1 Deltaproteobacteria bacterium | reverse complement strand
GTGGCTGCCCTGCCGGACCCGGTGGGGGAAGTGACCCGGATGTGGAGACGTCCCAACGGGATCATGGTGGGCAAGATGCGGATCCCGCTGGGGGTGATCGGTATTGTGTACGAATCGCGCCCCAACGTGACCGCCGATGCCGCTGCCCTGTGTCTGAAGAGCGGCAACGCCGTGATCCTGCGGGGCGGCTCCGAGGCGATACATTCCAACCGGGCTATTGCCACGATTCTGCAGGGGGTGATGCAGGAGCTGGGCATACCTGCCTCAGCCCTGTCATTGATCCCGTTCACCGAGCGTGAAGGGGTGCTGGAGATGCTCAAGCAGGAGGAGCTGATCGATCTGATCATCCCCCGCGGCGGCGAGAGCCTGATCCGTTTTGTGGTGGAGAACTCGCGGATTCCGGTCATCAAGCATTACAAGGGGGTCTGCCACGCCTTTGTGGATGCACAGGCCGATTTTGCGATGGCCACCCGGATCATCATCAACGCCAAGACCCAGCGACCTGGGGTCTGTAACGCCCTGGAGACCCTGCTGATCCACAAGGATGCGGCCGCAGCCTTCGTGCCGCAGATCGCCCGGGCGTTAGGGGACGCGGGGGTAGAACTGCGGGGTGATGCGGCGTTTCGTGCCTATGCGCCGCAGGCGAAGCCGGCAACCGAGGAGGATTGGGCCGCCGAGTACCTGGAGCTGATCCTGGCCTGCAAGGTGGTGGCCGACCTGGACGAGGCGATCGAGCATATCAACCGCTACAGCTCACTGCACAGCGAGGTGATCATCACCAGCGACTACGGCCATGCCCAGCGTTTTATCCGCGAGGTCAACTCCTCCTGCGTGCTGGTGAACGCCTCTACCCGTTTCAACGACGGTGGTCAGCTTGGGCTGGGGGCCGAGATCGGCATCTCTACCACCAAGCTGCATTCCTTCGGCCCGATGGGGCTGGAGGATCTGACCACCACCAAGTTCATCGTCTATGGGGATGGCCAGGTCAGGGAGTAAACTGCCTCGCGATCATGTCCGCCACCCGCACGCCGTCCAGGGCGGCGGACATGATACCGCCGGCATAGCCGGCCCCTTCACCGCAGGGGTAGAGCCCCCGCAGGCCTGGAGCCTGGCAGTCCTCGCCCCGCAGGATGCGTAAGGGCGCCGAGGTGCGGGTCTCCACCCCGGTCAGGGTGGCCTCGGAGGTGACAAAGCCCCGCATCTTTCGGTCAAATGCCTCGATCCCTTCCCGCAGGGTAGCAGTAACATAGTCCGGCAGCACGGCAGCCAGATCGGCCTCCACGGTGCCGGGACGGTAGCTGGAGCGCACCGGCCCGCTCCCGCGCCTGAGAAAGGTCAACAGGTTCTGTGACGGGGCGTGGTAGCTGCAGTCGCCGGCCTCGAAGGCGCGCCGTTCCCACTGCTGCTGAAAGCGAACCCCGGCCAGGGGGTCGCCACCGTCAAAGTCCTCTGGTCGCACATTCACCACCAGGGCGCTGTTGGCCTGTCCAGAATCACGCCCCAGGTTGCTCATGCCGTTGGTCACCACCATCCCCACCTCGGAAGAACTGGCGATTACCACACCGCCGGGACACATGCAGAAGGAATAACAGCTGCGTCCGGTGGTGTGGTTGTTGTAGGTGAGGGCGTAATCGGCCCTGGGCAGGGCCGGATGGGGCTGCCCGTACTGGATGCTGTCGACCAACCCCTGGGGATGTTCCACCCGCAGGCCGATGGCGAACGGCTTGGGTTCCATCAGGAGCCCGTGGCCGGCAAGTTCGGCGTAGGTATCCCGGGCGCTGTGGCCGATGGCCAACACGAGATGGCGGCAGGCGACCTCCTCGTGGTCATTGCAGCGTACCGCATACAGCTGGCCGTTTGTGGTAGACAACCCGGTGCATCGCGTTGAAAAACGGATCGTCATGCCGTTTTCGGCAAGATGTTTTCGGATGGCCGCCACCAGATGACGCAGTCGGTCCGTGCCCACGTGAGGTTTCGCCTGGTAGCGAATCTCCGCCGGGGCCCCGAACGTGACCAGCTGGTCCAGCACCCAGGAGGTGTTGGGGTCGCGCAGGCGGCAGGTTAGCTTGCCGTCGGAAAAGGTGCCGGCCCCGCCTTCACCAAACTGCACATTGCTCTCCGTATCCAACTGCCCATCCCGCCAGAAGCGGGTCACATCCTGTACGCGTTGTTCCACCGGCTTTCCCCGTTCGAACAGGGTGGCGGCAATGCCGTAGGCAGCCAGGCGCAGGGCACAGAACAGGCCGGCCGGCCCCATGCCAACGATGGCAACAGGCTCGCTGGCACGGCGTTTGGTAACGGCCAGCGGTGCCGTAGCCGGCAGCCGTTCCAGATGGGGGTTGCCGCTCTGCCGCTGCCAGAAGGCCTCTTCATCGGACAGGCTGAAGGAAACCGTATAGACCAGGAGGACGCGCGGTTTTTTGCGGGCATCCACCCCTTTGCGCAGGATGCGGAATTCCTGCAGGGCCGAAGGTGGCAGACCACAGGCCTGGGCCGTCAACAGGGGCAAGTTCCCTTCGTCATCACCGGGACGCAGGGTCAGGTTTCGCAGAAGAACGGGCATGGTCAGGCAGAGGGTGGCAGGGGCTGCCGGTCGCGGGTCAGCAACTGCTCCACCAGGATCACGATGTCAAGCGGTGTGGTGGTCTTGGGGATGTGATAACGGGCCCCCATGTCGGGGGGGGTATGTTCGTGGGGGCCTTCCTGGAACATGGAGGTGAGCAGGATGATGATCGGTTCCTGTTCGCCGGCCAGGCGGCGGATCTCAATACAGGTGCTGACCCCGCCCATGCGGGGCATCACCAGGTCACTGATCACCACCTGGGGGCGCTTGTCCAGATAGACCTTGATCCCTTCGATGCCATCGCGGGCCGTACTGACAAGGTAGCCGTTCTCACGGAACACGGCCCCTAACACCCGCAGGTAAAAGGGGTCGTCATCGATGAGTAGGATGCTGGCTGGCACGGTGGTCATCGCGTCTCTCCGGCAGATCGGTTCATCCCTGGAAGGAGGGAAAACTGACCCGGAAGGTGGTTCCGCGTGGCGAGGTCTGCTCTATGGTGACATCGCCACGGTACAAGCGGGCGATCCTGCGCACGACCGGCAGACCGATGCCGGTACCGCGGCTTTTCGTCGTGAAAAACGGTTCGAAGACGGTCTCCCGCAACTCCTCAGGTATGCCGCCGCCGGTGTCGCTCACACGAACCACGACCCGCTGTTCCGGGTTGGTCACCTCAATGGCCAGTCGTCCGCCTTGGGGCATCTCTTCCAGGGCGTTTAGAAACAGATTGGTAAAGATCTGCTCCAGTTCAGCCGGGTCAGCCATGATGGGGAGTGGCGGTGCATCACAGTGCAACGATACGGCGATACGGCGTGCCTCGATCTGAGGGGCGAATACCTCCAGCGCCGAATGGATCACCTGATCGACCTTGACATCGGGTGCGATGGTGCGGCTGCGGCCTGCCGCATCAACCAGTTTGCGGATGATGCCGTCGATCCGGTCCACCTCTTTGAGGGTCTTGTCCAGATAGTCACAGAGTTCCTCATCGTCAACGCCTTGTCGGATCAGCTGGGTAAACAGGGCGATAGAGTTGAGCGGGTTGCGTATCTCATGGGCCATGCCGGCCGAAAGATACCCTAAGGCGGCCAGTTTTTCGGTCTGGGCGATCTCGGTCTGGGCCTGCTGCAACGCCTCGCTCTTTTCGCGGACACGTTCCTGCAGTTCGCGGTTCCAGGTCTCGATCTCCAGCAAAAGCCGCTCTCGCTCGGTCTGCAAGGCGCGGTTGGCCTGCTCGATCTCCCGCAGGCGCAACACCCCGTCGACCCGTTCCAGGAGGGTGCGGTTGTTGAACGGTTTCAGCAGGTATTCAGCGGCCCCCGCCTTCATCAGTTTGACGACGATTTCCTGGTCGCCCTGGCCTGAAAACATGATGACATAGGTGGCGGGAAACTGCTCGCGGATAGTCTGCAACAACGACAGGCCATCCTGGTCGGGCAGCAGGTAGTCCATCAGCACCAGCTCGGGTTTTTCGGCAGTGATCAGGCTGAGCGCCGTCCGGGCGTCGGTTGCGGTGGTAACCCGATGACCGCGTTGGGCCAGCAGGAACGAGACCAGTTCCAGAACGGCGGGGTCATCATCAACAATTATGATGCTGGCGATCGGTGCTCCGGAATCGGCATCATCCCTACCCATCGGCTGGTCAGATGACGTTCGGCAGACGGGTGGTCAGGACAGGGCAGGGCGCACTGCGTACCACGCGTTCGGCGGTACTGCCGAAGATCAGGTGGTCCAGGCCGCTGCGGCCATGGGTGCCGATCACGACCAGATCGAAGGACTGTTCCTGGGCGATGCGGTTGATCTCTTCATACGGGACGCCGCTTACGACCAGGCTGCTGTAGCGGTTGAAGTCCTGCAGGTTTTCTTTGCAGAAGGTCTCCAGCATGGTGGCCGCCCCCTCTGCTATCTCCTTTTCCAGCTGGTCAAAGGAGATATGCGGCACATAGAAACCGCGCAGGTCGACCGGTTCGTTAATGACATGCAGCACCAGAAGCGATGCGTCGAACTTGCGGGCCAGATCCAGGGCATAGGCGCAGGCCTCTTCGGAACAGTCCGAAAAATCAGTGGCAATCAGTATCTTTTGGAATGATTTCATTGCAATTCCTCCTCGCCGTTCACGATCGGTTCATGAAACATCTTGCGCATGACTTTCTTGAGCTCATCAAGTTTGACCGGTTTGTTCAGGTATTCAAAGGCGCCCAGGTTGAGCGCTTCCAGATAGGATTCCACCTCGCCGTAGGCGGTGATCATGATCACGTTGCTGGCCGGCTGCTCGCGGTTTAATTCACGCAGAAAGGCCAGGCCGTTCATCACCGGCATGTTCAGGTCGGTGATGATCAGCTCTACCGGATGGCTGCGGATCTGATTGAGGGCCTCGCTGCCATTGGCGGCGGTCTTCACATCATAGCCTTCCCTGGCAAGTAAACGTGTCAGGGCAAGCCGCGTGTTTTCTTCGTCATCGACAACCAGTATCCTTCTGTGCGGTTTTGACACTGCTGACTCCATTGGTCTGCACTCGGTACGACAATTCTAGCATGGAGTCGGGGGGTGTCAAGGTTCACCGCCAGCCTCTGGGCGACAGAGTCTGGAGGCTGTGGTCCGCCGGATTTTTATGGCGGTCAGGATCAGGTTGGCGATGATTGAAACAAAGTACAACTCATCCTCCGGAAAGGTGCGCATCGAGGTGGTCTGGACATTAATCACCCCGTAGCAGTCCTTTTTGTCGGTGATCGGGTAGGAGAGCATGGAGTTGTACTTCTCTTCGTTAAGTTCGGGAAACACTTTGTAGCGCGGGTCTGCAGAGGCCTTGGACAGGTTGATCGGCTGCAGGTTCTTGGCCACGGTGCCGGTAATCCCCTCGCCGATCTTGATGTGGATCTTGTTGATATGGTCTTTTTCAAAGCCGTAGGTGGCCTTGAGGATCAGGTCGTCGCCTTCCAGCAGATAGATGTTGCAGACGCTGGCCTTGAGCTGATGGGCCAGTTTTCCGGCAACGGAACGTAGTACCTCCGCCAGGTCGAAATCGGAAGAGACCAGCATGCTGATCTCTTCCAGCGAGATGATCTCCAGGTGCTCTCGGTCAGCCCGCTGCATGGTCAGAACCATGTTGCCGCGGTCGTTTTCGATGAACGGCGTCATATTGGCGCGATGGTAGTAGGGATTGACGGTCTTGATCCGTTCGGTGGCGGTTCGATAATCACTGTAGCCGCAGGAACAGGTCAGTTTGACCCGGTAGTTGTCTATCCGTTGGCTGCTCATTACCTTGCCGCATTTGCGACAACGGGCTGCAATCTGCATATGTTGCTCCTTGACGTAAAACTTGATTGATCAGGGGTGGACACCAGCGGCGTCAAGGGTCAGCGTGGCCGGCTGGCCGGGCGGCAGGGCCGGTTTGTACGGTTTGCCATTCAGTTCCATCTCGACACTGCCCGGATCGCTCAGCTCCAGGTTGATGACCCGGTCTGCCTTCCATTCGATCAGGTCGCCCTCACTTAAGTCATAGGACTGGCTCGTCACATCGTCCATGGTAACAACCAGAGTGCCCTTGCGCAAGACCCTGATTCGTAACGTGATGCCTGATGACGGCACCGTTGCTGGTGCTGCTGTGGCTGATGTGTCGGTAGCCGGCAGGCGCTGGGCGCTTGACCGTGGAGGCTGGACTACCGGCACCGGTTTAGCTGGCCGGCGGATCACCGGTTGATCGTTGGCATGCATGAACAGGGCAAGTACGATGATGATGGCCAGGAGTATCGAGGGCAGGAGCAGGCGCTGCCAGGTAAAACGGGCCGCTTCAGTCTCTTGAAGTGCCCTGGCCGTCTCGGCTGGAACGCCGGCGGGCTGTTCAGGCTCCAGCATCCGCAGGAGGTCGTCTGCATTCAGGCCCAGATGGGTGGCGTAAATCCGCAGAAACCCCTTGCGGTAGGCTGGGCTGGCAAAGTCGGCGGTGCGGTCTTCTTCCAACGCTCGCAGGTAGTTTTTACCGATCTTGGTGGCCTCGGCCGCCTCATCGAGGGTTATCTGGTTGAATTCACGGCAACGGCGCAAGATCGGCCCCGGGGTCTGCGGGGGCGACTCCATCTCCTGGACAGCTTGGTCTGGTTCCATGTAGGCTCCTACTTGAGCAGTTCCAGATACTCCTGAGCACTCTGGCTAAGTTCGGTGTCGGGGGCGAGCCGGGTTACCTCCCGGAAGGCGCTACGGGCCGCCACCAGATCGACCTTCATCAAGCTCAGGGCGAGATAGTAATGGGCCGAGGCGTAGTTGGGGTAGAACTCCAGGGCCTTGCGGTATTCTGCAATCGCCTGGGAGGTCTTCCCCTGGGCAGCCAGGACCCGCCCGATGGTGACCCTGATGGTCGGATTGCTAGGGTCGTCGGTGCGTACGCTATCAAGCTCTTCCATGGCCTTGGGATAGTCGCCTTTGCCTAGGTAGGCCAGGCCCAGGTTGATCACCGCATTGTTGTGCTGGGGATAGAGCAGGTCGTTCTTGACCAGCCTGAACTCTTGAATGGCCTTGTCCCATTGCTTGAGGTCCATGTAGACGACCCCCAGATCGTTGTGGGCCACCGAGTAGTTGTGCTTGAGGCTGATCGCCTTAAGGAACCGGGGGACCGCAAGGTCGGGGCGACGTTTGCCCATGTAGGCCACCCCCAGATTGTACTGGAGCTCGGCATCACTGGCGTTGTGCTTTTCGATTTCGAGCAGCTCCCGCAAGGCCGCAGTGTAGTTGTGCTCTCCTAGGTAGGCAAGCCCCATTTGATAATGGTAGGAGGCCGGTTTGTCGTCGGTGGTGGAGTGGAGGGATGCGGCGCAACCTCCCAAAACGACAGGAAGCGCCAAGGCCAGCAATAGGGTGTGACGGTGCATGCAATCCCTCCAGATGGGGATAACCGTGCAGAACGGCGTGCGAACCGTAGCAAAAGGCGGCGCAGTTGTCAATCGGCGCCCGCGGGTCAGACGGCTGCCGGCAGGTCGCGGAAGGTGGTGAGCTGCCGGAAGCTGCGGTAACGGGCCTCAATCTCCCGGTACTCCAGGCCTTTCATCCGTTCGAGGCTGAAGTCCTCGACATTGAAGGAGGCCATGACCGAGCCGAATATCAGGGCCTGGCGAATGCTGTCTTCGCTCATGTCGCCGGTGTTGGCCAGATAGCCCATGAAGCCACCGGCAAAGGTATCACCTGCGCCGGTGGGATCGAACACCTCCTCCAGCGGGAAGGCCGGTGCGGCAAAGACCGTATCGGCGGTGAACATCAGTACGCCGTACTCGCCCCGTTTTACCACCAGCCGCTTGCACCCCATGGCGATGATGCTGCGGGCCGCCTTGACCAGGTTGGGCTCGCCGGTAAGCATGCGGGCCTCACCCTCGTTGATGATCACGATATCCACCCGCTTGACGACCTCACGCACGGCAGATGGCTTGGAGGATATCCAGAAGTTCATGCTGTCGCAGGCCACGAGCCGGGGAGACGCCACCTGATCCAGTACCTCAAGCTGCAGCTCCGGGTCGATGTTGGCCAGAAACAGGACATCGGTGTCCCGGTAGGCCGGCGGTAGCTGCGGTTTGAATGCCAGCAGCACGTTCAGTTGGGTATCCAGGGTCTGGGCCTCGTTCAGGTCATAGCCGTACCTGCCGGTCCAGTGGAAGGTCTTGCCGGGGATCCGCTGCAGCCCCTCGAGGTCGATCTCGCGGGAGCGCAGGAACCTGACATGCTCCTCCGGAAAATCATCACCCACCACGGCCACCAGCGAAACCTCGCTGAAAAAACTTGCCGCGGTGGAAAAGTAGGTGGCAGATCCCCCCAGCACGTTTTCGCCCTTGCCGAAGGGGGTCTCCACGGTATCGAAGGCGACGGTGCCGACAACGACGATGCCCATGACGTTTATGCTCCTTGGTGTAAGTACTTGCCGACAATCGGGGCAAGTTTTGCCGCGGTTTTCGCGGGGATCATCGCCCGGTCGGTCACGATGGCGTACTGCATGGCGCTGTTGCAGGTGCAGCCCCGCTGTGCCGCCGCTTCGTTTACCGCCAGCCGGATGATCTCCTTGGCCATGGCCACGTTCTGGTGCATGATGGCCAGGATTGCCTCCACCGTGACCACCTCGTGGGATTCGTGCCAGCAGTCGTAATCGGTGGAAAGGGCGATCACGCCGTAGCAGATCTCGGCCTCCCTGGCCAGCTTGGCCTCGGTCAGGTTGGTCATGCCGATGATATCCCCAGATAAGCCCCGGTACATGAACGACTCGGCCCGTGTGGAGAAGGCCGGCCCTTCCATGCAGATGTAGGTCCCCCCCTGATGGACCGTGGCACCGGCCTTTTGGGCCGCGCGGAAGAGGGTTGCCGAAAGGCAGCTGCAGGTGGGATCGGCAAACCCGGCATGGGCCACGATGCCGTCCCCAAAGAAGGTGTCCCTGCGGATACCCTTGGTGCGGTCGATGAACTGGTCGGGGATGACGATCTGCCCTGGGGCGATCGCCTCCTTCAGGCTGCCGACGGCGGAGACCGAGATGATCCGTTCCGCCCCCAGGACCTTCATACCGTAGATATTGGCGCGGTAATTCACCTCCGAGGGCAGCAGGCGATGCCCCCTGCCGTGGCGGGGCAGAAATGCCATGCGCACCCCGTTCAGCACCCCGGTGACATAGGCATCCGACGGCTCCCCAAAGGGGGTCTGCAGCCGCACCTCTTGTACCTGTTCCAGGCCATCCATCTCATACAGGCCACTACCGCCGATAACGCCGATCATGCCGGTTGCTCCTTCCTGCCCTGTTGTTCCTGCTGTTCACGTTGCTTCTTGTGCAGCAGTTTTTCCGCCGCCATGGCTGCCGCCGCCTCGCGTTGGGCGCGCAGCAATTCGCTGGCAGTATGGGCCGTGCCGGCTCCCAGGCAGAGAAGTACGGCCGGCTCTGTCTGGGAGGCAGCGGCCAACTCGTTCCTGAAGCGGAGCAGACAGGCGGTGGTCTGTTGTTCATCCATGCCGGGCAGGATGATGGCAAAACCGTCGCCGCCGGTGCGGGCTATCAGGTCCTCGGCCCGAAACCCCCCACGCAGCAATCGGGCGGTCTTCATCAGCAGCAGGTCCCCCGTTTCGCGTCCTTCCTGGTCGTTCACCTGCTGCAGGTTGTCCAGGGAGGCGATCACCAGGCTTACCGGAAACCGGCGGCCCCGTTCCAGCCGTTCCAGCTCGGTCTCGAAGTAGGCCCGGTTATACAGGCCGGTCATCGGGTCGTTGACCGTCAGATAGGCCAGTTGCTGTTCGCGCTGTCTGCGTTCGGAGACATCGTGCCCTACGCTCAGAATCTCGGTCAACTGCCCCTTACCGTCGTAGGCGGGGGCGTTGGACCACGAGACCCAGACCCGGCTGCCATCCCAGCGGCAGTTTTCATGCTCTGCGGTAGGGAATGCCTCGGGGTTGCTGCCGATTGCCGTGATAAGGTCGCGCAACCCCTGGCCGGTGCTTTCGATCTCCGGTACGATGGACCCCACCAGGTGCCGTCCCACCAGTTCATCCGGCAAAAAACCGAAAAATTCACAGGCGTAGGCATTGACAAAGGTGATCGTGCCATCGGGGGACCAGCGCAGGATAAAGCTGTTGGTCCGTTCCACCAGCTCCCGGTAGTTGCGTTCGCTCTGCCACATCCGTGTATCGACCCGGATCCGGTCAGAGACATCGCGTATGGCCCCCTGGAAGCCGATCGGCGTGCCGTCGCCTCCACGCACCAGCGTGGCGCTCATCTCGCAGTACACCATCCTGCCGTTGGCATGGCGCAGTTGTACGTCCAGCAAGCGGGGATGCAGTTTTTTGGGGGTCTCGAGTTCGGTTATGCGGCTTAGCAGGCGGGCGGCAGCGTACTCGCGGGAGTCTGCCGTCAACAGATCGAGCAGGCAGCTGCCGATCAGGCTGTCCGGTGCATATCCCAGGGTACTGGCCACGCTCGGGCTCAGGTAGGCGATCTGCAGTTCGAGATCGGTCTGCCAGATGACCTCGATGCTGTTCTCCACCAACAGGCGGAAACGATCATGGCTTAAGAGGCTCATGGAGCGGTGGCCTTTCGCTCAAGTTTGCCTTTCAGCTGGCCGCAGGCCGCCGAGATGTCGCTGCCGCGACTGTCGCGGGTGATGACCGTGAAATGGCGGTCCAGCAGATAGCGGTGGAAGGCGTCCAACGCCGCCCGGGTCGGCGGCCTGAAGTCGGCCCCTTCGTGGGGGTTGAACGGGATCAGGTTGATCTTGCAGGGGATGTCCGACAAAAGGCGCACCAAGCGTTTGGCATCCTCCAGCGTATCGTTTAAGCCCCCCAGCAACACATACTCAATGGTGATCTTGCGGCGGCCCGGCAGGGGAAATTTTTTGAGCGCCGCCAGCAGGGTGGCGATCGGGTAGCGTCGGTTGACCGGCATGATCCGGTCCCGCAGCTCGTCGGTGGTGGCATTGAGTGACACTGCCAGATTGACCGTCACCTCGCGCCCGAGCCGTTCCAGCTCCGGCACCAGGCCGCAGGTGGAGACGGTCACCCGCCGGCTGGAGAGTTTGAGCCCGTTGTCATTGATCATGATCTGCAGGGCCGCAATTACGTTCTCCAGGTTGTGCAGCGGTTCCCCCATCCCCATCAGCACGATGTTGCGCACCTCGACGTCGCGTCGTACCGCCAGGACCTGATTGACGATCTCGGCCGTGGTCAGGTTGCGGGTCAGCCTGAAGGTGCCGGTCAGGCAGAAGGCGCATTGCATGGCGCAGCCGGCCTGAGTGGAGATGCAGAGCGTGTTGCGGTCCTCGTCCGGGATCAGCACACTCTCGACGGCGTTACCGTCGTTTAGCCGGAAGAGGTACTTGCGCGTACCGTCACTGCCGATCTCCACCGCTTCGGGCTCCAGGCGGCTGATGCAGGCGGTGACGGCCAGTCCTTCCCGCAGCGCCTTGGAGAGGTTGGTCATCTCGTCAAAGCTGACAGCGTCCTGCTGGTAGAGCCATTTGAAGAGCTGAGTAGCGCGGTAGCGCTCCTTGCCCTGGCCGGCCAGGAACTGGGTCAACCCCTCGAGGGTCAGGTTTTTGAGGTCGGTTCGATGCATAAAAAAAGGCCCTTCCGTGGCAGGAAGGGCCTTACGAATGGATTCTCGTTAGCCCACCAGCTCAAGGGCGCTGAAGAAGTAGGGGATCTCGAAGGCCGCCGTTTCCGGGGCGTCGGAACCGTGGGCCGAGTTTTCCTCGATATTCTTGGCGAAGTCCTTGCGGATGGTGCCCGGCTCGGCGTTGGCCGGGTTGGTGGCCCCCATCAGGGTACGCCAGTCGGCGATGGCGTTCTCTTTTTCCAGGCAGAGCACCACCACCGGACTGCGGGACATGAAGCTGCACAGGTCGTTAAAGAACGGGCGTTCCTTGTGGACGTAGTAGAAGCCCTGGGCCTGGGTAAGGCTGAGCTGAATCTTTTTCATACCGACGATCTTGAAGCCTTTTTCCTCGATGCGGCTTAAGATTTTACCGGCCAGGCCCCGCTCCACGGCGTCCGGCTTGATGATGGCAAAGGTGCGTTCCATGGTTGTTCTCCTTCGTAAGGTCAGTTCAATGAAGGGTTGCAGTTACCATGTCAGGCCGGAAATGTCAAGGCGTTACAGGGTGATAAGGGGCTTCAGCCGTGTTTTGTTGATGCTGGTTTTTGTTTGGCAGAGACCATTGCCAAGCCCGCTTTTCAAGGCTATGGTTAGGGCATATGTCCGTCTCCTCTTCACCTACCAGCGGTTCCCCTCGCCATGCGGCCTACCTGGTGCTTGATCGTCTGGCCGGCAGCGACCTGCATGCCGACGATCTGATCGATCAGCAGCTGTCGCGGGGCTCGCTGTTCGGTCTTGACCGGGGGCTGTTCAGTGAACTGGTCTTTGGCGTGCTGCGGCATCAGGGCACCCTCGATCACTATCTGGCCCAGCTGGTGGACCAACCGTTGCCCAAGCTGCAGCGGCCAGTGCTGCTGCTGCTCAGGCTGGGGTTGTATCAGCTGCGCTACCTGGACCGCGTCCCCCCCCATGCGGCGGTGCACGAAAGCGTGGAACTGGCCAAGCAGCTCTGCCCTAAGGCCAGCGGCCTGGTGAACGGTGTGCTGCGCGCGGCCTTGCGTCGTGGGGAAAGTCTCGCGCTGCCGGATCAGACGTTTGATCCTGCCAGCTGGCTGGCCGCCGCCCATTCCGTGCCGTCCTGGCTGGCAGAACAGTGGTTACAGCAGTTTCCGCAGGAAGAGGCCGTTGCCTTGGGCAGCGCCTCGCTGGAACCACCCCTGCTGACCCTGCGGACCAATACCTTGCGTACGACACGGCAGGAACTTTTAGCGCTGTTTGTCGAGCAGGGAATCGCTACCGAGGCGTGCCGTTACGCCCCGGAAGGGATCCGGCTGCTGGGGCGGCATTTTATTCCTGATCTGCCTGGCTTTGCGGAGGGACTGTTTACGGTGCAGGATGAGGCCTCGCAGTTGGTGGCCCACCTGCTTGACCCGCAACCGGGCGAGACCGTGCTGGACGTCTGTGCCGCTCCGGGCGGTAAAGCCACCCACCTAGCCCAGCTGATGCGGGATCAGGGCGTGCTGGTGGCCAGCGATCGCAACCAGCGCAAGGTGCGCAAGGTCGAGCAATCCGCTCTGCGGCTGGGGCTCAGCTGTCTGCAGCCCCAGGTGGGGGACGGCCTGGCTGCGGACTACCAACAGGGGCGGCAGTTCGACCGGGTCCTGTTGGACGCCCCCTGCTCCGGCCTGGGGGTGATCCGGCGTCATCCCGAGGCCAAATGGCGGTTGCAACCGTCAGATTTCGAACGTTTTTCCGAGCGTCAGCGGCGCTTGTTGCAGCAGGTGGCACCCCTGTTGGGTCCCGGCGGGGTGTTGGTGTATGCCACCTGTTCCACAGCCGTGGCGGAGGATGAGGCGGTGATCGAGGATTTTCTTTCCTGTCATCCGGAGTTTGTGGTAGAAAATGGCGCTCAGGTATGCCCGGCGTGGGCGGAGTTATTCACCCCGGCCGGGTGTCTCCGCACCTGGCCCCACCGTCAGGGGTGCGACGGTTTTTTTGCCGCCCGGTTCAAAAGGATTGCCGTATGAAAAAGATAGCGCCTTCGATACTTTCAGCCGATTTTTCACGGCTTGGCGATGAGATCCGGGCCGTTGAAGCGGCAGGGGCCGATTATATTCATGTCGACGTGATGGACGGCCGTTTTGTGCCCAATATCACCATCGGCCCCTTGGTGGTGGAGGCGGCCCGTCGTGTGACCAGCCTGCCCCTGGATGTGCATTTGATGATCGAGGAGCCGGAACGGTACGTGGAAGCGTTCGCCAAGGCCGGGGCCGACATCATCGTGGTGCATGCCGAGGCCTGTCGGCACCTGCACCGCGTGGTGCAGCAGATCAAGGGGCTGGGTAAGAAGGCCGGTGTGTCGCTCAATCCGGCCACGCCGCTCTGTGCGCTTGAGTATGTGCTGGAGGAACTTGATTTGGTGCTGCTGATGACCGTTAACCCCGGTTTTGGCGGACAGTCCTTCATCGAATCGGGCCTCCATAAGATTCAACAGCTGCGCAGCATGCTGGACCGTCGCGGCTGCGAGGCCGAGCTGGAGATAGACGGCGGGGTCAAGCCGTCCAATGTCAGCCGGATCGCCCATGCCGGTGCCGACGTCCTGGTGGCCGGTTCAGCCGTGTTCGGCAGTAGCGACTACGCCGCCACCATTGCCGAGATGAAACGCCTGATGCAAGAGCCTCGTCTGTAGCTACCTTACCTGGGGAGCGGAAGAACCATGGCCGACAGTGTGTTGATCATTGACGATTCAGAGGCGGTACGGGAACGGATCATCAAGACCTTGGAGCCGCTCGACCTGTTTGCCCGTTTTTATCAGGCCGAAGATGGCCTGGAGGGGTTCAAGAAGCTTCTGGCCGCTCCTGTCGATATCATTCTCTGCGACCTGGAGATGCCCCGCATGGACGGTTTCAAGTTTCTGGGGATGCTCAAGACCCGGCCGGAGGTGGCCGATACCCCGGTCATCATCCTCACCGGCAACGAGGATCGCGAGCTGAAGCTTAAAGGACTGGAACAGGGGGCCTGCGATTTTCTGACCAAGCCGTTCGATGCCGAGGAACTGGTGGCCCGCATGAAGGTCCACCTGAAGATCAAGCACCTGCAGGATGATCTGAAGCGTACCAACGAGCTGCTGCTGGAACTGTCCAACACCGATCATCTGACCGGCCTCTTCAACCGGCGCTACCTGATCGAGGCCCTGGATAAGGAACTGCAGCGGTCGCGGCGCAAGGATAGCATGCTGGCGATGATCATGCTCGATCTGGATCATTTCAAGCGGATCAACGACACCTATGGTCATATACAGGGGGATGTGGTGCTGCAGAAGGTGGCTCTGCAACTGCAGAAGGAACTGCGCAGCTACGATATCGCCGCACGCTACGGTGGCGAGGAGTTCGTGGCGGTACTGCCGGATACGAATCTTAAAGAGGCCTATATGGTGGCCGACCGGATCAGACTCTCGATCCAGGGGATGCATCTGGCGGGGTCCCTGTCCTGCGAACGGATTACCGCCAGCATGGGGATAGCCGCCTTCCCCTCGCCGCACTATGACGAAATTGACGGCCTCTTGCGGGCGGCGGACGAGGCCTTGTACCGGGCCAAAGAACAGGGCCGGAACTGTCTGGTTGTTAACGATCACGAGAGCATCGTCTCATTTTCATAGGGAGCAGCGTGTTATGGAACTGAATCTTGAAGAGCAACGTCTGATTGCCGAATTTCGCAACCTGTCGCCGTCCGAGCAGGGCGATCTGATGAGCTACGCCGCATCGTTGGTCCGCCGCAGGGCAGAGGCCGGTGGTCCCCAGGGTGGCCAGTGCAACGTAAAACAGCAATCTCCCCGGCCCGAGGCCGACAAGAGCCCCATCTTTACCGAATAGGATGTCGAGAGTATGTCGCTATCTGTGAGACTGTACCATTGGCTGGCGGCGGTCCTGACCGCCGTTTTTTTGTGTCTGCACACCGCTTCCGGCGCCCTTGCCGCCCCCCTGCTCGCTGCCCCGCCAGTAGGGGAACGTTGGTTCGGCATCCTGGTGGACAATGAACAGGTCGGTTTTTACCACCAACAGATTGCCGCTCTGCCAGAAGGCGGCTTTCGGATTGAGGGTGACGGCAGTGTGCGGATGCGGGTGATGGGTTTCACCAAAGAGGCCACCTCGCGGGAGGTCTATCAGGTTGATCCGGCGTTGGCGCTGCAAGCCCTGGAGGTGGAACAGACCATCAACGGTACCCGTTCGCAGCTGAGTGGCAAGAAGGTGCATGGCGGCCTGCTGGTCAGGATGATGGTGGATGGCAAAAGGAGGAGCCAGCTGTTCAAGTTCAAGGGGGATTTGATCCCTGGACCGGCCTTGAACCTTTACCCGCTGCTGCAGGAGTTGAGCGTCGGCAAGGTGTATCGTGTCCAGACCTTTGATCCCGAAGAGGTGCGGATCAAGGGGGTCAAGATCACCATGCTGGGCGAACAGCCAACCCCGGATGGCCAGCCGGCCATCAAGCTGCGCAACAATCTGTATCCTTTTGTCGACAACGACATCTGGGTGGATCGTCAGGGCAATACCCTGCTTGAGTCGGTGCGGGACGGCCTGGTGGTGACCAAGGCGGAACAGCCGGAAAAGCTGGCGGCAGTGGTCAGTGGCATGGCCCTGGCGCAAAAGGATCTGATCTATGATTTCAGCCTGGTGCGGGCCGAGCCGGGACTTACCAAGGCGCCGGGCAAACTGGCCGGACTGGCGGTGGCCATTGACGGCTATGGGGCTAAGCTGCCGCTGGTAGGTGATGGCTGGCAATGGGCGCAGCGCTCGGGTGACCGGGTTGTGATCAAGACCGGGGTGTTGAGGCCGGCCGTCTCTGCGGCGGCCTCAGCGCCGGACAGCAGGTATCTGGCCTCGGTGGAGGGGATTGAGGCCCTGGCCCCGGTCGTGGTGGCCAAGGCCCAGCAGCTGACCACCGGCATTGCCGATCCGACTGCTCAGGCCCGGGCGTTGGCGGTCTGGACGGCAAATTCGGTGACCGATACGGTCGATGACAGCGGCAATGCCCTGACCGTGTTGGAAAAGCTGAGCGGCAACTGCCAAAGCCATGCCAAACTGTATACCGCCCTGGCCCGGGCGATCGGTATCCCCACCCGGTTCGTCTCGGGCCTGGTTTCACAGGATGGCAAGGGGTTCCTCTACCACAGCTGGGCCGAAAGCTGGCTTGACGGTCGGTGGGTGGCGGTGGACCCCACCTTCGGTCAGGTGCCGGCCGACCCGACCCATCTGGCCTTTTTCGAGGGACATACCCCGGCTGAGCTGGCACCGTTGGTCGGGGTGATCGGCAAGATCCGGCTCAGCGTCCTGGAGGAGCGGTAACACCGC
Organism: Deltaproteobacteria bacterium; assembly: GCA_021782545.1. Lineage (GTDB taxonomy): Bacteria > Desulfobacterota > Desulfuromonadia > Geobacterales > Pseudopelobacteraceae > Trichlorobacter. Next base: position 23,854 of record JAJXUW010000005.1, on the reverse strand, counting down.
GGGGGGTGCCGTTAGTGCTGGATCAGCAGCCGTAGCGCTGGTTGATCAATGCCATCCACCGGCCCGATAACCACCAGGAAACGGTTTTCGGGCCGAAACAGCTCCCCGGCCAGCCGTTGCAGGTCGGCGGCGGCAACTGCCTGCACCAGCCGTTGTTCGTCATCGATGCTGCGTACCACCTCCATCAGGGTGCCCCAACCGTAGCGCGCCCCCATTTCGGCCACCGAATCCCTGCTGTAGTCAAGATCCGCCAGATAGGCGGTCCGCACCCGCTCAAGTTCCGCAGTCGGGATGGCCTCAGCTCTCACCCGCTGCAGCTCGTGCAGGGTGACGGCGAGTACGGTAGCCAGGTTCTCCGGGGCGGTGGCGAAATCGATGGTGATGCATCCGGTCTCGTCATAGGCGCCGATGGCCGAATCAACCGCATAGACCAGCCCCAGCTGTTCACGTAGCGCCAGGTGCAGCCGTGAACAGCCGCCACCAGCCAGCAGCCGGCGCAGCACCTTGAGACTGGTGGTGCGCGGATCGTTGCGGCTGAAGGAGGGAAAGGCCAACTGTACCGTGACCTGGCTGTCGGCGTCCTGGACCAGGGCCAGGCGGGGTGCATCGGCCGGCCGTGGCGGTACCGGGTGGAACGTGGGCACCGGTTGTGGTTCCCAGGCACCGAGCAGTCGCGTAGCTGCGGCGGCCATGGCCGCTGGGTCGTGGGGGCCTGCGAGTACCACCACCGCATTGTTCGGCCGGTACCACGTGTGCAGGTGCTTTGTCAGGTCGGCGCTGGTAATCCGGGCGATATCCTCCAGGCTGCCCACCGTGGCACCACCCAGCGGGTGGCCGGGCCAGAGCAGACCGCCCATCACCAGATCAGGGCTGGTCACTACCCCCTCCTCGTTGATATCCTCCAGAGCCTCCTCACCGATGATCCGCCGTTCCAGTTCCATGCCTTCCAAGGTCGGTCGCAGCAGCATCGAAGCCAGAATGGCCAGCCCCTGTTCGGCATGGCGCGGGTGCAGCCGTGCATAAAAGCAGGTTGAATCGGCATCGGTTGCTGCATTGACGATACCTCCCAGCTCTTCGAAGGCGGTCTCGATGGCCAGGGACGAGGGATAGTCGGCAGTGCCGCGGAAGAGCATATGTTCGAGGAAGTGGGACAGGCCTGAACGCTGCGGCGGGTCGTTGCGCGCCCCCACCTTGAGGTAGACCGCCAGTTCGATGCTGTGGAGGTGGGGCAGCGGAACCGAGACCACCCGCAGCCCGTTGGCAAGCGTGAACGTCTGATGGTTCATCCGGCAATCCCTGCCAGGGTTTGCCGGATCAGGTTGCAGCGCTGGCGGTACTCCTCGGCTGAAAGCTGAACCTCCTGATGGGGTTCTGACCAGATCGGCCGCGGCCAGAGGGGGTCGGTGCGGTAGCGGGGTACCAGGTGCCAGTGGATGTGGGGCACCATGTTGCCCAGGAGTTCATAGTTGAGTTTGTCGGGCCGAAAACAGAGCGACAACGCCTGGGCCACCCGGCTGACCTCCTCCATGAGCCCCTGGCGGACCGCCGTATCCAGGTGGAATAGTTCGGTCTGGTGCTTTTTGGTTATCAATAGGCAGTACCCGGGGAAAAATTGATCCCGGTTGAGAATCAGCCAACTGTAGGTAAGTTCGGCGATCCGCAGGTCGGTGTCGGTCTCCCAGCGTTCGCACATCGGGCAGGTGGTGCCGGTCATGTGATACTTCCTTTCCGTTCCACAAGGGGGAGTTGCAGGGTGATGGTGCAGCCGGTGCCGGGGCCGTCACTGTCGGCCCGAACCTGGCCGCCGGCCCCCTTGATCACCGACTGGACGATGTAGAGGCCCAGGCCGGTCCCGCGGATCTTCTCCGACTGCTGGTCGGCCCGATAGAACATTTTAAAGATATTCTGCAATTCCGAGCGGTTGACGCCGCGGCCATGATCCCTGATCGAGAGGCGCACCTGCCGTCCTTCACGGTTGAGGCGTACCTCGATCTCGGGCGTACCGGGGGAGTAGAGGACCGCATTCTCAAGCAGGTTGCGCAGGACCGTGCCCAATTCATCCGGCTCCACCGCTACCCGCAGGCCGGTCGCCAGATCGATGTCAAGCCTGGTGCCTGGCGGCAGGCGGTGCCGCTCGCGTTCCAGATATTCCTGAACAAAGGCAGAGAGGTCTATCTCACGGAATTCGGCCGGCCGGCGGCGGCGTTCGATCCTGGCCGCCAGCAGCAGGTTGTCGATCTGTGAATGCAGGCGTTGGGTGTCCTCAAGCATGGTTTGCACAAAGGCGTTCAGACGTTCCGGCGGCAACTGTCGCAGTCCGATGGTCTCCAGGTGCAGCTGGATTGATGCCAGCGGCGATTTGAGTTCGTGGGTCAACTGGGTGATGAACTCGCGCTGCTGCTGATAGAGCCGCGATTGGCGGCGCCAGAACAGGAACAGGGTATAGACGCCAGCCAGGATGATTGCCAAGAGCAGCAGACCCTGCACCAGGGCAAACCAGCCACCGACCTGCGAGAGCCGTTCGGGACGGTAGCGGGCGACCAGTTCGTTCAGCTCGCGGTGCTTGCCTACAAACCAGGTGACCCATAAGACCACCACCGCCACCCAGACCAGCTGGATGCCGACCAGGGCTATGACCGGATGGAAGATGCGTCGCATCAGTTTCATGGGGCAGTATGGCCTCTTTTCGCGGTTGTGCTTGTAACGCCGTTCTGTTATAACCCAATTCCACTGGCGTTGACAAATCTGTTTGGCCTTGAGGAGAAAAGCGATGGCGTTGTACGATTTCACCCGTCTTAAGCGCTTGATGCTGATCTATCGCGTCGTGCAGATCGTGTTGCTGGGGCTTTTGCTCTTCATGGCCTTCAATTTCCAGAAACTGTTCGTACTGATGGGGATGCCGGGGCTGTTTGTCCGCAGTCTTATCGCAGGGATCGCGTTTCAACTGGTGATGCTGTACCCCGCGTGGCTGCTGGCCCAACGGGATGCGGCCGTTGAGGTGGAGTCCAGTCAGACCGGCCTTTCGGGCGAACAGCTGCTGGTTTTGCGGCGCAGACGCCTGGTCGGTGACCTGTGGAAGCTGTGCGTGATGGGTTTCTTCATCGTCTTTATCATCATGGCGCCCAATGCGGGCAAGGCGCGGGGCGCCTCAATGGTGCTTGCGGCCACCTACTTCGGGTTTCTCCTGCTTTCACTCGCCTATTTTCAGTGTTTCAATTTCCTGGCACGGCGTAAGCAGGGCGAAGCCAGGTAGTTGCCTACCCCTGTGCGGCACCAAAAAGGCCCGGCATCTGCCGGGCCTTTTTGGTGTCAGTCATCGCCACGGCCGTGTCTCCAGCCGCCTCGGTATTCATCCTTTTCCCACCGTTTCTGTTCCTTGCGGTAGTCCTTCTCCTCATGCCACCGTTCGTTGTCCCCTCTGCCGGGCCGGTAGTATCTGCCGCGGTAATGGTCGCGATCGTCGCGGTAGGCGCGATACTCATGGTCGCGGTACGAGCGGATCTTCTCAATGCGGTACTGCCTGATCTGCGGGGGTAGCTGCTCGTAGCGGGTTGCCGTCCACGGTCCGTTGTAATTGCCGGCCCTGAACCAGTGATTGCCCTGAAAGAGGTAATAACTGCCGGAAAGCAGCACCATGTCGTAGGGCATATCAACGCCGACATAGAAACCGAGGGAAGAGGGTGACAGAAACAACGGCGGCGCATTGAAGAAGATTCTGGGCGGTGCCGGCAGCGGTGGCAGTGGCAGTGGCAGGGCCGGCGCGCCGAGGTTTATGTTGACGTTGACTCCAGCCTGGGCGAGCGAGGGGACTGCCAACAGGGCAGCCAGTAGTAAGCGGGGTATGATGCGCATCAGGAAATTCCTCCTTGGTACGTGATGGTGGTAACCATAGCACATTCAGTGCCAGGACAGAAAAAAACGTTCCAGCTGGCCGAATACGCCATCCGTATCGTCAATGGCCTGGGCGGTGGCCGGTAGTGAGGCAAGGAACCGTTTGCCATAGTTTTTGGTCACAATTCGGTTGTCCAGGATCAGTACCGCACCCCGGTCGTCACGACTGCGGATCAGCCGACCGAACCCCTGGCGTAGTTTGAGCACCGCCTGGGGCACCGACATCTCCCGGAACGGGTCACCGCCGCGTGCGGCGATCCGTTCCGCCCGCGCCTGCTGGATCGGTTCGCTCGGCACCTGGAATGGCAGACGGGTGATGATCACCAGCCGCAGGGCGTCCCCCTTCACATCCACCCCCTCCCAGAAGGAGTCGGTGCCGAACAGCACGGCGCGGCGTTCTTTGCGAAAGCGTGCCAGCAACTGGTGCCGCCCGCTCCCCTCGCCCTGACGGAGTACCGTCAGCCCCAGTCGTTCAAGGTCCGCCTTCAGGCTCGCATGGGTCTGCTGCAACAGCGCAAAGGAGGTGAACAGCACAAAGGCCCCGCCGCCGGAGAGGGATACCGCCCGCAGTATCGCATCGGCCAGTGGTTGACGGAAGGCGGCACTGGTTGGGTCCGGCAGATTGCGGGGAATGGCGACCAGGGCCTGTCTGGCATAATCAAAGGGGGAGGCCAGGGCACATTCCTCCAATCGTTCCGCATCCAGCAGGTCCAAGCCGATACGTCGCCGCAGGTAGCCGAAGGAACCGCCCACGGTCAGGGTAGCCGAGGTCAGCACCACGGTGGAGATCGGCTCCAACAGAGCGGCCTTGATGGTCCCGGCCACCTCAAGCGGTGCCACGCAGATGGCGGCCTGATCGCCCCGCTTGCTTTGTTTGACCTCAAGCCAGCGGCAGACCTCTTCGTCCTGGCCGCAGAACCAGCCCAGCTCATCGCCCGTTGCGGAGAGTCGCCGGGCGATGCCCGCGGCGTCGGTGAGCCAGCTGTCGAGCCCTTGCCGGATCTGTTCGGGTAGTTTGGCGGCGGCTCGGTCCAAGGCCCCCAGGCCGGCCGAGAGTTCGGCCAGCCTTTCCACCAGTCGTCCCAGCCGCGCCTGAAGATCGCTCCATAACGGCGTTGTCCGTACCTCAGGCGTGATACGGTACTTGATCTCACCACGCGGCTGGCGGTCCGCCTGCCCTGCCGTCCCCGGCAGCGGCATCTCCCGCAGGGTGAGGGCCAGCCAATCAAGCTCTTGGTCGAGCAGAGCCGCAAGTTCGTGGGTTTGGGGCAGCAGAGCCGCCTCGATCAGCCCGGACAACTCCTGATACAGGTCGTCACACTGTTCGGGCAGCTCTTTGCCCAGTTTGTTGTTCAGGAGGGTCAGGATGCCGGCGCGGCTGCCTGCCGGTGCCAGGCGGGACAGTTGCCGCATCACGCCGGCGCGGCTTATGTGTACCGACAGGGCACTGGTGGCCGCCTCTTCAAGGTGATGGGCCTCATCGATGATCAGACGGCTGAAAGGAGGCAAGATGGCGGTGGCATCGTAGCCGCTTTCCCGGCGCAGCGCGATATCGGCCAGGAGCAGGGCGTGGTTTACCACCAGCAGCTGTGCCGAGGCCGCATCGCGCCGGGCCTGATAGAAGAAACAACGGCCAAAGTGGGGACAGCGGGAACGGCCGCACTGATCGGCCTCACAGCGCAGGTCATCCCATACCTCGTTGCTGGGCTGGAAGGAGAGATCGCTTCGGCAGCCGCTGGCGGTGGTCTCGCTCCAGGCGGCAATGGCGTTCAGTTCTTCGCTGGCAGCGTCCGGGAACAGAACCGGATCGGCAATGCCGGCCTGCAGCTTGCGCAGACACAGGTAGTTGTTGCGCCCTTTTACCAGGCAGGCGTTGAACGGGATGCTGCTGTGACGCTGCAACAGGGGGATGTCCTTCTTTACCAGCTGCTCCTGCAGGTTGATGGTGTTGGTGGAGACGACCACCCGCTGCTCGTTGCGGACCGCCCAGAGCACGGCAGGGACCAGGTAGGCCAGGGACTTGCCGGTGCCGGTGCCGGCCTCGATCGCCGCCACCTTGTCATGGTTGAAGGCCTCTGCCACGCAAAAGGCCATTCGTAGTTGTTCCGCGCGTGGTTCATACCCTTTCAGGTGGTGGGCGAGCATTCCGTCGCCCCCGAAGGCCCGCTCAAGCTCATCAAAGGCAAGCAGTTCGCCGGTGCGGGGGGTGTGGGGCGAGACCACCAGGTAGCAGCGTTCGCACCGGTTGTCGATGATGGCAAAGCCGATACCGTTGTTGCCGCAGATGGAGGCCAGGTCGAGATCCGCTGCGGAGGGGGTCAGATTGCCGGAGGGGTGGTTGTGAAGCACCATTTCGCCGGCAGTGGCCCGGGAGAGGATGGCCGGCACCGCCTGCTGATTGCCGCGGGCAATCGCCTCGGCGCTGACAATGCAACCATCAGCATCAAGGTGGGCGATGAAGAACACCTCGTTACCGTGGGCTGCCATGATCTCGTGGCTGATCAGGGCGCTGCAGTCGGCGGAAAAAACGGGATTCATGGCGTGAGGTGCTTTTCGCGCAGTGCCACCTTGTTGATCTTGCCGACGCTGGTCTTGTCGATCTGATCTACCAGTTTGATCTTCAGCAGCACGACCTGCTTGTTGATAATCCCTTTTTCGGCATATGCCATGACATGGTGGGAGAGCTCCTTCTCCGTCAGGGCCGTTGCCGGCCTGGCGACCACCAGCGCCAGGGGCCGTTCCCCCCATTTTTCATCGGGCTGCCCGATCACCGCCACCTCGGCCACGGCAGGATGATGGGCGATGATATCTTCCAGCTCCAGCGATGATACCCATTCACCCGCCACCTTGAGCACGTCTTTGGTACGGTCGGTGATCTTGACATAGCCCAGACCGTCCCGCACCGCCACATCGCCGGTGTGCAGCCAGCCACCTTCCCACAGCCGTTCCGATGCCTTGTAATCCTTGAGATAACCTTGGGTCAGCCAGGGAGCCCGTACCGCAATTTCTCCGCTGCTCCGGCCATCGCGGGGTTGTTCCTGCAAGTGGCTGTCCACCACCCGCAGATCCACCAGCGGCAGGGTGCGGCCGGTCTTGCAACGGATCTCGGCCTGTTCTTCGTGCGAAAGCTCCAGGAGTTCAGGGGTGAGATGGGCAATCGTCAGTATCGGGCAGGTCTCCGACATGCCGTAGCCGGTAAAGACGTCAATTCCCCGCTGCATCGCCTCCAGGCAGAGTGCCTTGGACATGGACGCCCCGCCGATGATCAATTTCCAACCGGAGAGGTCCAGACGTTGCGCATGCGGGTGCTTGAGGAGCATATGCAGGATGGTGGGGACGCAGTGGGAGAAGGTCACCCCTTCCTTTTCCCGCAGTTCAAGCAGGACATCGGGCAGATAGCGGCCGGGATAGACCTGCTTGACTCCCAGCATGGTGGCTACGTACGGCAGGCCCCAGGCATGGACGTGGAACATCGGCGTGATCGGCATGTAGACATCCTGCCGGTTGAAGCTGCCGTGCCCCACGGATGACCCCAGCATGGCCATCACGCCCATGGTGTGCAGCACCAACTGGCGATGGCTGAAGTAGACCCCTTTGGGCAGGCCGGTGGTGCCGGTGCTGTAAAAGGTGGTGGCGCGGGTGTTCTCATCGAAGTCAGGGAAGTCGAACGTTGTCGCTGCCTTGGCCAATAAGGCCTCGTATTCGCCGGCAAAGGGGATGCTGCTTGCGGGGAGTGTTGGTTCGTCGTTCATCAGCACGTAACCACGCACCGTGCCGGACTGCTCGATCCTTCCCTTGATCTGTTCCAGTATCGGCAGGAATTCGCCGTTAACCAGCAGCAGGTCGTCTTCGGCATGGTCGATGGTGTAGAGGATCTGTTCCGGCGACAGCCGCACATTGATGGTGTGCAGGACCGCCCCGATCATCGGCACCGCGAAGAAACATTCCAGGTAGCGGTGTGAATCCCAGTCCATCACCGCTACGGTATCACCCCGCTTGACGCCGAGCCCGGCCAGGGCATTGGCCAGTTGCGCCACCCGTTGGCGCAGACAACGGTAGGTGAAGCGGTGGTGACGGTACACGATCTCCTGATCCGGATTATCGATAACCGGGCAGAACAGCAGGTTTTTGATCAAAAGCGGGTAGTCGTAGGCTGATGGTGTGTGGGGAATCAGGGGATCAGACATGACAACGGTTCTCCATGGCGCGGGTGTGCAGATATTGCCGACAGCAGGGGGCAGAGGCGTGGCAGGGTGGCTCAGCGCTTGGTTTGACGGACGATCAGAAGCGACAGGTAGTCGGGCTGGTGGTTGGCGATGGCGGCCCGGTCGGAGAGGATCACCTGATCGGCCATGCCGACCCGCTGAGCAAACAAGAGCCGGGCATCGGGATAGGCGTCAAGTAGGGCCATGACCGCGCCAAAGGCCGGTTTGACCTTGAGCAGCACCAGCGTGTCGTTCTGCTGCAGGGCCGCACTGATAGCCGCCTCACCGGCCGTTGCCGGCAGCACTGCCAGCCGTTCGGCCCCTTCGGCCAGGGTGAACTTCCCCTCAGCGGCGGCGGCGGAGATGCTGGAGACCCCCGGCACCACCTCAACCGGCACCTCCGGGTAGTCCTGGCGCATCCGCTCCAACAGGTAGAGGGAGGTGGCGTAAAACAGGGGATCACCGAGGGTGATGAAGGCCACCGTCTTGCCGGCGTCCACCCGTTCGGCTACTAGCCGGCAGGCCTCCTGCCAGTGGGGCTCCAGCGTGGCCCGGTCGCTGGACATCGGGAAGAGCAGCGGCAGCAGGTGCTGACGCCGTTCATCGAGGAACTCCCGTACGATGCCCAGCGCCTGGCTGGATTCGCTGGGGGCGGTGACCGGGGCGGCGATCACATCCACCTCCCGCAGCACCCGTTCCGCCTTGCGGGTCAGCAGTTCCGGGTCACCGGGGCCGACCCCCACCAGAAACAGCCGGCTCATGCTGCCCCCGGTTTGGCGGCCGAGATGATGTAGATCGGATTTTGGGCCTCGAACAGCTTGTACTCGGTAAGCGGGCGGGTACGGGCCACGTTGATGCAGGCCACCTCCACCTGATAGCCGTGATACTCCAACAGCTCCACCGACCGGCCCAGGGTGTCCAGGGTCACGGCATTGAGCACAATCAGACCGCCCCCCTTCAGACGGCGATCCACCTGCTCGACGATCTCCTCCAGGCTGCCGCCGGCGCCGCCGATAAAGACCCGGTCCGGGTCGGGCAGATCCTCCAGTCCCTCCGGTGCGCAGGCCTCCACCAGCTTGACGTTGTGGGCGCAGAATTTGGCCAGGTTCTCCCGCAGGTGCGCCACGCACTGGGGGTTCTTTTCAAGGGCGAACAGTTTGCCGTTGGGCATCAGGTTGGAGGCCTCGATGGAGACCGACCCGGATCCCGCGCCGATGTCCCACAGCACCAGGTCGTTCTGGAGCTGCAGCTTGGCCAGGGTGACCGCCCGCACCTCCTGCTTGGTGATCAGTTTTTTGATGGTGGCGAACTCCTCATCATCGATGCCGATCAGGGGGTAGTTGGTAAGGGTCGGTTCCCAGGTGCGGATCAGGATCAGCAGGTTCAGGTCGGAAGGGGTGAGCTGCAGCAGCCCCTTGACATCGGTGCGGGTAAATTTTTCGCCGGGCAATCCCAGGTTTTCGCAGACCCAGGCCTCGTACCCTTCTGCCCCCCGGTCCAGAAGCTCGCGGGCGATGGCCGCCGGGGTGTTGACCGGGTCGGTCAGGATGCAGGCCTTCTCCGAGGCCACGATCTTGTCAATGACCCGTCCCATCCCCCGGCCATGGACCGACAGGAAGATGGCGTCGTCCCACGGTTCCTTGATCCGGGCAAAGGCGTACTGCATGCTGGTGACGTTGGCGAAGATTTCCAGCCGTTCTTTGGGCAGGTTGCGCAAGAGAAAGCGGGCCACCCCGAAGAAGTTGGGATCGCCGGAGGCCAGCACCACGGCCTGCTTGTCGGTGTTTTTCAAGAGCTCCAGCAGGGCCGGCAGTTCAGGCAGCACCACCTTTTCACCGCCAAAATCCGCAAAGCGGTCCAGGTGCCGCTGCCGGCCGACCAAGAGGCCTGACCCGGCGATGAGCTCCCGCGCCTTGGCGCTGACCCCTTCCTGGCCTTCGATGCCGGCCCCGATCAGATAGATGGTTTCCTGTGCCATATAGGCCCCCCGTAGCTTCAAACCGTTCTGCGACGACAGTATAGAACATCTGCCGGCGGGCGGCAAATGGAATCAGGCGTGGATGGCCTGCTTGTGGGCGTCCAGGGCGGCCTCCTTCAGGGCCTCGGCCAGGGTTGGATGGCCGTGGAAGGTCATGGCCAGATCCTGGGCCGTGGCGCCGTAGGTCATGGCGGTCACCGCCTCGGCGATGAGGTCCGAGGCCCGTGGGCCGATGATATGGACCCCCTCGATCCGGCCGCTCTCGGCATCGGCCAGCAGTTTGACAAATCCCTCCCCCTCATCCATACAGCGGGCCCGGCCGTTGGCGCTGAAGTTGAACCGGCCCGTCAGGTAGGGGCGGCCCGACGCCTTGAGCTGCTCCTCGGTCCTGCCGACACCGGCCGCCTCGGGCCAGGTGTAGACCACGCCGGGCAGGCAGTCGTACGCTACCCGGGAGGCCTGGCCAGCCATCCGTTCCACGCAGACCACCCCTTCTTCCGAGGCCTTGTGGGCCAGCATCGGTCCCGCCACCAGATCGCCGATGGCGAAGATACCCGGCACACTGGTGGCATACTGTTCATCCACCGTGAGCCGCCCGTCGACGCCCACGGTGAGCCCCACATTCTCAAGTCCCAGACCGGCGGTGACCGGCCGGCGTCCTGCTGCCACCAGCAGCCGGTCGCAGTGTACCTGTTCGTTGCCGGCCGGCCCTGCCAGCTCAACGGCCAGGCCGTCATCCTGCTGCTTAAGGCCGGCGGCTTTGGTCTCCATCCTGAAGCTGAACCCCTGTTTCTTCAGGCTGCGCACCAGGGTGTCGGCCACCTGGCCATCGGTTGCCGGCAGCGGCTTGGCCAGGGTCTCCACCACCGTCACCCGCGCCCCCAGGCGCCGCCAGACCGACCCCAGTTCAAGCCCGATGTAGCCGGCCCCCACCACCAGGAGGTGCTCGGGCACCTGCTCGAAGGCCAGGGCTCCGCTGGCATCCACTACATGGCGGCCGTCGAACGGAATGCCTGGCAGGGCGACGGCGCTGCTGCCGGTTGCCAGCAGGACTCGTCGTCCCTGCAACCGGGCAGGTTGGGCCGGGTCGTCGCCGGCGATGCTGACGGCGATCAGGCCGTCACTCCCCACCCCGGCCAGGCTGGCGGTGCCGGTCAGCCGGGTGATGCCGTTCTTCTTGAATAGAAAGGCGATGCCCTCGGTCAGCTTCCCCACTACCTCCCGCTTGCGTTCTTGCATCCGGGCAAGCTCCAGACGGGGCGGTTCCACCATAATGCCGTGGCCAGCCGCCTTGTCCCTGATCTGGGCGAATAGCTCCGATGAATCCAGGAGCGCCTTGCTGGGGATGCAGCCCTCGTTCAGGCAGACCCCGCCAAGGGCGGCCCGTTTTTCCACCACCGCCACGGTCATCCCCAGCTGTCGCGCCCGGATCGCCGCCACGTAGCCGCCCGGTCCGGCGCCGATCACCACCAGGTCGTAGGTTTCTGTCATGGTCTCCTCCGTTATACTTCGAGAAACAGTTCGTCAGGTTCGGCCACCAGCGTGCAGACCCGCTTCAGGAACTGTACCGCCGTCCGGCCATCGATGATCCGGTGATCGTAGGAGAGGGCCAGATACATCATCGGCCGCAGCACGATCTGGCCGTCCCGCTCCACCGGCCGGTTCTGGATGGCGTGCATCCCCAGTACTGCGCTCTGGGGCGGGTTGATGATCGGCGTGGAGAGCAGCGAGCCGTAGACCCCGCCGTTCGAGATGGTGAAGGTGCCCCCCTCCAGATCGGCGATGGTCAGCCGGTTCTCCGTAACCTTGCGCCCATAGTCGGCGATCTGCTGCTCGATCTCGTGGAAACGGAGCCGGTCGGCATCCCGCACCACCGGCACCACCAGCCCTTTTTCCGCGCCGATGGCGATCCCCAGGTCGTAGAAGTCGTGATAGACGATGTCGTCGCCGTCGAGGGAGGCGTTTACCTCCGGAAACTCCCTGAGCGCCTCCACCGAGGCCTTGACGAAGAACGACATCAGCCCGAGGGATACCTGGTGCCGCTGGCGGAACACCTCTTGGTACTGGCTGCGCAGAGCCATGACCCGTGACATCTCCACCTCGTTGAAGGTGGTCAGCATGGCGGTCTGCTGGCGCGCCTGCAGCAGACGCTCGGCGATCCGGCGGCGGATCGGCGTCATCGGCACCCGTCGGCTGCGGTTTTTTTCTGGTTCTGCCGGTGGGTGCCCGGTGCGGGGCGGCGCCGGTTGTGGTGCGATGGGAGCGGCAGCAGGAGGCGTCTGCCCGGCCAAGGCGTGCTGCACATCCGCCACGGTGACCCGTCCCCCCGTGCCGGTTTCGGAAAGAGAGGCCGGATCGATCCCCTGTTCGGCGGCCAGCTTGCGGGCCGCCGGCATGACGAAGGGTGGCGGGGCTGCGACGGTAGGCCCCGTTGGCTTCGTGGCTGCAGCGGCGCCTGCATCCTCAATGCTGCCGATGACCGCACCGATCTTTACCGTCTGGCCGGCCGGTACCGTGATATGCAGGATGCCAGCGGCCTCGGCCTGGAGTTCGAAGGTGATCTTGTCGGTCTCAAGCTCGCACAGCACCTCATCGCGCCGCACTGCCGCGCCGTCCTCTTTGCGCCACAGGGCCACCAAGGCCTCGAAGACCGATTCACCCACAGCGGGAACGGTTATCTCCATACCACACCTCGTTTCATGCCGGCTGGCTGGCGGTCTGGGGCGGCGCAAAGGCCGCCGCCACCAGGGCCGCCTGTTCCGCGCCGTGCTGGCGGTGGGAACCGGTGGCCGGGGCCGCCGCCGCCGGGCGGCCGATATAGCGCAGCTCGCGTGCAAAAAGTCGCGTCAGTTCGGGTTGCAGGAAGCTCCAGGCCCCCATGTTGGCCGGCTCTTCCTGCACCCAGCGCCAGTCCGTCACCCCGGCGTAGCGCATACGTGCCTCGGCGAGCAGGTCTTCCCGCAGGGGGTAGAGCTGCTCCAGTCTGATGAGGGCCACATCGTCGCGCCGGTGCCGCTCCCGTTCTTCGAGCAGGTCGTAGTAGACCTTGCCGCTGCAGACGAGCACCGTGGTGATGGCCTGCAGCGGAGGCGCTTCCAACAGCAGCTCCCTGAAAGAGCCGTCTGTCAGCTCATCCAGGTTGGAGACGCAGCGTGGGTGGCGTAGCAGGCTCTTGGGGGTGAATACCACCAGCGGGTTGCGGAACGGCAGGTGCACTTGGCGCCGCAGCAGATGAAACAGTTGGGCCGGCGTGGAGGGGTTGGCCACCAGCAGGTTGCCTTCGGCGCAGAGTTGCAGATAGCGCTCGATCCTGGCGCTGGAGTGTTCCGCCCCCTGTCCTTCGTAGCCGTGGGGCAGGAGCAGCACCAGGCCGCAGGAACGGTCCCATTTGGTGGCGCCGGCGGCGATGAACTGGTCGATGATTACCTGGGCGCCGTTGGCGAAGTCACCGAACTGGGCCTCCCAGAGCACCAACTGGTGGGGCGAGGTTACGGAATAGCCGTACTCGAACCCCAGCACCGCGGCTTCCGAAAGCAGGCTGTCGTAGGCCGCAAAGGGGGCGTTGGCCGCCGGTAGTACGGCCAGCGGCGTGTGGGTCGCGCCGGTTGTGCTATCGTGCAGCACGGCGTGACGGTGGTTGAAGGTGCCACGCCGGCTGTCCTGACCGGAGAGCCGCACCGGAATCCCTTCCGCAAGCAGGGTGGCGTAGGCCAGGGTCTCGGCGTTTCCCCAGTCGATACCGGCGCCGTTTTGCACCGCCTCCAGCCGTTTGTTCAGCAACGTCGCGATCTTGGGATGGGGGCTGAATCCGTCCGGCAGGGTGGCCAACTGCTGGGACAGCGCCATCAGCCGTTGCCGGGGGATGGCGGTCATCACGCTGACCGGCGTGTAGTCGCGCTGGATGCCGTGCCATGCGGAGCTGAAGCCGAGCCCCACCGGCTCGGCCGGTGACCCGTAGGCGGCCTGCAGGCGATGGTCGATCTCCTGTTCCAGGGCGGCCGGGATGGCAGCATCGAGGCCGTCGGCAACCAGCTTGTGCCCATAGAGGGTGTGCACCGGGGGATGCTGCCTGATCCACTCGTACATCAGCGGCTGGGTAAAGGCCGGTTCGTCCCCTTCGTTGTGGCCGTGGCGGCGGTAGCAGATGATCTCCACCACCGTGTCGCGGCCGAAGGTCTGCCGGTAGTCCAGGGCCAGCCGGGCCAGGTGGACCACCGCCTCGGGGTCTTCACCGTGGACGTGAAACACCGGCACCATCAGCATCTTGGCCAGATCGGTGGCGTAGCGGGTGGAACGGGCATCCACCGGCAGGGTGGTAAAGCCGATCTGGTTGTTCAGCACCAGATGGATGGTGCCGCCGGTGCCGTACCCCTCCAGCTGGGAGAGGTTCAGGGTCTCGGCCACCAGCCCCTGGCCGCTGAAGGCCGCATCACCATGGATCAGCACCGGCAGCACCTGCCGGCGGCCATCCGGGCCGCGCCGGTCCTGACGGGCACGGCATTTCCCCTCCACCACCGGATTAACCGCCTCCAGGTGGCTTGGGTTGAAGGCCAGGGTCAGGTGCAGCCGGCCGCCGTCGGCAACCATCCGGTCGCTGTCGAACCCCTTATGATACTTTACATCCCCCTCCCCCACAAAACCTAGCTCCAGGTTGTCGGCAAACTCGGCAAAGATGGTGGCCAGCGGTTTGCCCAGGATGGTGGCCAGCACATTCAACCGGCCGCGGTGGGGCATCCCCAGCACCAGCTCCTGCACCCCGGCCGCCGGTGCCGCCTGCACCACCTGCTCCAGAAAGGGGATCAGCGCCTCGCCCCCTTCAAGGGAGAACCGTTTCTGGCCGACAAAGCGCCGGTGCAGGAACGCCTCGAACAGGGCTGCCTCGCTCAAGGTGCGCAGGAGCGCCGTCTGGGCCGCCCGGTCGAGGACGGTCCGGTTGGCGGTGGGCTCCATCCGGTCACGCAGCCAGTGGCGTTCGGCCGGTTCCTGGATATGCTGGTACTCAACACCGATGGAGCGGCAGTAGGTCGCCCGCAGTGAGGCGATGATCTCGCGCAGGGTCGCCTGCTGCAGGTGAAAATTGGGGAGGATAAAGACGGTGTCTAGGTCGCCGTCATCCAGGCCGAAGTTGGCCAGCTCCAGCAGGGGGTGGGAGATGGGGCAGGGTGAGAACGGGTCGGTGCAGGCCAGCAGGTGGCCGATGTCGCGGTAGCGGCGGATCAGGGCCGCCACCCCGGCCTGTTTGGCCGAACAGTCGCGGCAGCGGCCGCTGGACGGGTCAGGCCCCGCTTGACCGGATCCTTCCCCGGCAAGCTGATAGCCGCTGAAAAAGGCCTGCCAGACCGGATCCAGCTGGTCGGGCGCCTCCAGCCAGCGGCGGTACTGGGCCTCCAGCCAGTCGGGGGTGATATTGGTGAGAAATGGCATGGGTGTCTCGTCGTAGCAAGCCGTTTGCGGGGCGATGATAGCAGGAACGGTCGCAGGTTGTCACGGTCATTCGGGCCCGCGACCGGGATGAAACAGCAGATTCGAGCCGGCGTTCAGGAAGCCTTCGTGCTCCAGCAGCATGTCGAGGGCCAGGGTGGCCAGGTCGTCGGCGATCGGGTCCAGCAGCCCCTCTTTTTCCAGGTATAGCAGCTTCAGGTAGCTGTTGCAGGCATCGCAGCTCTCAGCCCGCACCGGATCGTCAGCACCATGCAGCGTATGGAGGTTGATCCCCTGGGTGGACCGGCAGCTGCTGCAGGTGACCCGCACCAGGTGCCACTGGCAGGAGCAGAGTGAACAGCTTAAGTAGCGTAGGCCATCGCCCCGCACCATGCCGGCTACCGGCCGGGAGCCGCAGACCGGACAGCGGCCTGACGGCTCAAGGCGGCCAACCGTCTGGGCGTCGAGGGCCGATGCCAGGCGCAGCCAGTAGACCTGCAGGGCGGCACCGATAAACGGCGCCTCGTTCGGCTGGAGTTCTTCCCACTCCTCCATCAGCATCAGCCCTGCCTGTCGCTCCAGGTAGGCCGGGGTCTGCCGGGCCAAGGAACGGATGGTCTCCTGGGCCGCGACCGGCAGGTCGATCTGCGACATCTGCCGCAGGATTGCTGACAGCGCTTCGTGCCAGACCGGCTCACGCGGCCAGGTGGTGGCACTGAGTAGCGGCATGCCGTGCTGACGGCACAGCCGCTGTTCGTCAGGAGCCGGTAACACCGGTGCGGGCAGGCGTTGAAGGGCCGTCTGTTGCGTATCCGCCAGGGAGGCCAGAAACTGCAGGTAACCGCCCAGTGCGTGGCCGTTGGCCAGCTGTCGCAGACGTGCGGCACGGCGTACGAACAGGTCCTGTGCCGGCAGGTACAGGAAAGTGATCTGTCCTGCCGGCGGTTCGAACTGCCCTGGCTCCAGAACGAGACTGCCGGTGGTCATTGGTCGTCTCCGGTCATCTGGCGGAACCATGCCCGGTGGTGCAGTCTGGCCCACGGTCGCCTGACCTGGCCATACAGCATGCCAGCCATGCTCTCGCTGGTCCAGATGCCCATGTAGATATGCCCCAGGATCAGGGCGATCATACCGGCACCGGCGGCGGCATGCACGACCGCGGCGAGTCTGATCAGCCAGAGCGGAAACAGGGGGGAGAAATAGGCCCGCCAGATGACGATGCCCGACAGCAGCAGCAGCGCCACGCAGGCCACCAGCAGCCAGAACAGCAGCTTCTGCCCGCCGTTGAACTTGCCCGCCTCCGGCAGACCTTGTTCGTCACCGTTCAGCAGCTCCCGCGTATGCCGCAGCCATTCCCGATCGGTGGCGGTGATGCGGTTTAAGTCCCTGAATTTGACAAACATCAGACCGAAGGCGGCGAACAGCAGCAGGCCGATGAAGGGATGGAGGATGCGGGCCCAGACACCGCCGCCGAACAACTGGCTCAAGGGGTAAAAGGCCGGATAGAAGAAAACGAGTCCGGACAGCGCCACCAGGACGAAGCAGATGGCCACCAGCCAGTGGTTGGCGCGTTCGGCGGCCGTAAAGCGGAGCAGATTCTGAGGATTGTTTTTCATTGGTCAACCTCCTGTTCGCGCTCCTCCGGGACCCGGTTGGGACCTTTGACCAGATAGTGAAAAAAGGCGCCAACGGCGATCATGCCGAAGGCCAGTGAGGTCAGCGGCTTGACGGCACCTTTCCAGAGGCTGACCATCGGGCTGATCGACGGGTTATCAGGGAGATCGCTGTACAGTTCGGGACGGTCGGCGTGCTGCAGCAGATAGATGACGTGGGTCCCCCCCACCCCTTTCGGGTCGTAGACGCCTGCCTTGGCAAAGCCGCGTCGCTTCAGATCGGTGATCCGTCCAGCCGCCTGCTTCAGCATATCCGTCTTGGTGCCGAACATGATCGCCCCGGTCGGGCAGGTTTTCACACAGGCCGGCTCAAGCCCAACCGCAACCCGGTCGGCGCAGAGGGTGCACTTGTATACCTTGGCATCCGCCCGGGAAAGCCGTGGGATATTGAAGGGGCAGCCGGTCACGCAGTAGCCGCAGCCGATGCAGTGCTCCTCATGGAAGTCAACGATACCGTTGTGGTACTGAACGACCGCCCCCGGTGCCGGGCAGGCCTTGAGGCAGCCGGGATCTGCGCAATGCATGCAGCCGTCCTTGCGGATCAGCCATTCGAGCCTTCCCGGCTCAGGCTCCACCTCGGCGAAACGCATCACGGTCCAGCTGTGTTCGGTCAGGTCGCGCGGGTTGTCGTAAGTGCCGGCGGTAGTACCGATGTCATCCCGCAGGTCGTTCCATTCCATGCAGGCGGCCTGACACGCCTTGCAGCCGATGCACTTCGAGACGTCGATCAGCTTGGCCAGCTCCGGGGTGCTGCGTATGCCAGCAGAGGGGGTGGTCGTGGCCGAGCGTCGTTTGATATCCAATGATTGCAGTGCCATGGCTCACTCCCTCACGCTTTCTCGATGGTGACCAGAAACGTCTTGAACTCGGGGGTCTGGGTAGTGGCGTCACCCACAAAGGGGGTCAGCGTGTTGGCGAGATAGCCGTTTTTCGCCACCCCCTTGAAGCCCCAGTGGATCGGAATCCCCACGGTATGGAGCAGCTTACCGTCCACCACGAGTGCCTTCAAGCGTTTGGTTACCACGGCCACCGCCTTGATATGGCCTCGTTTTGAGCTGACCGTGACTTGGTCGCCCGAGCGAATGCCCTTTTCTTTGGCCAGTTCCTCGCCGATCTCGACGAACTGTTCTGGCTGGAGGATAGCGTTCAGGCGGGCGTGCTTGGTCCAGAAATGGAAATGTTCGGTCAGGCGGTAGGTGGTAGCGATGTAGGGGAATTCCTTGGCGCTGCCCAGCGCCTCCCGGTCATCCTTGAAGAGCCGTGCCGCCGGGTTGCTGACCACGGCAGGGTGCAGCGGGTTGGTGCCGAGCGGTGTCTCGAACGGTTCGTAGTGTTCAGGGAACGGGCCGTCCGCCAGCTTGTCGACGCCAAACAGCCGCGCCACCCCCTCCGGGTTCATGATGAACGGGCCCACGTTCTGTTCCGGTGCCGCATCGGGCCGCATGTCCGGTACGTCCATCCCCTGCCACTGCGTAGCCTTGGCATTCCACGCGATTACCGTGCGCCGGGGGTCCCAGGGCTTGCCGGCGGCATCGCAGGAAGCCCGGTTGTAGATGATCCTCCGGTTGGCCGGCCAGGCAAAGGCCCAGTTGGGGGTGTTGCCCAGGCCACTCGGGTCACTGTTGTCGCGGCGGGCCATCATGTTGCCGACCTGGGTCCAGGCACCGGAGAAGATCCAGCAGCCGCAGGCGGTGGAACCATCATCGCGCAGCTGGGCAAAGCCGGCCAGCTGTTCGCCGGCCTTGGCCAGCACCTTGGTCGGGTCTTTCGGGTCGGTCACGTTGTCCAGCGCCTTGCCGTTGAACTCCCGGGCCAGCTCTTCGGCCGAGGGGCTGGCGGGTATCCGGTAGGGCCAGGTAAGGTTGCGGATCGGGTCGGGGAAGGCGCCCCCTTCCGTGCGGTACAGTTCCCGCAGCTTCAGGAAGAGACCGGCGATGATCTCGGCATCGCCCTTGGCCTCGCCCGGCGGGTCTTCACCCTTGTAGTGCCATTGCAGGAGACGGCTTGAGTTGACCAGTGAGCCATCCTCTTCGGCAAAACAACCGGAGGGCAGGCGGAATACCTCGGTCTTGATCGCGGCAGGGTTCACCTCGTTGAACTCGCCGAAGTTTTTCCAGAATTCAGAGGTCTCCGTTGCCAGCGGGTCGATCACCACCAGGAACTTCAGGTTGGCCAGGGCGCGGCTGATCTTTGCCTTGTCGGGGAAGGCGGCCAACGGGTTGAACCCCTGGGCCACGTAGCCGTTCAGCTTGCCTTGGTGCATCAGTTCGAATACCTGCAGGACGTCGTACACCTTGTCCAGCTTGGGCAGCCAGTCGTAGCACCAGTTGTTGTCCCGTGTGGCGGCATCGCCGTACCATGACTTCATCAGGCTGACGTGGAAGGCGGGGTAGTTCTGCCAGTAGCTCATCTGGCCCGGCCGGAGCGGTTTGAAGGCCCGTTTGTCGAGGAAGGTCTTGAAATCCTGTTCCTTGTCCCCGGCCAGGGTCAGGTAGCCGGGTAGCATGTTGGAGAGCAGCCCCAGGTCGGTCAGTCCCTGGATGTTGGAATGGCCACGCAGGGCGTTGATGCCGCCCCCTGCCATGCCGATATTGCCCAAAAGCAGTTGTACCATGGCGGTGGTTCGTATCATCTGCGTACCGACGGAGTGCTGCGTCCAGCCCAGGGCGTACATGAAGGTAGTGGTCTTGTCGGGGGCCGAGGTTGCGGCGATCAGCTCGCAGACCTTGAGAAACTGCTCCCGGGGGGTGCCGGTAACCCTGGCGACCATCTCGGCGGTATACCGGGAGTAGTGCTGCTTGAGCAGGTTGAAGACGCAGCGCGGATGCTGCAGGGTGTCGTCGGTCACTACAAAGCCGTCGGGCCCCTTCTGATAGGCCCAGCTGGCCTTGTCATAGGCATGGGTGGCCGGGTCGTAGCCGGAAAACAGACCTCCCTCAAAACGGTAGCCGTCATTCACCAGGAAGGTGGCGTCGGTGAACCGTTTGACGTACTCGTGCTGAATCTTGTCGTTGCTCAGCAGGTAATTGATCAAACCGCCGAGAAAGGCGATGTCGCTGCCGGAGCGGATCGGGGCGTAGTAATCGGCCACGGCCGCCGAGCGGGTGAAGCGCGGGTCAACGACGATCAGCGTGGCGTTGTTGTGGGCCTTTGCCTCGGTTACCCACTTGAAGCCGCAGGGGTGGGCCTCGGCGGCGTTACCCCCCATAATGACGACCACATCGGCGTTTTTGATGTCAACCCAATGGTTGGTCATGGCGCCGCGGCCGAAGGTGGTGGCAAGACTTGCCACCGTGGGGGCGTGTCAGACCCGGGCCTGATTGTCCAGGGCAACCGCCCCCAGGCTGCGCAACATCTTGTTGGTCAGGTAGCCGGTCTCGTTGCTGGCGGCCGAGGCTGCCAGAAAGCCGGTGGTAAGCCAGCGGTTCACCGTCAGGCCGTCAGGCGTCCTGGCGACAAAGTTCGCATCACGGTCCTGTTTCATCAGCCGGGCGATACGTCCGAGCGCCTCATCCCAGGAGATCCGCTTCCATTCAGAGCTGCCAGGGGCCCGGTATTCAGGGTAGTGCAGACGGTTGGGGCTGTGGATGAAATCGAGCAGGCTGGCCCCCTTGGGGCAGAGTGTCCCGCGGTTGACCGGATGGTCGGCATCGCCCTCGATATGGATGATGGTCGTGGTGACGTTTTTGGCCCGGTCACCCAGGCTGCTCATGATGATGCCGCATCCCACCGAACAGTAGGGACAGGTGTTGCGGACCTCGGTGGTACGGGTCAGCTTGAAGGCGCGCACCTCCTCCGCCAGCGCCTCGCCGGTGGAAAGGCCGAGCAGCGCCGCGCTGGATCCCCCCACGCCGCCGGCGCAAAACTTGAAGAACTGCCTGCGTGTCACCTGCATGTCATTGTCCTCCTTGGTCGGGATGCATCCTTTGGGCAGTTATGGATCAACCTGCCTCTGTTGCATGGTACCTCTTTTTTTCTGTTATTCAATCTCTCTAAACGTGGTGCATGGCCACTGTCAGTGAAAGCCGCTGGCGCTGGCCGAGCGGCAACGAATCGGGGTGGCTTTATCTGTAGGCGTGCCGGCCAAGTGGTGTTGGCATCCAGTCGAATGTACGCCACGCCCGGCAGGCCGGTTGTGACCTGCGCGATGTGCTTGGTTGAGCAGTTTCGCCGGGATCTGTGCCTTGATGCGGAACATCAGCTCCTCCCGTTCTCTGGCGGTCTCTACGGTTTTGGGGGTGAATTGGGCCACATCGGTCACGAACGATGCCGTGGCGGGAATGACGTATTGAGGGGCGGCGTCCAGTACTGGCCGTACCTTCGTGCCGATGGCAACCTTTCCTGTGGCGGCAGTGGGGAGGGAGAAGGTCATGTAGACGTCGCTTAGGTCCACCATGCTCGGCATCCGGCCGCCGGCGCCGACCACCTCGCCGGGCTGGGCGACCCGGTACTGCAGGCCATCACGGCATTAACCGCATAGATGACCATTCGTGATGACGGCATGACGTACCTTCATCAGTGTACCAATTTTTTACCGGTTGGCAGCCGATCAACCGGCAATGGGTCCCTTTATTTGCCGGCGCCACCCCCCAGCACCTTGTACAGCGTGACCTGGTTCGCCAGTTTGGCTAGGCGGACACTGATCAGCCCCTGCTGGGCGCTGTAGGTCGAACGCTGTGAATCAAGAACGGTCAGGTAGCTGTCCACCCCCTTGTCGTAGCGCGCCTCGGACAGCCGGTAGCTGTCGGCACTGGCCTCGGCCAGTGCCTGTTGGGCCTGCAACTGCTCATCCAGCGTGCCGTTGTTGGCCAGGGTGTCCGCTACCTCCCGGAAGGCGGTCTGGATCGCTTTTTCATACTGGGCCACGGCGATATGCCGGTTAGCTTCGCTGACCTTCAGGCTTGCCAGGTTTCTGCCGGTATCAAAGAGCGGTACGCTGATCTGCGGCACGAAGTTCCAGGCCGCCGAACCGGGCATGAACAGGTCGGTTAGTTTGGCACTGGCCGTACCGAAACTGGCGCTTAAGCCGATGCGTGGGAAAAAGGCCGCCCGGGCGGCACCGATGTTGGCATTGGCTGCCTTGAGCAGCCCTTCGGCCTGCAGGATATCGGGGCGTTTGAGCAGCACCTCGGAAGGGAGCCCCACCGGCAGCTCCTGCATCGCCGTGATGGCGCCCAGCTCAGAGGGCAACAGATCGGCGGGGACGGCAGCTCCCACCAGCAGATTGAGGGCATTTACGGCCTGGGCCAGTTGGGCGGTGTAGAGGGCGCTGTCTACCCTGGCCGCCTCCACACGGGTCTGAGCCTGGCGCAGGTCCAATTGTGATGAAGCACCGGCATCAAAACGGTGTTGGATCAGCTGGTAGCTTTCCTGCTGGCTCGCGAGGGTCTCCTGGGCCAGCTTGAGCCGTTCCCGGTCGGCGGCCAGGGTGAGCCAGGCGTTGGCTACCTCGGCCACCAGGCTGATCTGGACCGCGCGTCGGGCCTGCTCGGTGGCCAGGTACTCTTCCAGGGCCTGGTCCTTCAGGCTGCGCACCCGGCCGAACAGGTCCAGCTCATAACTGCTCACACCCAGCCCGACGCTGTACTGCTCGCTGGTCCGCGCCCTGCCGGTGGAGGAGAGGTCGGCCGGCAGGCGCTGTATGGTGGCGCCGGCGGTGCCGTTCACGGTCGGCAGCAGGTCGGCCCGCTGGATCTGGTACTGGGCCCGGGTCTTCTCGATGTTGAGAACCGCAACCCGCAGGTCGCGGTTCTCTTTCAGGGCTAGTTCAATCACTTGGCGCAGGTGCGGCTCGATAAAAAAATCCTGCCACGGGATATCGGCGGCCTGTTTCCCGGCGGTCGTGGCGTCGGCGGGTGCCTTGTAGGCCGGGCCGGTGGGCCAGGCGGCAGGGACCGGTGCAGCGGGGCGGGTGTAGCTGGGCGCCATGGTGCAACCGGTGAGTAGCAGCAGAGCTCCCGTCGCATAATAGGTTCTAGCGGTCATATCAGTGCTCCTTGGCAGCGGTGTCAGCGGCAGGTTCTGCTGCAAGTTGTTTATACTTCTTGCGGCCAAAGAGCCGGGAGACCTGCACGAAAAAGAACGGAATAAAGATCAGGTCGATGAAGGTTGCCGACAAGAGCCCCCCGGTGACGGCGGTACCGATGGCGTTCTGTGCCCCGGCGCCGGCCCCCTTGGTGAGGGCCAGGGGGAGGGTGCCGAAGAAGAAGGCCAGGGAGGTCATGATCACCGGCCGTAGCCTGATTTTGACCGCGTTCAGGGTGGCCTCCACCAGCTCATGCCCCTGATGGAGCTGTTCCTTGATGAACTGGATGATCAGGATGGCGTTCTTGGTGGAGAGTCCCACGGTGGTCAGGAGACCGATCTGCAGGTAGACGTCGTTGGGCAGCACCCGCAGGGTCACCGCCGTCACCGCCCCCACCAGCCCCAGCGGCAGCATCAGCATGTTGACAAACGGGATGGTCACGCTTTCGTAGAGGGCCGCCACCGACAGGAAGACCACCAGCAGCGAGATGGCGTACAGGGCCGGTGCCTGTTTGCCGGCCTGCTTTTCCTCGTAGGAGAGGCCGGTCCATTCATAGCCGATACCGGTGGGCAGCTTGGCGGCCATCTTCTCCATCTCGGCCATCGCCTCGCCGGTGCTCACCCCAGGTGCTGCCTGGCCCAATATCTCAACAGAGGGGATA
>JAJXUW010000083.1 GCA_021782545.1 Deltaproteobacteria bacterium | reverse complement strand
ACCAGCTGCAGCAGTTTGTCAAATTCGAGTCGTTTCAGTGAGGCGCTAGGTATCATGGTCGGTCTGACGTCGGGGCGGCGGCGGTGGAACGGCGCTGCCGGCGTGCCTTTTGTTTGCGGATTTTGGCACTGAGGATCTCCTCAGCGGTGGTGAGCCCACGGGCGCGGGCAATTTTTTCCAACAGTTCCCGGCGGGCCAGAAAGCGGTTCAGGGACTGGCTTCGTTCACGGCCGCAGCGGGCTGTGAGGCCGGTGGGCAGATGACAGACCTGCACCGCCGTGGAGGTTTTATTGAGGTGCTGGCCCCCGCGGCCCGAGGAACGGACAAACCGTTCCTCAAGTTCCTCTTCACGGATCTCAAGCTCGGCCATGCGGCGCAGCAACCAGCGATTCTTCTCGGCACTGACGGCAAAGGACGGCTGCGTCACGTGACGCTCCCCTGCTGCCAGCCGTAGGCCTTGACTTGGGCCGCCAGGACCTGGCTGTAGGGGATGGAAAGTTCGCCCAGGATTTTTGCCGCCGTCACAAAGTCGGTTTGCTCCAGCGCTTCGGCCAGGGCCAGAAAATGGCCAAAGGTGCCCTCACGGTGGAGAAGGGCCTGTTGGACCTCTTCGGATAGGTTTAACTCTCGGGCGACCTGATCCATCGGGATGTCGTAGATCGATTCGAGCAACGACAGGATGCCGGTCATGAAGGCCTGGTCCGGGGCTTCCGGAGTGCCCCGCAGTAAGGGGCAGACCCGGGCGAGCTGCTCCATGAAGCTGCCCCGTACGGCAGCCATATCAATCAGGGGGTTTTCCATGGTATGGCTGTCGTCCGAGGCAAACAGGGCCAGTTGCACCCAACGTTTGATCTGGGCCCGCCCCAGCATGCTGATGGCGTGGCGTACCGTCTGGATCTTTTCCCGGCCGGCAAAAGAGACCGAGTTGACCAACAGCAACAGTTTGTAGGTGAGGCCGGGGCTGGAGCGGAAGGTCGACTCGATCTCCTCAATTCCGGCGTCGTCCATCAGCTGACGCAACAGTTTCAGAAGCTCGGTGCCACCCTCGTCGATCTTCTTCTTCTCGATCACCGCCGGTTTGGCGAAGTAATACCCCTGAAAATAGTCAAAGCCGAGATCAAGGCATTTGAGGAAGGCTTCCCTGCTCTCCACCTTTTCGGCCAACAGCCGGAAGGGGTAGTGGCGGTACTGTTCAAGGATCGGCCCCAAGCCATCCACCGGGGTATTCAGCAGGTCCACCTTGACGATCGCCACCAGGTGGTACAGCTCGTCATAGACCGGGTTGAACGCATGGTCATCCAACGCCAGGATGAAACCGGCCTCTTTCAGTTCCCGGCAGCGCTCGATCAACTCCGGCGTCACTTCGAGCGTTTCCAGCAGTTCCAGCACCACCAGCTTTTTAGGCAGCAGTTCCAGGGAATCGCTCATCAGGATATCCAACTCGACATTGATGAACCCTTGGTGCTTACCCAAAATGTGCTGTATTCCGAAGCCGGCCAGGGTGTTGAGGATGACGCTGGCGGTGGCCTGGGAGGCATCGCTTATGTGGGCGCTGGTAAGCGATTGGGCCGAGCGGAACAGGAGCTCGTAGGCGTAGATCTGTTCGTCCCGATTGAGGATCGGCTGTCGGCCGATCAGGTATTTCTGTTTCTGGTCCATGCGTTCCTGACAGATGGTGATGGTACAACGCTGCTGTGCTGACGAAAGAATTATACGGTATATCCCTGACAACTTCAATCAAGTAGGCAATGACGCTGGGCAGTTGCCGCTGGGCGGTAAACGTGCTATAGACTAGCGTTATTCATAAAATATGGTGGAACAAGTAGTCTATGGAAAGGTCATGTCGTGCGTATATCCTTGGTACGTCGTTTCTGGGTCACCTTTTCGGCCTATGTGATCGGCTGCTATGCCTCGTTACTGAACCGGCTTACGATCAAAGGTGCGCAGCATATCCCGTCCCATGGCGGTGTCCTGCTGGCCTCCAATCATATCTCCGCCTTTGAAACGATCTTTCTGCCCTGGGCGGTGTTGAGTTCACACCCGTTTCAGATGGTTTGGGCGCCGGCCAAAGAGGAACTGTTTCAAAAGCCGGTTTCGCGCCTGCTCTACTCCTCCTGGGGGGCCTTCCCGGTGCGCCGGGGGAGGGATGTCAAGGCGGGGCGTGTGCTGAATGATCTTCTGGCTGACCAGAAGGTGATGCTGTTTCCCGAAGGGACACGGCACCGCGATGGTCGGCTGGGGCAGGGTAACCGTGGGGTGGGAAAGGTGATCTACGATACCCGGCCGGCGGTGGTCCCCACTGCCTTGATCGGCCTGAATCACTGGACGTTTCCCAGCTTGGGCGCTCGCGGGACGGTGGTGTTCGGCCCGCCGCTCGTCTTTGACGATCTGTTTGCCCGGGAGGACTGCAAAGAGACCCATCAGCTGATCGTGGCGCGGGTTATGGACGGGATAGCCGAATTGCTGAAGCAGGAAGGGGCGTATGTTGGCAGAGCGGAAAAATAGCAAACCGGTTCCCCGCGCCCCAGGTGTTTCTGGATGAGTCATGGGCTGACTGAGGTGGAACTTTTCTGCGACGGTGCCTGCAGTGGCAATCCAGGGCCGGGCGGTTACGGTGCCATCCTGCGTTGCCGCGGCATTGAGAAGGAACTGTCGGGCGGCGCAGCAGCGACGACCAACAACCGGATGGAGCTGACTGCCGCCATTGCCGGGCTTACCGAGCTGACACGCCCCTGCCGGGTGACCGTCACCACCGATTCTCAGTACCTGGTGAAAGGGATGACCCAGTGGTTGGCGGGCTGGCAGCGCAACGGCTGGAGGAACAGCAAAAAAGAGCCGGTGCTGAACCGGGACCTGTGGGAACAGTTGGCCGCCCTGTCCGCGCAGCATCAGGTGCAGTGGCAATGGGTGCGCGGGCACGACGGCCATGCGGAGAACGAACGTTGTGACCTCCTGGCCCGCGAGGCGATAGAGACCTTGCGCCAGTAGCTGGGGCAGTATGAAACCGAACCGGACGGGGGTGCCATGAAGGACATCGAAGCCGAAGTAGGCGTTAAAGACATCATCGGATTTTACATCAAGATCAACGACAGCGCCCGGGCCAAGAAGGATATGGCCAAACTGTCGGCCAAGGATAAGGCAGCCGCCTTTTCGTTGATTGCCGAATCCAACGCCCATCGTGATTTCAAGATTGAGATCGCCCGCTATTTTGTCAACGATCTGGATGCCCATATCCGCCGCAAGGCGGAGTTGTTGCTCGAGGCCCT
Source organism: Deltaproteobacteria bacterium (assembly GCA_021782545.1). Lineage (GTDB taxonomy): Bacteria > Desulfobacterota > Desulfuromonadia > Geobacterales > Pseudopelobacteraceae > Trichlorobacter. The sequence continues at coordinate 5,938 of JAJXUW010000083.1, read as the reverse complement.
GGTGCCCGGCTGGGTGGCTGACCCTGCCGCCAGCATCCTGCAGGTTCTGCGCTCTGCCGAACACAAAGGAGCCGCACGCCGCAACGCGGCGGTCCGCTTTCTGTTCGGCATTGTCGATGCCGATTCGCTTCGTATTACTCTGATAAGCCTCCTGTCGAGTCGGAACCGCGCCCATATCACCGATATTATCGAAATTATTGAGCAGTATATCGACGCCTCAAATGACGAAAACGAGCAGGTCAAGATATTCAACGCCTCCTTGGACATCGTGTTGTCTGACGAGGTGGAGATGTCAGTCAAGCACCATGCCTCGAACCTGCTTTCCGTATTTTTCAAGAAGGTGGCCACCAGTTCTTTGGGGGCGCACCTCAAGGCAAAATATATCGAGCGCCAGGTGGAAAAGGCGGAAAGCGTCTACCGCTTCCTGTGCAGTGGCACCTGCGGGCTGACGGCGAGCTATCTGGAGGACCTGATCCGCCCCCTGCAGGAAGGCGGTTCGGCCTATCAGCTCAAGATGCTGACCTATTTCGCCTTCCTTCTGGATAAGAGCTGGCGTGAGGAGGAGCTGGACAATTATTTCGATACCTGGCCAGAGAGCTGGGAACCGGATGATATTACCAAGGTGGAGAAGGTACGCCGTTTCCGGACGCAGATACTGAAAGAGGTTGAAGAACTGTGGGAGCTCACGGAAGATGACGAGGTGCGTACCGCAATCATGGCGGTGGTCTACAATGGTTATCCCAACAAGGCCGAGCTGTTATCGACCGTAGGTACCAAACTTGATTCCGGTACGCTCTCAGAGGTCGCCATCGATAAGCTTGCCCGTATTCTGCACTGTTTCTTAAAGAGCGATGAATCGCTGCAGCTTAAGAGTCAGGCCGCAAACCTGCTGCTTTTTGCCGTCTCCGGAGAGAGTCACCACCTGGCGGCGTTACGTTTTTTGCGTCACTATGTCGAGTTGGGGAGTCTCAACTACGCCGAGCAGGGCAGTCTGGCAACCGTTATGGCCCAGTTTGCCGCCGAGGCCGGCGGCGCCGACGAACAGACGGTCGCCTGGTATCTGGTGTTTCTGCTGGATGCCACACGGGTTGACGACCAAGCGGTACAAAAATTGGTGCTGGCCCACCTGCGAACCATTGTCGAACAGGAAGTGCTGCCCGAGTCAGCCAGGCAGGTGATGCTGGTTGCCTTGGACCGTTTTAGTGATACAGTCGGGACCACCGACAAACTAAAAAAGGCCGCCGCCTATCTGCTCTTCAAATTACGGAATCCAGGGGAAACGCCCACCTGGGAAAAGATAGAAAAGCATTGAGAACAAGGAGCTGACGCATATGATGCAACAATTTGAAAACCTGGGCATACGTATCAAGCTGGTGACAGCCTTCCTGGTAGTGGCGGTTTTTTCCGGCATTCTGGGGGTGGTTGGGGTAACCAACGTGCAGAAACTGAAGGCCGCGAGCGACTATATGTTCAACGAGGTCGTGCTGCCGCAGACTGGGTTGCGTGAGATAACGCAGGAATTTCTGCTTAATCGTCTGAGTACCCGCGCCCTGATTGCCACAACGGACAAGGATGAACGCAGCGATATCGCCGACACCCTCAAAGACAGCACCGCCACGCTTGACGATAAGATGGCCCGTTACGCCAAGATGGTGCACGGCAAGGAAGAGTTGGCTGCCTTTGCAGAGTTCACCGCAGCCTATGCCAATTATAAGCCGCTTATGCTGAAGATGGTCGACCTCTCCCTGGCCGGTAAGACCGCCGAGGCGCTGGATATTGCCCACGGCGATGGGTCTCACCACGCCAACCTGATGTTGCGGGCACTTGACAAGATGGCAAAGGTAAGCCTCAAACACGCCAAGGATACCGCCGCCAAGGATGAACGGGTAGCCCATGTCGCCTTGCTGCTCTCCATCGGTCTGGCGTTGGCCGCGGTGGTGGTGGCCATCCTGATCGGTCTGTTTGTCTCCGGACGCTTGAGCAATCCTCTCAAGCGGTTGCAGAATCAGGTACAGGCGGTTGCCGAGGGCGATCTGACGGTTGCCCTGAGCGCAACCAGTGCTGATGAGCTCGGGATGCTGACCGGTTCGTTTGACCAGATGGTGCGACAGCTGCGCGAGATTATCGCCCGTGTCTCTGAGACGTCGTCCACGGTAGCACAGGCCACCCAGAATCTGTACGGCACCTCGGAACAGATCGCCTCGGGTGCCGAGGTGGCTGCGGCGCAGACCGAAAGTGTGGCCACCGCCAGCGAAGAGATGGCGGCCACCAGCCACGATATCGCCCATAGTTGCCAGATTGCGGTTGATGGCGTTACCCTGGCGTCACAGGCTACCAACAAAGGGTTTGAGGTGGTGAAAAATACAGTCGACGGGATTCGGCAGCGTGGGGAGCGGACGCGGGAGAACGCCGCAATCATCGCCTCGCTGGGGGGACGTTCCGACCAGATCGGTGCGATTGTCGCCACTATCGAAGATATTGCCGATCAGACCAACCTGCTGGCCCTGAATGCCGCCATTGAGGCGGCCAGGGCCGGTGAACAGGGGAGAGGTTTTGCGGTTGTCGCCGATGAGGTGCGCGCACTGGCGGAGCGGACCACCAAGGCCACGAAGGAAATCAGTGAGATGATCCGGGCTATCCAGCAAGAGACCAAAACGGCCATTGCCTCGATGGAGGAGGAGGTCCGGGGGACCGAGCGGGGAGCTAGCGAGGCTGCCCAGTTGGATACGTCGCTCCAGGATATCCTCAATCAGGTCAATGCGGTGACGGATCAGGTCAACCAGATCGCGACGGCCGCTGAGGAGCAAAGTGCCACAACCGGTGAGATCACCGACAATATCCACCGCATGACCCAGATTATCCAGGATACGGCCCGGGGGTCCCATGAAACCGCTGCGTCCGCCTCCAGCTTGTCGGGCCTGGCCGGCGGTCTGCAGGGGCTGGTGGCGAAGTTCAGGCTTTCATAGCCGGCAGCGATCGTTTGGCCGATGGTACAGCAGAACGGGCGGGGGCTTCCTCCGCCCGTTCTGTGTTGCAACGCCTAGTGACTGTTGTTGAGGCGCGCCTTGATAAAGCTCACAAGATCCCGTTCCGAGAGCGGTTTGCTCAGGTAGTAGCCCTGCATCTCATCGCAGCCGCGGTCTTCCAGGAAGGCCAGCTGGTCCAGCGTTTCCACCCCCTCGGCGATGACCTGCAGCTTGAGCGAGTGGGCCATGGCGATGATTGCGTCGGTGATGGCGGCGTCGTCCGGGTCGGTCAGGATATCCTTCACAAACGATTTATCGATTTTCAGCCGATCAAGGGGAAAGTGTTTCAGGTAGGAGAGGGAGGAATAGCCGGTGCCGAAATCGTCAATCGCCAGTTGGACCCCCATTTCTTTCAATATTCTCAGTCGCTGCAGCGATTGGCGTCCGTCTGAGACCAGCATGCTTTCCGTCAGTTCAAGCTCCAGCAGTTCTGGCGGCAACTCACTGTCAGCCAGCGCAGAGGCAACCTGGTCGACAAAATCAGGCTCGTCGAACTGCCGGCCGGAGATGTTGACCGCAATGCGGAGTGCCGGCATCCCCGCTTTAAGCCAGGCAGCGTTTTGAAAGCAGGCGGTCCGCAGTATCCATTCTCCCAATTTGATGATGAAGCCGCTTTCTTCCGCCAGCGGGATGAAACGGTCGGGGCCGATAAAACCAAGATTGGGATGACGCCAGCGAGCCAGTGCCTCCATGCCCACGACGGTATTGCTCGTAAGGTTCAGTTGCGGCTGGAAGTGCAGGTAGAAGTCGCCATTTGCCAGACCCGACGGCATGCTGTTGTCCAACGTCAGCATTTCCGAGGCCTGGGCGTTCATGTCGCTGGCATAGAAGCGAAAACTGTTCTTGCCGCCGCGCTTTGCCTCGTACATGGCCGTTTCAGCATTTTTCAGCAGTGTCTCGGCGTCCTTGCCATCAGTGGGGCACAGCGCGATACCGATGCTGCCGGTAAGGAGCACCTGCTGACCGTTGTTGGCCTCAAACGGTTCGCTTAGGCAGGCCAGTATCCGATAGGCCATGGTTACCGCCTCATGTTTGCTTTCGCGGCCTACCAGGATAAAGGCGAACACATCGCCGCCAAACCGGCAGAGGGTGTCGTCGGCATGCAGCAGTCTGCGCAGCCGCTCGGCGGTCATGATCAGCAGTTGGTCGCCCGTTTCGTGCCCCAGGGTGTCGTTGATCAGTTTGAACCGGTCGAGACCAAAGAAGATCACCGCCATCAGTTCCTGCTCATGCACGGTGTGCAGGGCGGTAACCGTCAGGCGATCCACAAAGAGCGTGCGGTTTGGCAGCCCCGTAAGCATATCGTGCAGCACCAGGTGTGAGACCTGTTCCGCCAGCATTTTTTTGTCGGTGATGTCGGAAAGGCTGCCCCGGCGGCCCAGATAGACGCCTTGCTCATCAAGGATCGGGCGGCAGTTGCGGCGGATCCAGCGGGTGGAGCCGTCCCTGGTCGTGATGCGGTATTCGATTTCGTTGCCGTTGCAGGCGTACGGAGAGTTTTCCTCCTCCGCCATCCCTTTCAGCAGGTGGCGGTCGTCCGGATGGATAATCTCGTCCATCAGGCCGGGCTGTGCAAAAAATGCCTCGACCGTGTAGCCGGTGATCTCGAGACAGGCGGGAGAGATAAATTCAAACGTGCCATCGGGACGGCGCCAGTAGATGAAGTCGTTTGAGAACTCGCTGACAATCCGGTAGCGTTGTTCCCGTTTCTGGATGGCCTCGCTGCGCTGGTCAAGCCCCGTCAGCATGGTGTTGATGGCTGCGACCAGACGACCGATCTCGCCGTTTGCCTCCGAGGCAACCAGCCGGTCTGCGCCCTGCTTGTCCGGCAGGTGTTCGATATGGTCTGTGAGGAGCCTTAAGGGGCGTATCAGCAGACGGGGGAGTATCCATGCTGCCGCCGTAGCAGACGCGAGGCCGGTCAGCGCCATTACCAGCATGATCAACGTCCGTTGGGCGGGATCCGGTTGTCTGACGCAGACCAGGATACCCATAGCCAGCATCAGTGCGGGCAGCAGTGACAGGGCCGACACGGCAAGGGCGATCCGGGCGCGTAGTGAACGTTGGCGAAAAAGCATGCTATTCGGCGTCGAACCTCACATCAACAGTTATGCAGCGTTAGAGGGACAGGGGCCGCATCAGCTGGCCCGCGTTTCCTTTCAGTGGGTCTAAATGCCGCCCATGCAGAGGTATTTCACCTCGACAAATTCTTCAATACCATACTTAGAGCCTTCTCTGCCGACCCCCGACTCCTTGACCCCGCCGAAGGGGGCCACCTCGGTGGAGACCAGGCCGGTGTTGATCCCCACCATGCCGTACTCCAGCGCCTCGGACACCCGCCAGACCCTGCCGATATCCCGGGTGTAGAGGTAGGAGGCCAGGCCGAACTCGGTATCGTTGGCCATCCGGATCGCCTCCGCCTCGGTCTCGAACTTGAAGATCGGCGCCACTGGGCCGAAGGTCTCCTCCCGGGCCACCAGCATCTGGGGCGTGACATTGCAGAGGATGGTCGGCTGGAAAAAGGTGCCCCCCAGCGCGTGCCGTTTGCCGCCTAAGGCGATGCTCGCACCCTTGGCCACGGCATCGGCGATATGTTCCTCCACCTTCCGTACCGAGGCCTCGTCAATCAGCGGCCCCTGCTGGACATCACCTTTCAGGCCATCCCCCACCTTCATGGCTGCAACTGCGGTGGCCAGCTTGGCGGCAAAGGCGTCATAGACCCCGCTTTGTACCAGCAGGCGGTTGGTGCAGACGCAGGTCTGGCCAGTGTTGCGGTATTTGGAGGCAACAGCCCCCTCCACCGCGGCGTCCAGGTCGGCGTCGTCAAAGACGATGAACGGCGCGTTGCCCCCCAGCTCCATGGAGACCTTTTTCATGGTGCCGGCACACTGGGCGGTCAACTGTTTGCCGAT
>JAJXUW010000082.1 GCA_021782545.1 Deltaproteobacteria bacterium | reverse complement strand
ACTACGACTCGCTGCTGGTGAAGGTCAGCTCCTGGGGCCTCACCTTCAAGGATGCCGCCTCCATCATGCACCGCGCCCTGCAGGAGTTCCGGGTGCGGGGGGTCAAGACCAACATCGGCTTCCTGGAAAACGTGATTACCCACCCGGTCTTCCTGGGGGGCAAGTGCGACACCTCCTTCATCGACAAGCATCCCGAGCTGCTGCAGGTGCGCGAGAAACAGGACCGGGCCAGCAAGGTGCTCTCCTTCCTGGGGGATGTGATCGTCAACGGTTCCCCCGGCATCGTCAAGCCGCTCAAGTCGTCGGAGCTGCTAGAGGCCCCGGTGCCGGAGATCGACTACACCCAACGCCGGCCGGCAGGGAGTCGCGACCTGTTCATGAAACTGGGGGCCGAGGGGCTCTCCAAATGGATCCTGGAGCAGAAGAAACTGCTCTTGACCGATACCACCATGCGGGACGCCCACCAGTCCAACCTGGCCACCCGGGTCCGGAGCTACGACCTGCTGAAGATCGCCGAGCCGACCTCCTACCTGGGGGCCGATCTGTTCTCTCTGGAGTGCTGGGGCGGTGCCACCTTCGACGTCTCGATGCGGTTCCTGAAGGAAGACCCCTGGCAGCGCCTGCACAAGCTGTCCGAGGCGATCCCCAATATCCTGTTCCAGATGCTATTGCGCGGCAGTAACGCCGTGGGCTACACCAACTACCCGGACAACGTGGTGCAAAAATTCGTGGAGGAGGCGGCCAACTCGGGGGTGGACATCTTCCGGGTCTTCGACTCGCTGAACTGGACCACCGGCATGCAGGTGGCCATGGAGGCGGTGCGCAAATCCGGCAAGATCTGCGAGGCGGCCATCTGCTACACCGGCGACATTACCGACCCCAAACGGGACAAATATCCACTGGAATACTACGTCAACATGGCAAAAGAGCTGGAGAAGATGGGGGCCCACATCCTGGCTATCAAGGATATGGCCGGCCTGCTGAAGCCGCTGGCCGCCTACAAGCTGGTCAAGGCCCTGAAGGAAAACATCGGCATCCCGGTGCACCTGCACACCCACGACACCTCCTCCAACGGTGCCGCTATTCTGCTTAAAGCCAGCGAGGCCGGGGTGGACATCGTGGATGCCGCCCTCTCCTCCCTCTCGGGACTCACCGCCCAACCGAACCTGAACGCCCTGGTGGCTACCCTGGAAGGCAGCGAGCGTGACCCGCTGGTGAATGCCGCCGGCCTGCAGAAACTGGCCAACTACTGGGAGACGGTGCGGGATTACTACGCACCGTTTGAATCAGGCTTAAAGAGCGGTACCGCCGAGGTTTACCATCACGAGATTCCGGGGGGCCAGTACTCCAACTACAAACCGCAGGTGGCGGGCCTGGGTCTGCTAGACCGTTGGGAGGAGTGCAAGGAGATGTACCACAAGGTCAACCTGCTGTTCGGCGACATCGTCAAGGTGACCCCCTCCTCCAAGGTGGTGGGCGACATGGCCATGTTCCTGGTGAAAAACAATCTGCAGCCGGAGGATGTCTACTCGTCGCAAGATGACCTGGCCTTCCCCGAGTCGGTGGTGGGCATGTTCAAGGGGATGCTGGGCCAGCCATACCAGGGCTGGCCGGAAGAGTTGCAGAAGATCATCCTCAAAGGGCAGCAGCCGATCTCCTGCCGCCCCGGGGAGCTGCTGGAACCGGCAGACTTTGACGAGGAACGCTGCAAACTGGAGGAGCGCCTAGGCCACAAGATCGACGACAAGGCGTTGATCTCCAACATCCTCTACCCCAACGTCTTTCCCGAGTTCGACCGCCATCGCCAGGAGTACTCCGACACCTCGGTCATCCCCACGCCGATCTTCTTCTACGGCCTGGAGCCGGGCCAGGAGACCTCGCTGGATATCGAGCCGGGCAAGACCCTGATCATCAAGCTGAACGCTGTCGGTCGGGTGCAGCCTGATGGCACCCGGGCGGTCTACTTCGAGCTGAACGGTAACTCCCGGTCGGTGGTGGTGCGGGACCATGCGGTGCAGAGCGACGAGGCGGTGCGGGAGAAGGCCGACAAGGGCAACGCCAGCCATATCGGCGCCCCGATGCCGGGCAAGGTGTTGAAGGTCAACGTCAAGGCCGGCGACAGCGTCAAGGCGGGCGATGTGCTGTTGGTGACCGAGGCGATGAAGATGGAGACCAATATCAAGGCCAAGGCCGACGGTACGGTGGCTGAGGTGAAATGCAAGGAAGGCGACAAGGTGGAGAAGGAAGATCTGGTGGTCGTGCTGGGCTAGAGCCCAGCCCTCCCACTTTGTACCAAACAACAACGCCCCGCCTCGGACAGACCGAGGCGGGGCGCTGTGCATTTACTGGCCTTAATGGAGGCTAGCGCTGGGTACGGCTACGCTGCTGATAGCCACCCTTGGTCTTGGGTGCGCCGCCCTGACGCCGCTGGCCACCCGGCACGAAGGGACGCCGTCCTTTACCGCTCGCTCCGCGATTGCCGGAAGGCAGGGAACTCATCGGTTCCAGGCCGGGGATGGTATGCACCGGCACCTTCTGACCGGTGTAGCGCTCGATCCGCTGCAGGTAGACCGCCTCAGCCGGCGAGACAAAGGAGATGGCAACGCCGGTGGCGCCGGCCCGGCCGGTGCGGCCGATGCGGTGTACGTAGTCCTCGGCCGCCTTGGGCAAGTCGAAGTTGATCACATGGCTGATACCGCCGATATCCAGCCCCCGAGCCGCCACGTCCGTGGCCACCAGCAGTTTGACCCGACCGCGACGCAGGTTGGTCAGGGTGCGGGTGCGCGCCCCTTGGGTCATGTCGCCATGCAATGCGGCAGCGGCATATCCCTTATCGTACAGTTCACGGGCCAGAGAATCGGCATCCCGCTTGGTGGCGGAAAAGATGATCGCCTGGGTGATGGTGGGATCGTTCAACAGGTGCTGCAGCAGTTTGTATTTGTGACCAAGGTTATCGGTTACATGCAACCGCTGCTCGATCTGCGTATGCGTGGTTTTAGGAGTAGCGATGGCGATCCGCTCCGGGTTACGCAGCAGGCGCTGGGCCAACCGCGCCATCGGATCGTCCATGGTGGCGGTAAAGAGCAGGGTCTGACGACTTTGTGGTGTTGCAGCGGCGATCTGGTCTACGGCATCGGTAAAGCCCATATCCAGCATCCGGTCGGCCTCGTCCAACACCAGGAGCTCGACCCGGGACAGGTCCAGTCGCCCCCGTTCCAGATGGTCGATCAGACGACCGGGGGTGGCCACGATCAGGTCAACCGGCTGGCGTAGCATCCGCAACTGCTCGGGATAGGGTACCCCACCCATGATGGTCCCGTAGCGGAACCGCAGGAAACGACCGTAACGGGCCACAGAATCGGCCACCTGGATGGCCAGTTCGCGTGTGGGAGTCAGCACCAGCACCCGCGGACCGCGTCCGGCGAGGCCCGGCTTGACCAAACGCTCCAAGGCCGGCAGGATAAAGGCGGCGGTCTTGCCGGTGCCGGTCTGGGCCGAGGCGATCAGATCACGGCCTGCTTGTGCCAACGGAATTGCCTCTGTTTGGATCGGCGTGGCCTCAGTATAACCGCAGGCAGCAATAGATTTCTGGATGGATGAGTGCAGATTGAATTCAGTAAACAGCATGGTTTTCTCCTGATTACGATGCCGGCGAAACCTGCCGGGACGTTTCCCGCATCGAATCGTTGGTACTGGGTTATAGATATAGATGGGTGCATCAGGACAACCACTGTCCCTAGCAAAGGCAACAGCACCATCACGATTGGCCGGCAGCGTTTTAGTTACCAGGCACGGCCAAAACAACGTGGCCGGGCATGATAACGCTTCGTCGCACACCAAACGCGGTGCTGCACAAGTCGAGGGAATCAAACCGGGATGCAGGGAGGTAAGGCAGCGAAGAATAAATACAGACTAATTGTTAAAATATATTTGATATTTTTAAAAAAAGCAAGACAATAAATAAAAAATATCAGTTCCCCTTGACAGGATCGCACCAAACATGAAATCTTTTGTAGTTAATTTCCGGAGGGGAGGGGTACTATTCAACCATGAAGACCAAACAGGAAACCCATCTAAAAGAATGGCAGGGACTGGAGGAAGCGGCTGAACAGATGCTACCCCTCTTGGGACAGCTCTACCGCGAACGGAACATCGTCTGCAGCGTCTATGGCCGCTCACTGGTTCATAGCACCACCATTGACATCCTCAAGGCCCACCGTTTTGCGCGCCTGATCATTGACGAGGAACTGTCGGCCCACAAAACCCTACCGATCGTTGAAGCCCTCTGCCAGATGGACCTGGCGCCGGCCCGGATTGACATCGGCAAGCTGGCCGTTGCCTTTGAGGCAAAAAATGCGGGCACTATCAACGACTTTCTCCGTACCGAACTGGCCAGCATCAATACCGGCCGCCACGCCATTCTGGACGAGCCCCAGGATATCGTACTGTACGGCTTCGGCCGCATCGGTCGCCTCTTGGCCCGCCTGCTGGTGGAAAAATCAGGCAGCGGCGAAAAACTTCGTCTACGGGCCGCCGTGGTACGTAAAGGCAGTGAAGACGATCTGGTAAAACGGGCCAGCCTGCTGCGCCGCGATTCGGTCCATGGCCAGTTCAACGGCATCATAACGGTCGACGAAGAAGAAAACGCCATCATCGCCAACGGTAATATGATCAGGATCATCTATGCCGACGCCCCGGAAAAAGTGGACTATGCGAGCCTGGGCATCACCAACGCCATCTTGATTGATAACACCGGCAAGTGGCGCGACCGCGAAGGACTGTCGCGCCATCTACAGCCAGGCATCAGCAAGGTCGTGTTAACCGCCCCGGGGAAAGGCGATATCCCCAACGTGGTTGCCGGGGTCAACAATGAACTGATTACCGCCAGCGAGCAGCTGTTTTCAGCTGCCAGCTGCACGACAAACGCCATCGTACCGATGCTGAAGGCGGTTCATGACCGTTTCGGCATCAAGGCCGGCCATGTCGAGACCTGCCATTCCTACACCAACGACCAGAATCTGATCGACAACTATCACAAGAAGTCGCGCCGCGGGCGTAGCGCCCCGCTGAACATGGTAATCACCGAGACCGGCGCCGCCAAGGCGGTGGCCAAGGTATTGCCGGCATTAACCGGCAAACTGACCGGCAACGCCATCCGGGTGCCGACCCCCAACGTATCGCTGGCGATCCTCAACCTTGAACTGGGACAGGAGACCAGCGTGGATGAGCTGAACAGCTTCCTGCGCGACACCTCGCTCAACTCGCCGCTGCAAAACCAGATTGACTTCACCAATTCACCCGAGGTGGTTTCGAGCGACTTCGTCGGTTCACGCCATGCCGGGGTGGTTGATTCACTTGCCACCATCGTGCAGGGCAACCGCTGCGTGCTGTATGTCTGGTATGACAACGAATTCGGCTACAGCTGTCAGGTGGTGCGGATGGTACAGAAGATGGCCGGCATCGAACTGCCATCGCTACCGTAAACCTTCCCAAACAACCGGGGCACCCCAGGGCGCCCCGGTTTAAGAACTACGTCCATTTTGCCCCACCTCTGCGATACCATTTCTCACCCTCCAACAACACAAACAGCACCACCGCCGGTAGAAATACCAGCCATACCTGAACGCTGCTCAAAGGAATCGTCCGGAAGAATTCCTGCATCGGAGGCAGATACACCGCCCCCCCCTGCAACAGCACCACACTGGCTGCCAGCAGCAGCAGCCATCGGTTCGTCGTCAGCCCCATGCTGAAAAATGAACTCCTAAACGAGCGCAACGCCATGGCCTGTGCCACTTGGGCCAGGGCCAACGATACAAACAGCACGGTCTGCCAGGGACCTCCCGCATGCCAAACCAGACCGGTGACCATCATGCAAAGGCCACCTATCAAAACACCGGTACCCAAGACGTAGTGCACAGTACGCCGGTCGAAGATCTGGCTGTTTGCGACGATCGGCGGCCGCTGCATGACATCGGGCTCAGGCCGTTCGACCCCCATACCCAGGCCCAACAGACCATCGGTCAAGAGGTTCAACCACAAAAGCTGCAACGGGGTGAGCGGCATCGACAATCCCATGAACGGCAGTAGCAGCACCGCCAGAATTTTACCGGTATTGCCGGCCACCGAGAAGGTGACAAACTTGCGGATATTGTCGTAGATGGTGCGGCCCTCCTCCACCGCCGCCACGATGGTGGCAAAATTGTCGTCCAGAAGCACCATATCGGCCGCCTCGCGGGCCACCTCAGTCCCGCCCTTGCCCATAGCCACCCCGACATCGGCCTTTTTCAGGGCTGGCGCGTCGTTGACCCCGTCACCGGTCATGGCCACCACCGCACCGCATCGCTGCAGCGCCTCCACAATCTTGAGCTTGTGTTCCGGTACCACCCGCGCATAGATCGATACCCGCGCAACGGCGGCATCCAGCTCCTCAGGGGAAAACCGATCCAGATCGTGAGCGGTCAGCACCCCGCCAGCAACCTCAATACCCACCTGTCGGGCAATCGCCCGGGCAGTCAGGGGATGGTCGCCCGTGATCATCACCGGTCTGATGCCTGCCGTCCGACAACGGGCCACCGCTTCCCGGGCCTCCTGACGGGGCGGATCAGATAATGCCACCAGCCCAAGCAGGATGAATTGCCGGGGCAACGCCTCCAGACGGTCGTCGTCGTCAGGCGACAGCACCCGAAAGGCCAGAGCCAGCACCCGCTGGCCTTCCGCAGAGAAACGGTCAGTCGCCTGCTTGAGCACAGCTCGCTCGGCCGCTTCCAGCACCCGTAGCCGATCGCCGTCATAGATCCGGTTGGAGATGGCCAACAGCGCATCCAGGGAGCCCTTGGCAGTCAGCAACTTGCCGCCTGTGGTCTCCAATGTGATCAGGGGAAGCAACGCAGGAGGCGCTACGTTCAAGCCATGGACCGTGATCATCCGCTTGGTGACCGGATCGAAGGGGATCTCGGCAATCCTCGGCACCCCCCGCTCCAACTCCTGTCGAAAAAGTCCCCGTTCAGCCGCTGCCGATACGAGTGCCCCTTCGGTCGGATCCCCCAGCACGGTAATATGGCCGTGCTGATCGACGCCAATAACCGCATCGTTACATAGAGCGCCGACGCTCAGCAGCACGTCGACGGCGGTATCTTGAGCACCTCCCAGTAATTCCACAGAAGAGGCCAGCCTGGTCACGGTCATCCGGTTCTGGGTCAGCGTGCCGGTCTTGTCGCTACAGATCACCGTTACTGATCCCAAGGTCTCCACCGCCGGCAGACGACGGATCAGGGCCTGACATTTCAACATCCGTTGCGCCCCCAAGGCGAGGGTAATGGTCACCACCGCCGGCAGGCCTTCCGGAATAGCTGCCACCGCCACACTAACCGCCAATAGCAGCATCTCTTTGAGCCCTTCGCCCCGGGCCAAACCGATACCGAAGATGAGCGCCGCCACTGCCACCGCTACCACTGCCAACGTCTTACCCAGCCGGTCGAGACGTTTCTGAAGCGGCGTCCATTCCTGGCCTACCTGCTGCAACAACGTGGCGATGCGCCCCAACTCGGTCGCCATACCGGTCGTAGTCACCAACGCCTCGGCCCGGCCTGCCACCACCAAGGTTCCCATGAACAGCAGATTGCACCGGTCAGCCACCGACATGTCAACCCCATCCAGGGCAGCGGTCTGTTTCTCCACCGCCTCGGACTCGCCGGTTAAAAGCGCCTCCTGCACCCGCAGGGCATGGGCTTCCAAGAGCCGGCAATCAGCCGGCACCACGTTGCCGGCCTCCAACAGGACGATATCACCCCGTACGAGTTCCACGGCCGGAACATCCAGCAAATCTCCGTCCCTACGCACTCTGACCAGCGGCACCGTCAGTCGCCGTAAAGCGACAATAGCCCGCTCGGCACGGTAATCCTGCATAAAACCGAGCAGGGCAAACAGCAGCACAATGGCCAGGATAGTGGCGGTATCTCTGAACGCGCCAACTAGGCCGGATAAGAGCGCCGCCGCTGTCAGGATCAACGCCATCGTTGACGTCAGCTGTTCTCCCAGGATCAACCACATCGAACGGCCAGCGCCCTGCTGCAGGATGTTCGGCCCCTCTGTCTGCAGACGCTTCGCCGCCGCAGAAGCTGCAAGGCCCTGTTCCTGCGAAACATCCAGTTGCTCCAGCGCCTGCGCGATGGTGCAGGTATGCCACGTCGGCGACTTCATAGAAGTTCAGCACCTGCCCCCGGACAACAGGTCAATCGGCATTTCCGTGTCTGCATGGATGGCCACCTCAGCATTTAAGCTTTTGTTATAAGTGTAGCACACCCTGCCGCAGGCGCCAGACTGACGATCTTCGTACCTCGCCTCCGCTGTGAAGCACCCAGCACAATTGACTTTTTATCACTGTCAGGGTATGCAAAAGAGTTTTGAAAATCACGCAAGGAGCCATTCCTGTGTCCGCACCACGCCCTGCAAGCCGCCTGTTCCGTCTTATCGCACGTCACCCCTGGTCAGTCCTGATCGTTGCCTGCCTCCTGTCCCTGGCAGCGCTGTATTACACCAGCCAAAAAATGGAGTTTCTCACCGGCCGCGATGACCTGATGCCCCGCAACGCGCCATTTCAGAAGGATTACCGCGACTATCGCACGGCCTTCGGCGATCAGGAGGAGATCGTGGTGGTGGTGGAATCCGACGACCCGGCCCTCACCACCCGTTTTTGCGACACCCTCTACGGTCGGCTCTCACAGGAGCAGCATCTCTTCGTCGACCTGCTCTACCCCGGCGGCCTCCCCTATTTCCGCCAGAACGGCCTGTTGTTCATGCCGCTCAATGAACTGCAGACCATGGCCCATACCCTGCAGATGGCTGCGCCGGTCTTGAAAGACTTGGCGGCGGCCCCCTCGGTGCAGACCCTGTTCAACTCGCTCAGCAACCAGATTGATGCGTACCTGAAGGCCCCTGACCCGCAAAAATTGCAGCGGCTGACCTTCATGCTCGGCACGCTCGACAAGGGCTTTGCTGGCTTTAATGGACAAAATTCAACCCTTTCCATGGATGCCTTTTTAAAAGGTTCCGGCTCCGGCAAGCCCTCCATGCTTGAGAACGCCGGCAAACAGCAGATCATCGCCATCCGGCCCCTGAAGGACCCCACCAGCTTTATGCCGTCGGAGAAGGCGATCAAGAAGGTACGTGCCGAACTGACGGCGCTACGCACCCAGCCTGAGTTCAAAGGGGTCACCGCCGGGCTCACCGGTGTGCCGGTACTGGAGTACGAGGAGATGGCCACCAGCCAGCACGATATGGGCAAGGCCACCCTGCTGTCGCTCACCCTCACCGTCATCCTGCTGCTGGTGGCCTTCCGGGGCTGGCTGAACACCTTGGCCGCCATGGTGTCACTGGTGGTGGGGATCTGCGTCTCATTCGGCTTTGCCACCCTCACGGTGGGCCACCTCAACATCCTTACCATGGCCTTTGCCATCATGCTGATCGGGCTGGGGATCGAATACGGCATCCAGGTGGTGCTGCGCTATCAGGAGGAACTGGGCCGCGGCCTGCCGCAACTGGAGGCCATCGAACAGGGGCTGG
>JAJXUW010000081.1 GCA_021782545.1 Deltaproteobacteria bacterium | reverse complement strand
CTCCAGGTAGTAGTCGCGATCCTCTTCCGGGATGTCGTTGGGGTGCTTGTTGCTGTCTTCCTTCTTCTTCGGCGCCCAGCAACGGCCGTCGTTGCGCAGCGATTCGGACATGAGCGTCAGCTTGGACTGATAGTCGCCGGCCTGCGGGATACAGGTGGGGTGGATCTGGGTGTAGCAGGGGTTGGCGAAGAAGGCGCCTTTCTTGTGCGCCGCCCAGTTGGCGGTCACCGAGCAGCCCATGGCGTTGGTGGAGAGGTAGAACACGTTCACATACCCGCCGGTGGCCAGGCAGACGGCGTCGGCGGCGTAGGATTCGATCTCGCCGGTCACCAAGTTGCGCACGGTGATGCCGCGGGCCACGCCGTCAACCACTACCAGGTCCAGCATCTCGCGGCGGTTGTACATCTTGACCGTACCGGCCTTGATCTGGCGGGAGAGGGCGGAGTAGGCGCCCAGGAGCAGCTGCTGCCCCGTCTGGCCGCGGGCGTAGAAGGTACGGGAGACCTGGGCGCCACCGAAGGAGCGGTTGTCCAGGTAGCCGGCGTAATCGCGGGCAAAGGGCACGCCCTGGGCCACGCACTGGTCGATGATGTTGTTGGACACCTGGGCCAGACGCCAGACGTCTGCCTCACGGGCGCGGAAGTCGCCCCCTTTGATGGTGTCGTAGAACAGGCGGTAGATGGAATCACCGTCGTTGGGATAGGCCTTGGCGGCGTTGATACCGCCTTGGGCGGCGATGGAGTGAGCCCGGCGCGGGGAGTCCTGATAGCAGAACGCCATGACGTTGTAGCCCAGTTCGCCCAGCGAGGCGGCGGCGGCGCCACCGGCCAGACCGGTGCCGACCATGATGACGGTGTATTTACGCTTGTTGGCCGGGTTGACCAGTTTCAGATCGAAACGGTACTTGTCCCAGCTTTCTTGAATGGGTCCGGTTGGACATTTACCATCGAGTATCACGTGTACCCCCTTAACCTTTCAGAATACCGAAGAATATGGACAGCGGAATGGCCACGAAACCGAGGAACACGACCAGCGCCACCAAGCTTCCGATCCTGGTGATGATCGGTTGGGTGCAGTCGTTGTTCCAGCCTATGGTCTGGAAGAAGCTCTGTATGCCGTGGAACAGGTGCAGGAACAGCACCACCATGGCTGCGGCATAGATTCCTACGCTGGCAAAGCTGGAGAAGCTGGAGGCCACCATGGCGAAGACGTTGAAGTGGCCGGTGGCGTCGGTGGTCAGGGTCAGGCCGGGGGTAACCCGCAGGGTGAACTGCAGCAGGTGAAAGAGGATGAAGGCGAACAGCAGCAGGCCGGTCCAGATCATGTTTTCGCTGGCAAAGGTGGCCTTGCGGCTGGCCTTGATGGCGTAGTTTTTGGTGGTGGCGGACCGGTTCTCAATGGTCAGCTGGATGCCGTAGATGATATGCACCAGCAGGATGGCCAGCAGTACCAGTCGGACCAGCATGATGATGGGCAGTGGCAGGCTGTGCAGATGCTCGGCGTAGGCATTGATACCGCTTGGGCCGACGAAGATGGAACTGTTACCCAGAAGATGGACAAGCGTAAACAGGACCATACAGCCCCCTGTCACGGCCATCACGATCTTCCTGCCGATGGATGTGTTCAGAAATTCCATAAACTCCCTTCCTTTGTACGTAATGAGTGAGTAGCCCTCACGAAATTCAGGTTTGCTGTCCGACTGTATGGGTACCGAACGGAGGTCCCCGCCAGTCCGCTTTGCGGCATTTCAACATACACTGCCCCTCTGTGCTTCCGGATTGAAGCTTGCATAGATCTGCAGGTTGATTATCAAGGGGGAATGATTCGAGGCATAGTAAACATCGTTTTAGAAAAATTCAAGGACTTTGTGTATACAGTTGCGGAAGCTGCTGAATTTACATCGGCGGGTAGCCCGGCATCCGCACGGTCGTTGGTGGGGTACGGGTGCCGGGCCTGTTTCGTTACTGGTGGCAGCTGTGTCCGTGGTCATGGTGGCCGCCGCAGGAAGGGGAGAGGGTCTGGTTAAACGCCCCGTTTTTCAACAGGTTCAGGTTCTCCCTGACCGTTGCCGCCTGCGATTTCATAACCCTGATGCCCACCTGCTGAAGCCTTGCCGCTGCCCCGGCGCCGATGCCGCCGACCACGATGAGGTCGACATTGTGGCCGCCCAGGGCACCCACTGGATTGCAGGCCCCATGCTGGTGGTGCAGATCACGGTTGTTGATGGTGGTTATCTGCTCGGTCTCGCTGTCAACGAGCATAAATGTGCTGGCTGATCCAAAATGGTCATACACCGTGCTGTCAAGGCCGTGTTCAGTTGCTACGGGAAAACAGATCTTCATGAAAGCTCTCCTTTGTATGGTTCCTTCGGCGCCTCTTTGGGCGCAATCAATAACGCCGTCTGGTTCACCAGGGCATCGGCCACCTTGCGACGGGCCTCGCTTAGCAGGCGCTGCACCGTGCCACGGGAAACCCCCATGCAACTGCCGGCCTGTTCTTGGGTCATCCCTTGGCCATCGCAGAGGTGGAGCGCCTCCAGTTCATCATGAAACAGTTCCTGCTTTTCAAGTTCTGAAAGTGGTATGCCGGCCGGTTTGAAGACCGCCACGGCGTTGGCGCGATGCGGGCAGGCGCACTGTCTCGGTTTTTTGGGACGCACCATGAGTGTCAGCCCTCCAGGCAGATGGTTCCCGCCAAAGCGGTTTGCATCACTTTATCGGTGTGTACCAAAATGGTCAATGGCAACGCTCCTTATCACGTAAAAGCCCCGTCTTCGTACGATACCGATGGCAGCGGCAGATCAGCCCGGCATGCCGCGCCGGTTTATGCGGAATGTTCATCAGCCGGTTGACGGTGTGTGTCAGCCATGTCCACTTCAAAACTGATCGGGGCGCTTTGGCCGGTGATGGTGCTGAGGTACTGGTTAATGGCCGCATGGACGGCCGAGGCGATCAGATTGGAGCAGTGCTCTTTGTCTGCGGGGAGCCCGCCCAGAGCATCGGTGACGCTCTGGTCGGTCACCAGCAGCGCCTGGTTGAGGGATTTGCCCTTGACCAGCTCGCAGCCCATCGAGGCGGTGGCAATGGCCGCCCCGCAGCCTTTGATTAAAAAACGGATATCGGTTACGCAATCCTGTTCAATCTTCATGAATAACAGCAGGGTGTCGCCGCAGTCGGGGTCACCCACCTGTACCACGACGTTGGCGTCGTCAAGGCTGCCTACATGGCGTGGATTGCGGGCGTGCTCAAGCACGGTTTCGGTGTAGTTTGCAAACATGCGCTCTTCCCGGTAACGGTTGTTTGTTGCATATGCACAATACTTCCCGAGGGAACTGGTGTCAATTGTTTTGTGCATAAGCACATATTGTGTCGGGAGGCGCGTCAGGGAACGGTGCGGCGAAATCCTGCCCTGAGCAGGCGGTTGAGCTGCCGGTACTCTCCTCGCGTCAGATCACACTCCCGGTACAGGCTGCGGGCGTAGATGGCGACAAACGCATCTATCTGGGGACAGTTTGTCTGCTGGGCGATGTCGAACATGCCCAGCGGGGCAGCGCGCGGGATGGCATGGCTCTTTTCCAGCTGGCGGCGGAAACGTCGTAGCAGCCGCACTCTGCGATCGAACCGATTGCCGTGTCTCAGGCGGAGGTACAGCCAGAGCATGCCGATGGCGGCGGCAAGCAGACCGGCTGCCGGCAGCAGTCGCGTGAGGTCATGCAGATGGAACGTTCGGAACCGGGTGTGGAGGTTGTCGGCCAGTTGCAGCTGACGTGACAGATCATAGGTGATGACAGCAGTGTTCCAGGTGTAGTCGAGTGCATCCAGGAGCAAACCGATGCGCGTAAGCAGGGTGCGATGCCGTGTCCCCCCCAGGGCACTATCGGCGTTCACCGCAAAACCGCTGGGGTCTACGCGTATCCATCCCTTCCCGCCGATCCAGACCTCCACCCAGACGTGGGCCCGTGCCTCACCTACCCGGTAGTAGCCTCCCAGGTCGTTGTACTCGCCACCGTAGTAGCCTCCCACCAGACGCGCCGGCAGGCCTGCCCCGCGAGCCAGCAGGGCAAAACCGGAGGCGAAGAATTCACAGTGGCCTCTGTGGGACACGAACAGAAAGCTGTCCAGAGCGTTATCGCCGGTTGGCAGGTCACTGCGGCTATACCTGAAACCGGCGGTACGGAACCATCTCTCCAAGGCATCAAGCCGTGCTTGTGCATTCGTACCGGCGTTCTGCAATCTGGCCGACAGCTGCCGCAATCGCAGGGGCGTCTCGGCAGGCAGCCGTGTCAGCAGTGCACGGTCAGGTGCAGGGGCTGGACGCGTATCGACCGATACCGAGCGCACCTCATAACGTATGCGTCGAGGAGAGGGCAGTGGGCGGCTCCAGTTGATTGGGGGGATGGTGGCGCCGCGCTGGTCGGTGAAGGCGAGCGGCAGATCAAGCCCGATCAGGCTGCGTGCACCGCCAGGTTCCATGGTGATGATCTGGCGCACCTGCTGTCCGAGCGGGGTAGCTGCCGGTGGGGAGGCGGTATCCTTTAGCCACTGCAGCCCATGCAGACGGCTGAAGGTCGGGCCGCGCCAGTAGAGCTGATGCGGATCAATGCGCGGCATTTCAGCCCGGAATACCGGCAGGTCGCTGGTTGACACCTGGGCACTGCTGCCGGGGGTGACGGTGTCGGGCAGCCCTGCCGGTTGTGTCCCGCCTGCCTGCTGGATGAACTGCCAGAGCGGTAGTTGTGTCCGCGGCAGAATCGGGAAGAACAGGGGGGTCAGCAGCAGGGCCGCTGCAGGAATGCCGAACCCCACCGCAACAAGCCGTTTCAGACCGGTATGATCAAGGGAGCCAGGGTGGGATTTAGCGGTGAGCAGTACCAGCATGAGGGCCAACAGGGGCATCATCAGGGCCAGCAGTAGCAGAAAACGCGGTCCCAGATCGAACAGGGAGGAGGCGGACAGGCAGAACAGGGCGATGGCGCAGGTCTGTAACCAGGTGCGAGGTGTTTTTTCGTCAGCCAGGCGTGAACCCAGCAATATCATCAGGATACTGGCCACCGGCAGGGCCGGGTTGTGCCGGTTGAACTGAACCGCATACCAGAAGAACAGCAGCAGCGAGCCGGCGGTCAGCAGCAGGTGCGGAATAAGCGGATGGTGGCGGCGTTGTGCAGCAAGGCCTGCGGCCAGGCCGGCCAGGAATACCAGGCGCGGTGTAAGCGGCAGGTAAGGGAAGAGGGAACCCCCCCCCAGTAGCGCGCAGAGATACCCTGACAAGGTTATCAGGCGGGACAGATCGAGGCCCATGGCGTTGTGGGCTAGGAATCCCTTCGCGGTCTGCTGGAGGGGCGTTTGGGTTTTGGTGGCCGCGGCCTCTGCTCTGCGGCTTTGGGTGGGGAAACAGCCGTTCGGGCGCTATGGTGGGGCGGTGTGGCAGCAAGCTCCTGTGCCTCGGTGCTGCTTAACAGGCGATATTCACCCGGTTTAAGCCCCCCAAGGGTCAAGGCGCCGTAGCGGATGCGCCGCAGTCTGACCACCGACAGGCCTACGGCCGCACACATCCGGCGCACCTGGCGGTTGCGGCCTTCACGGATGGTGACCGAGAGCCAGTCGTTGTTCTGGTCTGATTTCAAAAGGCGTACCGTGGCTCCGGTTACCGGGCCGTCCTCCAACTCGACCCCGTTGTTCAGCCGTGTGATCTGCTGTGGGTCGACCTTGCCCCGCACCCGGACGTGGTACTCCTTGTCCACCTGGTGACGGGGATGCATCAGCCGGTTGGCCCAGGCGCCGTCGTTGGTCAGCAGCAGCAGACCCTCGGAGTTATAGTCGAGCCGGCCTACCGGAAACAGGCGCGCCTTGATCGTCGCAACCAGCTCCGTCACCAGCTGGCGCCCTTGGGGGTCTTTCAGGCTGGTGACATAGCCGGCCGGTTTGTGGAGCAGCACGTAGTAGAGGGTTTCGGCCGGCCTGATCGGGGAGCCGTCCACCGTGATCCGGTCGGTAGCCGGATCGGCCTTGGTCCCCAGTTCGGTCATTGTGTGGCCGTTGACCGTGACCCGACCGGCCAGGATCAGTTCTTCAGCAGCCCGGCGGGAGGTGATGCCGGCCGAGGCGATGATCTTTTGCAGACGTTCGAGCATGGCGGTGACCCCTGAAACAAAGCGGGGCGGTGGAGACCGCCCCGTTGTGGAAGATATCGGGTTGTGTCGGCTGTATTACTCCGCCATGCGGGTCATGGCACGGAACTTCTGATAGCGGTCTTCCACCAGCTCTTCCTTGCTCATGCCTTTCAGCTCGGCCAAGTGGCTGCGGATTGCCGACCCCATCGCCTGGACAGTTGCCTCGTGGTCGCGGTGGGCGCCACCTACCGGTTCGTGGATGATCTCATCGATTACCCCGAGGCCGATGATATCTTGCGCGGTGGGTTTCAAGGCCTCGGCGGCCTGCGCCCCTTTGGTGCCGTCGGACCAGAGGATGGCGGCGCAGCCCTCCGGCGAGATGACGGCGTAGACCGAGTGTTCCAGCATCAGCACACGGTTGCCCACGGCGATGGCCAGTGCCCCGCCGGAACCGCCTTCACCGGTGATGCAGACGATGATCGGCACGGTCAGTTCGGCCATTTCGCGTAGATTGCGGGCGATGGCCTCGGCCTGGCCCCGTTCCTCGGCGCCGATGCCGGGATAGGCCCCAGGGGTGTCCACGAAGGTGATGATCGGCAGATCGAACTGTTCGGCCATCCGGAACAGGCGCAGCGCCTTGCGGTACCCTTCCGGGTTGGGCATGCCGAAGTTGCGGAAGACCTTTTCCTTGGTGTCACGCCCCTTCTGGTGGCCCACCACCATCACCGGCTGGCCGTCGAAACGGGCCAGACCGCCCACGATGGCGTGGTCGTCGCCGAAGTTGCGGTCGCCATGCAGCTCATTGAAGTCGGTGAACAGGTGGTTGACGTAGTCCAGGGTGAAGGGGCGATTGATATGGCGCGCCACCTGGGCCTTCTGCCAGCGGGAGAGGTTGTTGAATATCTCCTCACGTTCCTGTTCGACACGTTTTTCAAGCGATTGGATCTCATCGCTTAAGTTTAATTCGCTGCCACCGTTCAAGGCACGCAGTTCCTCGATCTTTTTTTCAAGTTCCGCAATAGGTTTTTCAAATTCAAGGTAAACGGTGGCTGCCATCAGGTAACCTCACACAAGGTAGAGTGTACGAAACACGGGGTAGTGCGGAAAAGCAGGCCGTTCCGCTACTCAAAGATCGCGGCATTATAGCCGACCAGGCGCTCCACTTCCAGCCTAAATTCATCGTTGGCCGCCACCTTCAGGTTGTCGGGTAGTTTTTGCACTGCACTGAAGCGGTTTGGTGATTCAAAGTGCAGGGAGAGAGGCAGCGGGCCGGCGTGACGTTCGATCACGCTGCGCAGCGGGGTCAGCAGGTCGGCTGACAGCTCTGGCAGCCGCAGTGCCAGGCAGACCCGGGTGGTCGTCTGGGCCTGTACCTCAAGCAGCAGGCGTACGTCGCCGTTGGGGGCGGCTGTACCGTTTTTGCGGCCGTTTGACTTCATTACCAGCAGCTTGCAGCCCTTCTCCCCCTTTTCCAGCTTGCCGGTGATGAGCAGGGGGTCGTCGCTTTTGAGCAGTTGTAAGCAGTCGGCATAGACATCGGGAAAGACGGTGATCTCGATGGCGCCGGTTAAGTCCTCGATGGTGGCGAAACACATCCGATCGCCCTTCTTGGTGGTAATCTCCCGGAAGATCGTAACCACCCCGCAGATACGGACCTCGCTGCCGTCGGCAAGGTCGGCAAGTCGCGTAATTTCTGCGCTGGCCAGCCGCTTGATGTCGGCGGCATACCGGTCCAGCGGGTGTCCGGTGATCAGGAAGCCCAGTGCCTCCTTCTCAAAGCCCAGCTTCTCTTTGTCGAGCCATTCGTCGACCTCCGGCAGCTTGCGGGTGGCGCTGCGGCCGGTTGCGGCCGGCATGTCGCCGAACAGCGAGACCTGGGCACTGTCCCGTTCTTCCTGAAACCGTTGCCCGGCGGCCATGGCATCGTCCTGGGCGGCCATCACCGGGGCGCGCCACCTGTGCAGTGAATCAAAGGCCCCGCACTTGATCAGCGCTTCCAGCACCTTGCGGTTGGCTCGGCGCAGGTCTATCCGTTCGCAGAAGTCGTACAGGTCGCTGAACGGCCCGTCCTTGCGGGCTTCCAAGATCGCCTCCACCGCGCCGCTACCGACCCCTTTCACCGCACCCAGGCCGAAGCGCATCGAATTGCCCACCACGGTGAACGACTGCCCCGAGGCGTTGATGTCGGGCGGCAGCACCTCGATCCCCTGTTCGCGGCAGTCGCTGATGTTTTTGAGCACCTTGTCGGTGCTGTCCATGTCGCAGGAGAGCAGGGCCGCCATGAACTCCACCGGGTAGTGGGCTTTGAGGTAGGCGGTCTGGTAGGCGATCAGGGCATAGGCCGCCGAGTGGGACTTGTTGAAGCCGTATTCGGCAAACTTGGCCATCTGGTCGAAGATGCCTTCCGCCTTCTTGAGATCGACGCCTAATGCCTTGGCCCCCTCCAGGAACGGCTGCTTCTCCTTGGCCATGACCGCCGCGTCCTTTTTACCCATGGCACGGCGTAACAGGTCGGCACGTCCCAGTGAGTAGCCGGCCAGGGCCCGGGAGATCTGCATCACCTGTTCCTGGTAGACGATGACCCCGTAGGTGTCTTTGAGGATCGGCTCCAGTTGCGGCAGGTCGTAGACCACCTTCTGGCGGCCATGCTTGCGTTCGATGAAGTCCTCCACCATGCCGCAGCCCAGGGGACCTGGACGGTAGAGGGCGCAGGCCGCGATCACATCCTCGAAGCAGGAGGGTTTCAGTTTGACCAGCATCTCCTTCATGCCGCTGGATTCGAGCTGGAAGATGCCGGTGGTGTTGCCGGCCGAGATCAGTTCGTAGCTGGCCTGGTCGTCGTCCCTGAGCAGGGTGATGTCGAAGTCGGGGTTCTGCCCCTCCCGTACCAGCCGTACCGCGTTCTGGATGACGGTCAGGTTTTTGAGGCCCAGGAAGTCGAATTTGACCAATCCCACCATCTCCACGTACTTCATCGAGTACTGGGTGTTGAGCGAACCGGTCTTCTGGTCCTTGTAGACCGGCAGGAATTCCTCCAGCTGGCGCGGTGCCACCACCACCCCGGCAGCGTGGGTGCCGGCATTGCGCGCCAGCCCTTCCAGGCAGATGGCGGTCTCCAGTAGATCCTTTACCTGCGGGTCGCTGTCCCGCAACTCCCGCAGCTGCGGCTCCAGCTCAATCGCCTTGGGCACGGTCATCTTGAGATCATCCGGGATCAGTTTGGCGATCCGGTCCACATCGCCGTAGCCCATGCCCAGGGCACGCCCTACATCGCGAATCACCGCCTTGGCCTTCATGGTGCCGAAGGTGATGATCTGACAGACCCGTTCCCGCCCGTATTTCTCCACCACGTAGTCGATCACCTTCTCCCGCTGGTCCTGGCAGAAGTCCACGTCGATATCGGGCATCGATATCCGTTCCGGGTTGAGGAAACGCTCGAATAGCAGGTTATAGGGCAGGGGGTCGAGGTCGGTGATCCGGATGGCGT
>JAJXUW010000080.1 GCA_021782545.1 Deltaproteobacteria bacterium | reverse complement strand
TTTGACGGCTATGTGGCCAAGCCGATCGATATGACGGCGTTGCTGGCCGAGATCGGCCGGTTGTTGGGGGGGAGTGCAGGCCATCGGGAAGGAGCATAGGCGATGCGACACGGGAAGCTCTGGCTGGTTGTGGTGACGTTGGTGCTGCTACCGGTGGCGGCGGCGGCGAAGAAAACCTACCTGTTTGCGGTGCTGCCGCAGCAACCGCCGGTTGCGATGTATGCCAGCTGGCGGCCGTTCCTCGATCAGCTGGGAGCAGAGGTGGGGGTTAACTTCAAGCTCAAACTGTATGAGAGCATGGCCCCGTTTGAAGATGATCTGAGGCGTGGTACAGGCGATTTCGTGTTTCTCACCCCGCCTCAGATGGTGATTGCCCGGCAGAGCCGGCAGTATCAGCCCCTGGTGCGGGGGAGCCGGACCATCGCCGGGGTGCTGTTTGTCAGGAAGGACTCGCCCATCAAGACGGTGGCTGACCTGAACCACAAGGATATCGCCTTTGTCGGCAGCCGAAATGTCTGAAGCCTGGTGGTGAGACAGGTCCTGTCTCAACATGAGGTCAGTCTGACGTTGAAGCCCCTGTTTGCCGGGTCGAGCAGCAACGTCTACAAAACGGTGCTGCTGGGCAAGGCCGACGCCGGTGCGGTACTGGATATCGATTTCGATACGCAACCTCCCGAGGTGCAGGCGCAACTCCGGCCGCTGGTGCGTACGTACAAGATGGCGCCCCATCCGATAGCGGCCAACCCCCGGGTACCGGCGCAGCTCCAGCATGCCGTGACGGCCGCCGTGCTGAGGATGGGGGGCAGTGAGAAGTACCGGAGGCTGTTGCAGCCGGTCCATTTGGACCACCCCGTCAAGGCCGACTACGCACGGGATTACCGGCCGCTGGAGAAGATGGATTACGACGCGCTTATCAGGGGGTTCTGATCCCATGCCGCTATTGCTGCACAGTCTGCATACCCGTCTGCTCGTTGCGGTCACGCTGGCCATGATGACCGGTACTCTGGGGCTGGCCTACTGGACCGCCACGGCGCAGTCCCGCCATCTCCTGCAGGCACGGACACAGCAGGCCGAACTGCTGGTGGGAAATCTGGCCGAGGGGTGCGCCTACGCCTATGCGGTGGAGGACTATGCGGTCATGGAGGATTTTCTGCGTCATGCCGCGGTCTTGCCGGGGCTGCGGCGGGTGGTGGCCACGGACACCCAGGGCCGGGTACTTACCGCCCTCCATCGAACCGGCGATAGTTCGCCGCTCGAACCGATCAGCGGCCTGACCGCCATAAAAACGCCGCCCGCTGCTACAACAGTGCTGCAGCGGGATGGCGATACCCTGGTGGTCTGGCATCCGGTTGCGGCTGGCGGCCTTTTGGGGTGGCTGCAGGCGGTCTACGGGCTCGAGGAGATCGATCTGTTCCAACGGCAGATCTGGCGGCAGGGGATCATCCTGTGCCTGGTCGAGGTGGTGAGCGGCATCGGACTATTTGCATTGCTGCTGCATCGGCCGATCTCGGCGATCAAGAGACTGTCCGGTTTCGCCCGCGAACTGCCCGCTCATCGCGGTATGACCATCCAGGTGAACCAGTCGGTAACTGAGATAAACGATCTTGGTGAATCCTTGAACTACGCCTCGAGGGAACTTGCGCGGATCGAGCAGCAGCTGTCCGCACTGAACCAGTCGCTGCAACGGCAGGTCGAAGAGGAGGTGGCCAAGAGCCGGGAGAAAGACCTGCTGCTGCTGCAGCAGGCCCGCTATCAGACGTTGGGTGAGCTGCTGGTCAACATCTCCCATCACTGGCGGCAGCCGCTGAACGCCATCGGTGCCACCATCCAGGAACAGGCCTGGCAGATTGCCAACGGAGAGTTGCCCCCGGCACAGGCGGTAGCGAAGGCTGAAGAGGTGATGGTGGCACTTCAGCAGCTTTCACACTCGTTGGAGGGGTTCCGCCAGCTGTGCCAGCCGGCCACTTCCGCCGCCACCTTTCTGCCTTCGGCAGTAGTGGCCACAGCCGTGGCCGCCATCAGCGAAGGGTATCGTCTACAAGGGATTACAATCAGGCAGGAACTGCAGAGTGAGCGGCCGATCCATGGTTCGCCGCATGATCTGATCCAGGTGCTGCTCAACCTGCTCAGCAATGCCCGTGATGCCCTGCTTGCAAACCGGACAGCCGGCCGTATGATTCTGCTACAGATTGCGCTGGCGACAGCGGATCAGGTGCAGATCACGATGTCGGACAACGGCGGCGGCATCTCGGACCAGGTGCGCTCCACCCTGTTTGACCCCTACGTCACCACCAAGTTTCGTGCGCAGGGAGTGGGGATGGGGCTGTTTGTGGTACGTCAATTGATCGAACAGCGGTTCGGCGGTACGGTTACCGCCGATAACTGTGGTGATGGTGCGCAACTGCGGGTGGTGATACCGATTGAATAAGGAGGTTCCCCATGACACCGACCGAACAACTAAAGACCATGACCTTGCTGTATGTGGAGGATGAGGATGTGGCCCGCATGGCGGTGGGGGCGTTTTTAAAGCGTCAGGTGGCAACCCTCCTGACGGCGGCCAACGGCAAAGAAGGATTCGAGATCTTTGAGCGGGAGCACCCCAACGTGGTGGTGACCGACCTGGAGATGCCGATCATGAACGGTATGCAGATGGTGCAGAAGATCCGGGAACTGGACGACGGCACGCCGATCGTCATCACCACCGCTTATGATGACGAGGCCCACGCCTGTCCCGAAGCGGACCGGATCATCATCAAACCGATCATGTTCAACGAGCTGCTGGCCACCATCCTGGAATGCATTGACCAGCGCAACGGGAGAGGCGATGCGTGCGGCGCCACATAAGGCCTAGCGCAGGGCCGCCTCCGCCAGCACCTCGGCGATGTCCTTTACCTGTACCGTGGAGGCCTGTAAGTCCTTCATCCCGTCGTCCAGCATGGTCAGACAGTAGGGGCAGGCGGTGCAGACCGTATCCGGCCCTTGCGCCAGGGCCTCTTTGGCGCGATTCAGGTTGATCCGCTCGCCGGTAAACTCCTCCATCCACATCCGCCCGCCGCCGGCGCCGCAGCAGAACCCCTCCTCCCGGCTGCGGGGCATCTCCAGCGGCGCGGCGCCGGTGGCCAGCGCCAGTGCCTGGCGCGGCTCGTCGTAGATCCCGTTGTGACGCCCCAGATAGCAGGAATCGTGGTAGACCAGCCTGCCCAGTTCCGTTGCCTGGCGCGGCAGCGCCAGCCGTCCATCCTGTACCAGGTGCAGCAGCAACTGGCTGTGATGGATCACCTCCAGCTCGATGCCGTACTGCCGGTAGTCGTTTTTCAGGGTGGTCAGGCAGTGGGGGCACTGCACGATCACCTTTTTGATCCCCCGTTCCTTGAAGAGGGCGATATTTTCTTGGGCCAGCTTATCAAAGACGTACTCGTTGCCCAGTCGGCGCAACGAGTCGCCGCAGCACTTCTCATCCTTGCCCAGGATGCCCCACGAGACGCCGGCCTTGTCCAGAAGCAGCGCCAGCGCCAGGGTGACCTGCTTGGCGCGGGCGTCAAAGGAACCGGCGCAGCCGACAAAGAACAGGTACTCCGTCGTTCCCGGCTCGAAGGTCCGTTCCCCCACCAGGGTTGCCCACTTGCCCCGCTCCGTCGGGGCGATGCCCCACGGGTTGCTCCTCCCCTCCATGTTCTCGAACAGGTTCAAGAGCTCCTCCGGGAAACGGGCCTCCATCTCCACCAGGTGCCGTCGCAGCGGGATCAGCTTGGGCATCTGCTCGATAAAGACCGGGCAGACCTCCAGGCAGGCCCCGCAGGTGGTGCAGGACCAGATGGTTTCGGTATCGATGCTGCCGTCGCCCCGGTTGCCGATTAACGGTAGCGGCGCCGCCTGCCTCCGTTTCAGGGCCGGGCCGTTGTTCAGCAGATTCAGCTTCAGGTCATGGATCACCCTGCGCGGGTTGAGCGGTTTGCCGGTGGCGTTGGCCGGGCAGGCCAGCTGGCAGCGTCCGCACTCGGTGCAGGCGAAGGCGTCCAACAGCTCTTTCCAACTGTAGCCGGTAACGTCCGCGGTGCCGAACCGGTTGCCGGTGACAAACTCCTCCCGCTGCGGCAGTACCGGTTGCTCATGGCGGCGCAGGAAGATGGTGGGGATGGCGGTAACGATATGGAAGTGCTTGCTCAAGGGGAGCAGGTTGAGAAACAACAGCAGGGCTCCGGCATGGGTCCACCAGGAGAGGTCGTACACCAGGCGGGCCTGCCCCGGCGGGATCAGCGCTACCACAAGGCTTGAGATCGGCATGATGGTGCCGGCCAGGGCCGCCACCGAACCGTGCAGGTGGGAAAGCTTGGCGGCGTTGATGCCGAAGCTGGCCAGCATCAGGGTAGCGATCAGGAAGAGGATAAAGAACGCCTCGAAGGTGCGGGCCTCGGGATAGGGCGGCGCCACCGCCCGCCGGACCATGGCGATGGTGACGGCTGCCAGGGTGATCAGCGAGACCACGTCGATCATCTGCATGAGCGGTATAAACAGACCGTCCGGCAGCCGGCTGAAGCTCACGGCCGGGAACAGGCCGTTGAGCAGGAACTCGCTGTTGGCGATCATCAGGACTAGAAAGCACCAGAAGATGGTCAGGTGCACCAGGCCGTACGGCTTACGTACCACCCGCAACTGGGCAAAGGCGTAGCGCAGGGTGTCGCCGGCCCGCAGCCTCAGGTTGTCCAGACGGTTGTCCGGCTGCCCCAGGGCGGTCAGGGAGAGGCGTCTCCAGCAGTTCCAGCCGAACAGGGCAACGGCGGCAACGAGGATCGGGGCGAAGAGGGTTGGGGTCGGGGTCATGGTTTTCTGCCTCGTGCCTTCAGTTCACGGATTTTCTGGGTGAGCAGCGGCACCACCCGGAACAGGTCGCCCACGATGCCGTAGTGGGCCACCTCGAAGATCGGGGCGTCCTTGTCGCGGTTGATGGCGATGATCAGATCGGAGTCCTGCATCCCCACCAGATGCTGGATGGCGCCGGAGATACCGCAGGCGATGTAGATCTTGGGTCGCACGGTCTTACCGGTCTGGCCCACCTGGCGTTCATGGGACATCCAGCCGGCATCCACCGCGGAGCGGGAAGCCCCCACGACGCCGCCCAGCTCATCGGCCAGCTCTTTGAGGATGCTGAAGTTTTCGGGCCCCATCATGCCCCGGCCACCGGAGATGATGAATTCGGCCCCGCCGATGTCGATCTGATGGGTGCCGCCGCCGTCCTTGAGTATCTCCAAGACCTTGACCGGGATCCCCTCTTCGGCGACGCAGAAATCGGATCGGATGATCTCGCCGGAGGCGTTTGACAGCGGTTCGGGCATCCGCATCACGTGGGGCCGCACCGTGGCCATCTGGGGCCGGAACCGGTCGCACATGATGGTGGCCATGATGTTGCCGCCAAAGGCCGGTCGGGTCTGCATCAGATTGCGTTTGTCGTCGATATCCAGCCCGGTGCAGTCGGCGGTGAGGCCGGTACCGACCCGGGTGGCCACGGCACCGGCCAGGTCACGCCCCATGCCAGTGGCGCCCATCAGGATCACCTCCGGCTTATACTGCGTAATCAGGTGGCAGCAGGCCTCTAGATACGGTTGGGTGCGGTAGTCGCGATAGAGTGGCCCGTCCAGCAGGTAGGCCGTGGTGGCGCCGTAGCGAAACGCCTGACGACAGAGCGGTTCCACCTGGTGGCCGATCACCAGGGCGCAGAGCTCGACCCCCAGTTTGTCGGCCAGTTCCCTCCCCTTGCCCAGGAGTTCCCACGACACCTTTGCCGGCTCCCCTTCGGTCTGCTCGATAAAGACCCAGACCCCCCGGTAGGCGGCCTGCATCCTGGCCAGTGCGGCCGCTTCTTCGTCCGGTTCCTCCGCAGGGGGGGCGCCGGTCGTGTCCAGTTCGGCCAGGAGCGCCAGCTCCTCCGGCGTGAAGGACATCTCAATCGCCTGGGCCGGACAGACCTTGACGCATTTCACGCAACCGATGCATTTTTCCGTCTGGATGATCGGCTCACCGGCATCGTTCATGGTGATGCAGTTAACGGGACAGGCGCTTTCGCAGCGGGCACCACAGGCGATGCACCGGCCTTCCAGCAGGCGGGCGCGCCCCCGGGGGCGCTTCGGTTTGGGGGTTGGTGTACTCATAGCGGTAACAGATCCTTGGCACGTAGTTTGTCCAGCAGCAGATCAACCGCCCCTTCCGGGTCGGTGCAGCCGTTGCCGATGATCTCGCCTTTGGCCCGCTGCGGGGAGAATATCCTGGCCACCCAGGTGGGGGAGCCTTTGAGCCCCACCGCCTGGGTGTCGAGCTGCAGGAGCTGGTTGTCCCAGATCTCTACCGGGGCATCGACCGCAGCCAGCCGCATC
Source organism: Deltaproteobacteria bacterium (assembly GCA_021782545.1). GTDB lineage: Bacteria > Desulfobacterota > Desulfuromonadia > Geobacterales > Pseudopelobacteraceae > Trichlorobacter. The sequence goes on along the minus strand of JAJXUW010000080.1, from coordinate 3,262 downwards.
GGCACCGTGGGGTAGCGGGGACGGTTCAGTTCCCGTACCACGGTTACCAGGGCCGGCAGCGGGGCCTGCACGCGCTCGTGGCGTCCCTCTAGCTTGCGTCGTACCACCAGCCGCTTGGCGGGCATATCCAGCTCTTCAATTTGGTCCACCAGGGTCAGCTGCTGGTAGCCCAGACGCACCGCGATGCCGGGGCCGACCTGGGCGGTGTCGCCGTCAATGGTCTGCTTGCCGCACAGCACCAGCCCTACCGGTTCCTGTTCCTGGGATATTTTGCGGATTGCAGCGGCCAGGACATTGCTGGTGGCCAGGGTGTCGGCGCCGCCAAAGCAGCGATCGGACAGCAGGATGGCGCGGTCGGCCCCCAGGGCCAGCGCCTTGCGCAGGGTGGCCTCGGCGTTGGGCGGCCCCATGGAGAGCGCCGCCACCCGGCAGCCAAAGCGGTCTTTTAACTGCAGGGCCGCCTCCAGGGCATGGCTGTCGTAGGGGTTCATGATGAACGGGATCCCCTCCCGCACCAGGGTATTGGTGACCGGGTCGATCTTGACCTGGGTGGTATCCGGAACCTGTTTGATGCAGGCGACTATCAGCATACAAACCCTCTCTGTCTCTGCTGTGCGTTGGTGTGCCCTGGACTGGTCGATGGTATGACCGATTTTATACGTGAAGCCCGGTCAGGTTGCAAGTGGTGGACCCCATCAGAGGGTACAGAGGACCCGGCTGACCAGATACTCCCCGCCAATCACCAGGTACTCTCCTTCACCCTTCAGGATGCTGCAGGGCAAGAGTTCGTCGAAAAAAAAGATCTTGGTCAGCGGCACCCGGCAGGCCCAGACCGTGGAGCCGAACTCCCAGGCCCGCTCCTCCTGATCGGTGAAGGATACCAGATTGTTCAGGCGTACGACCTGCTCACGTTTGCCGACCTGCTCAAGCAGGTCGTGTTCGGCGACGTCGTAGGTGCCCCGGTAGAGCATCATGAACTGCTGTCCTTCGCCATAGTGACGCCGCAGTTCGTACTGGCTGTATTCGTACAACAGGTCAAGCTGGCTGTTGATCGCATTGGTCCGCCGACTGCCGTTGGTGCGGTCGACGACATACCGGTAGTGGGCCTCCGAGTCGTGGCCACTGATCCGGCCGTTGTGAAAAGTTGGCGGGATACCGATCCGGCTCTCCACCCACCCTTTGAGTACCGCCCCTTCCACCGAGTTGCTGTCCATCATCCAACCTTTTAAGTACCGCAGGTAGCTGTTGCGCAGGCTCTTTCTGGCGCTGATCGTCTGGCCCTGGTCGTGATGCAGGCTGAATTTGACCGACAGGTAGTCGCTGAACACCTGCCCGCGCTGGTCGCGATCGGCTATGCCGTCCAGTTTGGCGAACAGGAAACGGTTCCCCTCCTGTACCCCTTGGATACGGATCTGTTGCGGATGCTCGTTGAACTGCCGCGAGGCGATCACCCAGGGGGGCAGGTTACACAGGTTGAAGGCGGTGCTCGGCATTGAGGCGACCTTTATCAATTCAATACAGTTTGCCAACCTCGCGCAGCGCCTCACTAACCGGTGCGGTAATCGTCACCACATCGATCCCCAGACGTTCCAGCTCATCTCGCGGTGCCTCGCCGATCATAGCGGTCACCACCACCCGGCAGTCCCCCAGTGCCTGGCTGATGGCGGCCAGCTTGTCCGGCATCAGGCGGTGGCCGGGGGGCGAACCGCCGCAGTACGCCGCTATCGGCACCTCACCCAGCAGGCGGGGGGCACCGGCATCCGTTTCATAGACCAGAAACCGTTCGGCCTTGCCGAAATGGGTATCGACATGGATGCCGTCGGAGGTGGTAATGGCGATCAGCATGATCCAGGTCCTTTCCTGTTGTTACGCACTGACGGGGGCGAAGGAGAAGCACTTCTTCGAACAGGTCCGTCCGCAGGCCTCGCAGCCGATGCAGTTGCCCGGATTGGCCACCCGCATGAACATCTTGGCCGAATCGTCCTCATCGACCTCTTCAAAGGCCAGCACGTCGCGGCTGCATACCTTGAAACAGCGGCCGCAGCCGATGCAGTTCTCTTCGTCGATGGCGACGACAAACTGCGGGGTCCATTCGTGTTTATCTTTGGTTAGTCCGGTAATGTAAGCCATGTTTGTATCCTCCTGTTTTGGGGTGCGGCTTTTCCGCAATCTCGTCGTTGCTTGTCGGAATGCCTTGTACGGCGTACGTTAGCAGTACGCCTCCGCGTCATTCCTCAAGCGCCTAGAGCTTATCGAAAAATCCACATCCCTGTATGGTGTGTGGTCAAATTGAGTGCTACTCCTCGTCAAAAGAGGTCGCCTGCCCCCTGTTCATCGCCTTGCGCAGCCAGGGGGGCGGATTGTTCCGCAGCACCGCCTGCAGCCTGGCCACGGTCTCCGGCAGGCTCACCTCCGTCGTGGTCTTCATCGGGTGAATCCTTTGGGCCACCAGTTTGGCCGCTGCCGGGCCGCCGATCTGCATGGTGTAGACGATGGCGCAGTCGGCCAGCATCTTGGCGCGGGCCGCGATCCGGTCCTCCTCGTCGTCAGTGTGGACCTCGGTACTGACCTCCTCCAGGAAGCCGGCCCGGTCCGGTCCGATCTCCCAGATCTGGAACCGTTCACATTGCCCGAAATGCTGGTCGATCATGGTGCCGTCGGATGTGGTAAAGGCAACTTTCATGGTCAATCTCCTAGTTATGCGCCAGCTTCTGCGCGTCCTTAGCATTTGCTTGAAAGAGATTCGCCACCTCGAACACCAGGTTCAGGGTGCCGCGGTAGCCGACCCACAGCTTCTGGTGGGCACCCAGCCGGTCAAACACCGGCAGGCCGGTGCGCAGATGGGCACCTATTTTCAGCTTGGCCTCCGCCTGGCGGCCGTTGCTGTTGGCCACCAGCAGGTCGGCGCCAACCGCCGCGCTCTCCAGGTCCTCCAGGTCGCCCACAAAGACGTTTGCGCAGGGCAGGCCATCCAGACCGCGGGTGCGGGTGGCGGCCAGGGCCGCCTGGATCTCGCACCCCATCCCGGCCAGGAAGCGGGTCATCCCCTTCAGGTGGTCTGCCTCCAGGGCCAATGCTACTTTCTTGCGACCGAACTGGTAGTGGCTGTCCACCAGGGCGTCGGCCAGGCGCGAGCGCCAGCGGCGGTGCTTTTCCGGGATCGGCCGGTTACTGATGGCAGCCAGCACCGCCATCAAGCGGTCGGTCTCGGCCATGCCGGTCAGTGAGCTGAAGCCATAGGCCGGGACGCCTAGCCGTTCTT
>JAJXUW010000079.1 GCA_021782545.1 Deltaproteobacteria bacterium | reverse complement strand
TCCCCCACCGAGACCAGGCCGTGGGGCTGGCTTGAGTCGTAGTAGACGCTGTCGCCGCTCTTGATCCGGTAGATGTCGCTGTCGTAGTGCAGATCGATCTCCCCCTCCAGCACGTAGAGGAACTCCTCCTCCCCCTCGTGCCGCAAGTACAGCTTGTCATCCCAATGGGAGTCTTCCACCTCCACCAGGAACGGTTCCATATGCTTGTGGCGCATCCCCGGCGCCAGTGAGTGGTAGGTGTAGGGCCGATGCTCGGCGTTGACCGCCTGGCGCTGCAGGTCGGGGCGCAGATGGTCGCCGTGGGTCACCACCAGCCGCTGGCGGTTGCCTTCGTCCTCGAAGAAGAAGTGGATGTCCACTTTCAGGCCTCGCCCTATCTTGAGCAGGGTGGCCAGCGGCGGAATGACCTGCTCGTTCTCTATCTGGGACAAAAGCGGCTTGGAGAGGCCGGTCAGTTCCGAGAGCTCCTGCAGGGTGAGGCGTCGTTGCTGGCGCTGGTTGCGGATCTTTTCGCCGATCCGGAATTCCTTGATCTGGGCCTTGATGTCGCTCACGGGGCTGCCTCCTGGGAACGTGCTGACGTTGTGGGTGGAGCGGTTGACAGCGGCAGCAAACGTGATAATGTCTAACCCTGTTCTATTCTGGGCTGGGTACAGACTCATGTAGCAACTATATGGGCAGGTTGTCAATATGATGAGTTGCTTCTCATGGTTGTCGCGCCATTTGCCGGTCTGGGCTGTCGTTGTGCTGTTGGCTGGCTGCTCATCGTCCTCCGATACAGGGCCGCTGCTGTTCACCTCGAAACGACCCGTTGCTGAGGTTGATGCGCCAGCCAACGCCGATGGTGCCCGTCCGCTTCGCCCATCCGGTCAGGAGCGACTCCCCTGTTGAGCGGGAAGTGGTTTACTTTGTGTCAAGAGTACGGTAAAGTGCCCCCAATTTCGCTGGCTTGGCATTTAAACCGCCGAAGGGGTGCCCCATGAACATCATCACCAGCAAGGAGCAGGCAGCACGTCTGGCACGGGCTATCATCTCCGACGTGGCGATCTACAACCAGGAGAAGGTGGAAAAGGGGATTAAAAACGATAATATCTTCGATATCCTGAGCGAGGAGATCGAGGAGGGGCGGCAGCATTTCTATTCCCGGGTGGCCCCCGAACTGGGGCCGGAACAGCTGTTCGACCTGACGTTGGTGGATATCCTGATCAAGCGGGCCGGTAAGATCGAGTCGCCGATCTGGTAACCGGTTGTTGACAGGGATCGGATTGACAGGGGCGTGCCCAGGCGGGTGCGCCTCTGCTGTTTGGAGACCGCATGAGGGACCTGCAGCACGACATACCAGTACCGGATGACGCCGCTGGCCAGCGTCTCGACACCTTCCTGGTGGGCAGACTGCCCGAATTCAGCCGTTCCGCCTTGCAGCGTCTGATCGACGAAGGACGGGTGCTGGTGAATGGCCGGCAGCAGCGGTCGTCGTACAAGGTGGCCGCCGGGGAGGCGGTAACGGTGACGGTGCCGCCGCCGGTGCCGACAACACCCCAGGCCGAGGCGATTCCGCTACAGGTGGTCTACGAGGACCATGACCTGATCGTGATCAATAAGCCGGCGGGCATGACGGTCCATCCGGGGGCAGGGGTCGGTTCCGGCACCCTGGTGAATGCCCTGCTGGCCCATTGCAACGATCTCTCCGGGATCGGCGGCGAATTGCGGCCCGGTATCGTGCACCGTCTGGATAAAGGCACCTCCGGCCTGCTGGTGGCGGCAAAAAACGACGTGGCGCATCGCGGCCTGGCGGAACAGTTCAGCGTCCATAGCATAAAAAGGCTCTATTGGGCGTTGATCTACGGTGCGCCGGCCGCAGACAGCGGCAAGATCAGCGGCATTATCGGCCGCCATCCTACCGAGCGCCTGCGTCTGTCGGGAAAGGCCCGCCAGGGGAAGCAGGCCGTCACCAACTGGCGGGTGCTGGAACGGTTCGGGGCGGCCAGCCTGGTACAGTTGCGGCTGGAGACCGGCCGCACCCATCAGATCCGGGTCCATCTGACCGAGGTCGGCATGCCGCTGCTGGGCGATCCGCTGTATCCCGACGGCGGTCGTTTCAATAACCTGAAGGATCCGGTGCTCAAGAAGATGATAGGCGGCTTGGGACGACAGGCGTTGCATGCCCGGGTGCTCGGGTTTGTCCACCCGGAAACGCAGCAATATCTGGAGTTCTCCAGCGAACCGCCCGAGGATTTTATGACGGTGTTGCGCTATCTGCGGCAAGGCGCCGTTTGAGGTCGCGGGCCAGCTCCAGGCTGATGCCCGGCAGCTGCGCCAATTCATCAGCTGTGGCCTGACCTATTCCTGTAAGCGAACCGAAGCGGGCGAGCAGGAGCCGCTCCCGGCGGGGGCCGACACCGGGGATATCCCGCAGCGTCGAGTGGAGCGCCTCCCTATCACGCAGGGTCCGGTGATAGCCGATGGCAAAACGGTGCGCCTCGTCGCGGATGGCGGCCAGGAGCTTAAGCGGCGCCGAGTCCTGCCGCAGCTTCACCGGATTGCGCCGTCCCGGCAGAAAGACCCGCTCCTCGCTCCGTACTACCCGGCTATCCTTGCCATCCCCCTGTACCCGGCTCTTGGCCAGGGAAACCACGGCACACCTGCCGGTCATGCCCAACTCCTCCAACACGGCCAACGTGCTGTTCAACTGGCCGATACCGCCATCCACCACCACCAGGTCCGGCAGTCCCCATTCCTCCATCCGCTGCGGGCTGAAGCGGCGGCTGAATACCTGCTGCAGCATGGCGAAGTCGTCCTGCCCTGCAATGTCCCTGATCCGGTACCGCCGATACCGGCCTTTGTCCGGCTCGCCGTCCAGAAAGGCCACCCCGCTGCCGACGGAGTGCCGCCCCTGCAGGGTTGAGATGTCGTAGCATTCGATTCGGCGCGGCAGCGCCGGCAGCAGGAGCCGTTGTTGCAGTTCCTTTAAAGTGGTGGCCGTCGACCGTTCACGGGCGCCCTTTTCCTGGAGCGCCGCCTGGGCGTTGCGTACCGCCAGTTCGACCAACGCCGCCTTTTCTCCCCGCTGTGGCCGGTGCAGCTGCACCTTCCGGCCTTTCAGGTCGCCCAGCCATTCCTCGAGGGTGGTGCGGTCCGTCAGGTCGGCGGGCAGCAGCAGTTCATCAGGGATGCCGGCCCCTTGCGCATAGTGCTGCTGGATGAAACCGGACAAGGCGTCGGCGTCTTCCAGCGCCCCGAGACCGTGCAGCACGCTGCTGCCGGACAGCGTGCCGCCCCGCACGAACAAAAGTGCCACGGCCAGCCGTTCATCGTCGCGGGCCAGCCCGAGGACGTCGCTGTCACCGCCGCGGCTCACCACCTTCTGGCGCTCCAGGGTGGTATCAAGCGCCTGCAGCAGGTTACGCCACCGGGCCGCCTCCTCGTACCGCATCGCCTCGGCGGCCTGTTTCATCCGCAGCCGGAAACCGGTCACCAAATCCCTGCTTTTCCCCTCCAGAAACAGGATGGCGCCCTCCACCAGTACGGCGTACTCCTCGGGGGTGATCCGATGGTGGCACGGTGCGCTGCATTGGCCGATCTGGTGGTACAGGCAGGGGCGGGAGCGATTCATGCAGTTTTTGAGGGGATAATGGCGCAGCGGAAACATCCGCTGCAGCTGGCGCAGCACCTCACGGGCCGCGGTCGCCGACACGTAGGGGCCGAAGTAGCGGGCGCCGTCGCGGGGGATCTTGCGAACAACCGTAAAACGCGGGAAGCGCTCGTGGAGGTCGATCCGCAGGGAGAAGAAGGTCTTGTCGTCCTTGAGGCTCAGGTTATAGCGGGGCTGGTGCTGCTTGATCAGGGTATTTTCTAGCAGCAGCGCCTCTTTTTCAGTGTCGGTGACGGTAAAGCGGACCTCGGCCACCCGGGCCATCAGAAAGCGGATCTGGGGCCTGCTGTCGTTGGAGGGGCCAAAATAGTTGCGTACCCGTTGGCGCAGGTTGCGGGCCTTGCCGACGTACAGCAGGGTGCCGTCGGCGTCGAACATCTGGTACACGCCCGGGGTGGCGGGAAAGTTGCGGATAGTTTCGCGCAGTTCCATGACGGCCATAGTATCCCAGGCGGCAGGGAAAAGGAAGGTATCCAGAATGATCAACTTATAGGCACTGTTGATGAAAAAATAAACAGAAGGCGGTGATTAAATTTTGGGCCTTTGCCTCTTTTTTTAACCGGTTACGGCGCAGATGTAGATTGGCCGCCTTTTTGCTTGCATGGTGGTGCTGCTGCCATAACAGGCAGGCCAGCCTATTTTTTCTCACGGAGGCGACCACAATGGAGTCGTTGTCCCCCCTTACCACGATGAAGCAGAGTGGAGATGTCCTTTTTTTGATGCTTGGTGCGGTGATGGTGTTTGCCATGCATGCCGGGTTCGCCTTTCTGGAGGTGGGTACCGTCCGTAAAAAGAGCCAAGTGAACGCCTTCGTCAAGATCCTGACCGATTGGTCGATCTCCACGGTGGTTTATTTCCTGATCGGCTTTCCCCTGGCCTACGGCATCTCCTTCCTCAAGCCTGCGGATGCGCTGATGCAGGATGCCATGGGCTACAACCTGGTGCACTACTTCTTTCTGCTCTGCTTTGCCGCCTGCATTCCGGCCATCATCTCCGGCGGCATCGCCGAACGGGCCAAGTTCTGGCCGCAGGTGGTCGCCGGCGGGATCTTCGCCGGTCTCTGTTATCCCCTGTTCGAGTCCTTGATCTGGGGTAAGAACGCCTCGCTCCTGCAGGGGGTTTTCAAGACGATCGGCGGGCTGGAGTTTCACGACTACGCCGGCTCGGTGGTGGTGCACTCCATCGGCGGCTGGATCGCCCTGCCGGCGGTGCTGTTGCTGGGCGCACGCAAAGGGCGTTATAGCCACGGTCGTTCCACGCCGCTGCCGGTCAGCAATATCCCGTTTCTGGCGCTCGGCTCCTGGATTCTGGCCGTTGGCTGGTTCGGCTTCAACGTCATGAGTGCCGGCAGCCTCGAAAAGATCTCCGGCCTGGTGGCGATCAACTCGCTGATGGCCATGGTGGGCGGGGTTCTGGCGGCCCTGGTTGCCGGCAAGAACGACCCCGGTTTCGTGCATAACGGTGCACTGGCCGGTCTGATCGCCGTCTGCGCCGGCAGTGACCTGATGCATCCTCTCGGGGCGCTGCTGACCGGCGCCATTGCCGCGGTCATCTTTGTCTACGGGTTCCATATCGAACAGGAGAAGCTTAAGATCGATGACGTGCTGGGGGTCTGGCCGCTGCATGGCGTGATCGGTACCTGGGGCGGCATTGCGGCCGGCATTTTTGGGCAGAAGTCGCTGGGCGGTATGGGCGGGGTCAGCTTTGTCTCGCAGTTGGCTGGTTCCTTGACGGCTGTAGTTTTCGCCATTGCCTGCAGCGCCGTGGTGTATGGAGCCCTGGCCAAGACCGTTGGCATCCGGTTGAATGAAGAGGATGAGTTTAACGGGCCCGACCTGGCGATCCATAAGATTGGCGCCTATCCAGAGGATCATATCCGCTGAAACGCCTTTCGGGCACCCTTTCCACGGTTGACAAGGTGCGACGAAGGTGCTATGGAATACCCATTTTATGTGAGTGTTTCTTGGCAGTTATCAACGTCGCCCCGTCAACCGGGGAAAGGGTGCTCCTGTGAAGATGCTTAAGATCTGTCGCCGACTGGCGACATTCGCCGTCGGACTGGCCTGTATCACCCTGCTCGCCGCACCTTCAGCCATCGCCCAAGAGACGGAAGATTCCCAGATATTCCTGTCCGGCTTCAACGCCTACCAGCAGAAGGACTATCCTGCCGCGGTCAGCCGACTTGGCGAGGTGCTGCAGAAACACCCTGATACGCCGCTACGTGACATGGTGCTCTTCTGGCTGGCCCGTGCTAACTACAAGGCCGGCAATAAGCAGGATGCGGCGCGGTACATGGCCCAGTTCAATCGTGAGTATCCTGACAATCCCCTTAAAAACACAGTTGAAGAAGAACTGCTGACCCTGGCTGACCAGTACGAGAAGAGCGGTCAGGCCGCCAAGGCCGAGGCAGCAGCCCGCCAAAAGGCGGAAACGGACCGACTTGCCCAGGCACAGGCCGCGCGTGAGGCTGCCGAGACGGCCCAAAAGGCCCAGGTGTTGAAAGCCAAGGCTGAGGCCGAGCAGGCGGCAAAGCTTAAGGCCGCGGCAGAGAAACAGCGTGCCGCAGAGGCGGCCGCCCAGGCACAGCGCACAAAGGCAGAGGCAGAGCGTCTTGCCAGCCAGAAGCGTGAGCAGGAGCGCATGGCCAAGGAGGCTGCCGAACAGCAGCGGTTGGCGGCTGTGAAGGCGGAAGCGGCACGCAAGGCTCAAGCCGAGCGTGTCGCCAGCGAAAAGGCTGAACAGGCTAAGCGCGCAGCCGCGCAGAAGTCGGCGGAACAGCAACGGACACAACAGGCAGCCGAACAGCGCGCCTTGCGTGAGAAGGCGATCGCCGGCTATCAGCGCATTGTAAACCAGTTCCCCGGTACGCCGGCCGCCACAGCCGCTGCAGCTCGTCTGAAAGAGCTGGGAGTGGCGCTGCCCGCCGCGGCCAGTGCCGGCGGAGGTGGGGCAACGGCCGATAATGCCCAGGTCCTGTCGCTGGAGGTGGCGCAGTACGCTGCCTTTGCATTCACCGTACAGCCCCCCGCCCAGGCGACCCCGGTTGCCCAACATGTTGTCATCCCCTTTGAGCTGCAAAACCGTGGCAACGGCGCAGACAGTTTTTATCTGGCCTCGGGCTTCCCGGCCGAGTATGGCGCGCGGTTTGCCGCTGCAACGGCACCCGATCAGACCTTGAACCAGACCCCCGTGCTGGCCCCTGGTGAGCGATTCAGCGGCCTGTTGCAGCTCGATATCCCCGCCGATACCATTGATGGCCTGCGGATTACCTATCCGGTCAGGGCCGCCTCACGTTTCAATACCGAGGCATCACAAAGCCGTGAGCTTACCCTGACCGCCTCGGCACCGCTGTTGCGGGCCGTGATCAAGGCTGATAAGGTGCAGGCCCTGCCGGGTGAACGCGTCACCTATCGCGTAACCCTGCTGAACGTCGGCTCCATGGCGGCCCGTGAGGTTACCTTGCGGCTAGGCTTCCCGCCCCAGTATGAGCCGGCCGAGTATGCCGGCTTCCGTCAGGAGATGCAGGCGGCCTTGGTGCAGGACGGCCTGGCGTTGAAATCGGGTGAGAGCCGTGATTTTGTGGTGAGCTTCACCGTTAAAGCTGAGGCGGCGGCCCATGAGGAGTTGGTGGTCCGTGCTGACCTGATCAATGCACCGCTCAAGGCTGTCAGCACCTTCCATGCCGCTGCGGTGTCCGTCAAGCCGGTGAGTGCCGTTTCGGTGCGGATGGCCAGCAACCGTCTGGTGGTGATACCGGGCCAGACCGTTACCCTGCCGGTCACGGTGGTCAATAACGGTAACCAGCGGGAACGGTTCAGCGTGGTGGCAAGCGCACCGTCCGCACAGAAGGTGACCGTGTACCAGGATCTGAACCGTGATGGCCTGCGGCAGCCCGATGAACCTGCAGTGACGACGATCGGCCCCCTGGGGCCCAAGGAAGAGGCGGCGCTGCTGCTGGAAGTGGCCACCAACGGTACGGCCCAGGATGGCTCCGAGGTGGGAGTCGATCTGCGTGTTGCACCCGAATCCGACCAGGGCGCGGCAGCCGTCGCCAATGCCCGTTTGGCCTTCTCCCGGCCTGTGCTGCAGCTGGCGCTTAAAGGCCATAGCGGTCTGCTGGTGCCCGGTGACTTGGTGACGGTTGAGCTGATCGTCAACAATAAAGGATCAAACCTCGCCAAGGGGGCTGAGCTCCAGGCATCCTGGCCCGAACAGCTGGAACTGGTGGCCTCCGAGCCGGCTGCTCAAGCCTTGGGCCGGGGTAATGGCGTCCTTTGGCATCTGCATGAACTGGGAGCGGGCGAAAAGCGGGTGGTGAAGGCATCCTTCCGGGTGAAGCCGGGCACCGGTGTCGGTACCGGCATCCAGCTTAAGAGCCAGCTTTCATATTTTGACCAACTGGGGAACAGGTACTGATATGCGTCTTCTGCTTGTCGCGCAGGTGGCCGTGCTGCTGGCCGCTCCCGTCTGGGGGGCTGAGTATCTCTACCAACCGCGTCCGCTTGCCCAGGGTGAGCAACCAGTGGTATCGGATGGGGTGGTGGTCCGTGAGGTACTGATTAAGAAGGGTGATACCCTCTCGCGTATCTCCAAGCGGTTCTCCGGGCGGGGGACGTACTACCCGCAGATACTGTTGTTTAACCAGATCAAGAATCCACACTGGATCTATCCGGGCCATCTGTTGCGGGTACCGGTCGGTGTGCAGCGGGCGACCAAACCGGTGCCGGCCGTCAACCAGGTAGCGGTTCACCCGCCGGCGGCTGTTGTCACGCCTGTTGCTGCCCCAGCTGCCATCAGGCATAAGCGTGCTGAAGACGACGGCTTTGCCCGTGCCCAAGACGCATTCAAACGGGGCGACTGCGGGGCCGCAGTGACTCTCTACGACCGGTTTATTTCCGAGTATCCCCATTCTTCACATCTGCCTGAGGCCATGCTCAACCGGTCCGAGTGCTATCTGAAACTTTCGACGAAGTAGACGTCAGTGCTGCATGCCGAACAGCCGAACGGGCGCCCTTTTGTGGGGCGCCCGTTCGGCTGTTCGGCGTTATGGACGTGCCACCGGTTCAGGGCCAGGTCACCACAAATCCCCGTAACCGTCCTCCACGGGCATCACGGTACTGTACGAGGCGGAGGCCGGCGATTGTGCCGCGACGGATCTCGTAGCCTTCCTTAATCGTTGAGGAGGTGGTCTGTATGGCGCTGGTACCGCTCAGCTCCTTAAGGACACTGGCGTAGAAGGCGTCCTGGATGCCGGCTCCGCTACGATCAATCACCTGTAGTGCCTTGATGGCATGGCCTTTGCCGCGGAACACGCGATATTCGTTGGCCTGCCCGGAATAGCTCTCCCAGCCGGGATTGTCCTTGGCGTAGCCTGGGTTGATACCGGCCTGTGGTATGAAGGAGGGCAGCGTTGTGAGGCGGCCCCTGGGCGGCGGTTGCTGCCCGGTAGCGGCTGGGATGCGTGTTGGGGCGACTACCGGCGGTACCGTCGGCTTGGGCGCCGTTTGTACCGTAATCCCGTGTGGCGTTGGTGTCCGTTGTTGAAGCAGGGTGATGATCACCACCAGCACCACCATGCCGGACAGGGCCCAGAGGCCGGTCCGCCAAGGGTGCGGCGGCGTACCGTCAGGTGTATCCTGCTGGGCAGGTAGTGCCTGGTGCAGTTCGCTGATCGGCGGCTCTTCGCTCGGGTCGCTCAGCGATGCCGGTCGCAGGTGCAGCTCTTCGGCGCTACTGTCCAGCTGGCGGCTGAAGGATGAGATAACGGTGCTGCCCTGTCGACGGTGCGGCCCGTAGGTGAGCGGCTCTCCATCCCGTTCGGCGTCGGGTGGTGCCGGCATCGCGGGGGGGGGGACAGAGGGGCTGAGATGCACCTGATCCACCATTGTCGCCGGGGGTGGTTCGTCATAGGGCCCCGGCGTGGCGGGTGTCGGTAGCGCTGTGCCGAAAACCGGGGGCTGTCCCGTGCCGCAACCGGCCGGCTGGGTGGGCGGCTGCTCCGGCCGATCGAGCAGTGCTGCCAGCTGCTGTGCGAACTGGTCATCCGGCAGGGCCGGGTCCAGTATG
>JAJXUW010000078.1 GCA_021782545.1 Deltaproteobacteria bacterium | reverse complement strand
CCATCGCCGCCACTATTGCCGGGGCCATCTCCATGCTGGGGCATATGCTGCAATGGGGCGCCATGTTCGGCGCCGGCCGGGATGACGACGAGGGGGGCGGTATCGGCGGTCTGGCCGGTTCGCTGCTCATAGCGATTCTGGCCCCGATCGCCGCCCTGCTGATCCAGATGGCGGTCTCCCGTTCGCGGGAGTTCCTGGCCGACGCCACGGGCGCCCAGATCTGCGGCAGGCCGCAATCTCTGGCCAACGCCCTGACCAAGCTGCATACCGCCTCGCAACAGATCCCGTTACAGGACGCCACCCCGGCCACGGCCCATATGTTCATCGTCAACCCGCTGACCGGCGGGGGGCTGATGACCCTGTTCTCCACCCACCCGCCGATGGAAGAACGGATCGCCCGGCTGTTGGCCATGCGCTGAGATGGTTCAGTACAGGAACACCTTTGTGAGCCGCCTATGACCGCCACCTATGGCCTCTGGCTGACCTTTTGTCTGATCATGCTGGTGATGCTGGCCATCGACCTGGGCGTCAACCGCACCGGCCGTGTTGTCCGCATGCGGGAGGCGGCCGGCTGGAGCCTCGCCTGGCTCGTGCTGGCCCTTCTGTTCGGTGCCAGCATCTGGTGGGTGCGGGGTCCCCGGCCGGCGCTGGAATTCCTGACCGGCTACCTGATCGAACAATCGCTCTCCGTGGACAACCTGTTCGTCTTTATCATGGTCTTTGCGCTGTTTGGGGTGAAGGAACGGCTACAGGCCCGGGTGCTCAAATGGGGTATTCTGGGGGCGGTGGTGCTGCGGCTGGTTGTTATCCTGGTCGGCACGACGCTGGTTAGGAACATGACCTGGCTGTTCTACCTCTTTGGCGCCATCCTGCTCTATACCGCCGGAAAGATGGCCTTTGGGGCCGACGCGGAGCTGGAGCCGGACAAGAATCCGCTGGTGCGTCTGGCACGCCGCCTCCTGCCGATGACCAGACGGATCCACGGGGACTGGTTTTTTGCACGGCGCCTGGGGCTCTGGATCGCCAGCCCGCTCTTCATGACCCTGCTGGTGATCGAGAGCAGCGACCTGGTGTTTGCCATGGATTCAATCCCGGCCATCTTCGCCATCACCCTTGATCCGTTCATCGTGCTGACCTCGAACCTGTTCGCCATCATGGGGCTGCGTTCGTTGTTCTTCCTGTTAGCGAACCTGATGGGAATGTTCGCCTGGCTCAAATATGGCATCGCACTCGTTCTGGCCTTTGTCGGGGTCAAAATGATCCTGATGATGCTGGGCCTGCAGATCCCGATCGCCTGGTCGCTGGCCGTAATCGCCACCACATTAGCCGCCTCGGTGCCCCTGTCGCTCCTGTTCGGCACGACGAAAGACGAGGCAGCCCTGGAGACGACCTAGGCCAACCGGATCAGTGCTTGCAGCAGCACGAACAGGCGAGGCCTTTGGCCTTGCCAAAGGCCTCCCGTCCTTCCTTGAAGGAGAGCCAGGAGATCAGCAGGGCACCGATCGCATCAAGACTCCCGATACCGGTCAGGGCATAGCCGAGGCTGGAGGCCATCAGCACCAGCGAGAGGTACATGCAGGCCCGCGAACAGGCCGCATCGGCCAGGATGGCCGGCGAATTGAGCGCCGTGCCCACCATGACCTTGTAGCGGATCAGGACCCACATGGAGGAGATCGAGATCAGGGCGATCACCATCCCCCAGAACGTGGTCTCCGGCCTATGCTGTTGATAGAGGTTGACCGCGGCGGTGGCGACAAGGCCCACCGTCAGCAGATAGAACGCCCCGCCGGTAATCCGCAGCGCCCGCTGCTCGAACTCATCCCGCGCCGCGCCGCCGTTGGCCCGGATCCGCCGCAGCATGTGCCAGACGCCGACCGCCGAAACCACCTCGATGAAGGAATCGACACCGAAGCCGAACAGGGCCAGGGTCTCATCGCTGGCCCCCATCCAGACCGACATCAGCCCCTCCACCAGGTTGTAACAAATCGTAACGAGCGCCAAGGCATTGGCATAGCGCTGGTACTGTTCCCGCGATGGTTGTTGCATGATATACACCTTCTCCGTTGTGGTAGCTGCCCTGCGAGCCCGATGCTTCATTACACCGCTGCTCAGCACAGCAGGTGGTTAAACGCGGGGATCAACCGCACGGTGACCGGCCCCGCACCGAATGAATCGCCATCCAGCTGCACCGCCTTGCCACCACTGATGGTGAGCTGCCCCTCCGTGAGTGGCCAACCGTCCGAGGCAGGCGGCCGGCCGGTCAGCACCAGACCGAGGGCCATACGGATGAAACTGCGCCGGGTAGGCAGGTTAAGCGGCACCACCTCCAGACGGGGGCTGAAGATCGACGCCTGGGGGGCAAGACGGTATGGCCCGGCGTAGTGGCAGGCGTTGGTGACGAGTACGGAATGGCAGGCCATGCTGCGCTGCCCGTCGCTCACCGTCACGGTGGACCGGTCCCACTCCTTTAGCTGCCGCAGGCCCGACAAAAGATAGGCCAGCCCGCCCAGCCGTTCCTTCTCCGCCGGTCGCACGTCGGCAACGGCGGCAGCGTCCAGCCCGATGCCGGCCATCAGCAGAAAACGCCGCGTCCCGGCAGCGGTAGTCGCCTCGCCTACCGTAAATGCCCGCGGCCTGCCGTTAACGATTCGCTCTATCGCCCCATCGATCGACCGGATACCCAGTTCCCAGGCCAGCACATTGGCGGTGCCCAGCGGAATGACCCCCAGGGTGGCGCGTTGTTCGACCATGCCGTTGATGACGGTGTTGATGGTGCCGTCGCCCCCCACGGCGATGATCAGCGGCTGCTGTCGACTCAGACACAGGCCGCGGACCACCGTGACCGCCTCATCGACGCTGCCGGGAAACAGCGCCTCGGAGACGGTGACCCCGCCCCGCTGCAGCGCGGTCAAAATGCGTTCGGTACGCTGGGGGGAATAGCTGCCGGAGGCTGGATTGAATACCACGTATGCCGACGTATGCATTGCGTTTCCTGTGCTGCCGGTCCGGCACGGCGACCTGTTTAGAGTCAAGAACGCCGTTCCTACTCCTCGCCGAACACCTCGGCCGAAAAGATATAGAGCTCGCACTCCTTCTGCCAGCAATGCTCCGGCAGACCGGCTTTGAGGCAGGTATGACGCAGGAAGGTCTCCCGGTCCCAGCCGTATTCGGTGGCGACCTGCGGCAGTAGGACGCCGTGGGCGGCCCCCTTGATCAGATAGATGCCGTGGGTGCCCACCCGAATCTCCTCTACCGCGGCAATACGCTGCAGCGGCGAGAGCACCGAGATCTCCAGGCGGAAATCGGCCAAATCGGCCGGCTTCATCGGGTAAAAACGCGGGTCGCGGGTCGCGGCGGAGACGGCCATCTCCTGCACGGTCTGCCACAACGGCCGTTCGGCGACAAAACAGCCGATGCAGCCGCGCAGCTGCCCCTGCTGTTTGATGGTGACAAAACAGCCGGACCGGCTCTCCAACCCCTTGCCGGGTCTGCCCGGCTCCGGCAGGGGATGCCGGTTGACGGCAGCGATGATGGTGGCGCGGGTCAGGGCCAACAGCTCCCTTTTTTCCGTGGCGGTCATGGGTGCCCCCTTAGCGATAGCTCTTGCGCCGAAACAGGCCGGTGGTGATGCTCACCACGCGGTCCAGAAACAGTATCCCGTCCAGATGGTCAAGTTCGTGCTGGATCGCCACCGCCTCAAAACCGCTGGCTGCAACCTCCCGCACCTGATCGGACTGCTCATCCAGGAAGCGGACCGTGATCTCGGTGGCCCGCTCCACGTCGCCGGTGTAGTCGGGCACACTCATGCACCCCTCCCGCATCACCGCAGAGCCGCTACGGGCAACTATCTCGGGATTGACCATGCAGAGCAGGCCATGGTTGTTTTCGCTGCCGTGACGACTTTTCGATACGTCCACCACGCAGATCCTTAAGGCCGCACCGATCTGAGGGGCAGCCACCCCCACCGAACCGGGGCCGGCCCGCATGGTATCGATCAGATCCTGCAGCAATGCCCTGATCTCGGCATCCAGACCGGCTACCGGATGGGCCAGTTTTTTCAACAGCGGATGCGGGTAGCGCAGGATCGGCTGAACCGCCATCTACAGCTCCACCGGTGTCACGACCCGGATGCCGATCTCCACCTTGAGTTCGGCCCGCAGGCTTGCCAACAGCTGCTCCAGATGGCCGGGGGTGATATCCTCGGGCAGGGTGGCCTCCAGAAGCATCACGTAGACCGGTTCTTCCTCGCTGCCCACCAGTTTGGTGTGGAGATCCATGATATTGATCTGCCGGGCCGCCAGGGCGCTGGTCACCCGGTAGACGATCCCCGGCTGGTCGGCACCATAGACGGTAATCTGGCAGAGCTCACCGGCGGGAGGACGATGCTGTTCCTCACCAGTCTGGAGGCTGCGTACCGCCAGGGTCATCCCCAGCCGCTCGCTGGCCGGTTTCAGCTCCTCCAGCAGGTTGGCCTTGGTAAACGGCTTGGGATGGGAGACGATCAGAATCATGGCAAACTCGCCGGCCAGCATGGCACAACTGGAATCGGCGATGTTGCACCCCAGGCGGTAGAGGGCCTCGCTGATGCCGGCCACGATACCGGGACGGTCGGCGCCGACAACGGAAACGGCATAGTAGCTTCGTTCACAACGGGGCGTCATGGCGCACTCCCTGTCAAAACAGTGATTTTGTACTGACGTACCACTAATAGCCGCTGTTCTGCAACGGTTTTTGGCCTAGCCGATTGACAAACCGAGCCCGCTCTCTTTAGAGTGTCATGCATACATGGATAAACTTACCTTCAAACAACGCTTACGTGCCATCCTCGCCCTCGATAGTCACCCGGCCCACATCGCCGCGGGCTTTGCCGTGGGGACCTTCATCAGCTTCACCCCCTTCTTCGGGCTGCACACCGGCCTGGCCATCGCCGCCGCTTTCCTGTTCCGCCTCAACAAACTGACCACCCTTACCGGCTCCTGGGTCAACACCCCCTTAACCGTCGGCCCGGTGCTGGTGGCCAGTTTCAAGCTGGGGCGTTTCCTGAGAGGATTGCCCCCCAAGGCGATCACCTTCAGAACCCTGGAGTGGCAGGAGCTGAAGATCTATGCCAAATCGCTGCTATTGGGCTGCTCGATCCTCGGTCTGATCGCCGCCGTGGTGGCGTACTTCGTCTGCTACTGGCTGGTGGTGCGTTTCCGGCGTGCCGACCCGGCACTGGCAGAGCTGACCGATGCCTCGGAGCTGACCGGCGAGGATCTGGAGCAGACCCTGAAGCAACAGGAGCACGACCGGTAATGACCAGAGAGCGGGTGATCGAAAGGGTCCGCAAGCTGCTGGCCCTTTCCCACAGCAGCAACGAACATGAGGCGGCCCTGGCCGCCGCCCATGCACAACGGCTGCTGGCCGAGCACAATCTGGCCATGTCCGAGCTGGAGGTACGGGAGGAAGGCGCCGGTGAGGTGGCACTCCAAGTGGCCCGTACCGTGCCCAAGTGGCTCTCCGCCCTGTTTGCCACCGTGGCCAACGGCTTCGACTGTTTCCCGATCGTCACCACCAACGCCACCTGCAGCCGCCTGCGGTTCATCGGCGTGGGCGAAGATCCCGACGTGGCCTCCTGTACCCTGCAGTTCCTGATGGCGGAGCTCAAACGGCTCGCCACGACATATCTGCACAGCTGTACCACCGGCCACGGCAACCTGTCGCCAGCGGAACGCAAACGGGTGCGCACCTCCTACCTGCTGGGCGGCGTACAGGGGGTACGCCAGGCGCTGGCGGCCCAGAAAGCCCAGACCCCCACCACCAGCACCGCCCTGGTACCGGTTAAAGATGCCCTGATCAAACAGTACCGCGAGGAACAGATCGGTCAGGTACGGATACAGCGCACCCGCCGTTCCACCGTGCTTTCGGCGGCCTTTGAACAGGGCAGGATAGATGGCGCCGCCCTGCAACTGGCCCCCGATGCGGTGAACGACGACATGTTGTCTCTGCCCGGTCTGTAGGCCGATCTGCAGACAAAAACGCCCCCTCACCGCATCGGGAGGGGGCGTATAAACGCATCGTCGTAGAGGGATGGCGAGGTCGTATCAGGCGTTCTTCACGATCACGCTCTCCAGGATATTGGCGGCATCTTCGCACTTGTCGGTGGCCGTCTCCAAGGTCTCGTAGATCTCTTTCCACTTCAACAGCTCAATCGGGTTTTTTTCCTGGTCGAACAACGCGCCGATCGCCTCCCGCGCCACCCGGTCCGCCTCGTTCTCAATGGCATTGATCTCCACGCAGTATTCAAGGATCTGGTCTGTTGCCTTGTTGCCGAGCTTGCCCACCGCCTTGTCCACCCCCTGACAGCACTGCAGGATCAGAAAGGCCAGCGACTTGGCCTCCTGTGTGGTGTGATCCACGTTGTACATGATGAAACGCTGGGCCGAGGCGTCGATCAGGTCCATGATATCGTCGAGCTTGGCGGCCAGGGCATAGATATCCTCCCGGTCCATGGGGGTGATGAAGGTCTTGTTCAGCTTCTGGATGATGCTGTGGGTGATGGCGTCCCCCTTGTGCTCGACATCCTTAATCCGGCGCTGGCTCTCCAGGGGATCGGCAAACGTGTCCATCATATCCTTCAACAAGACGGCCCCTTCGATGATGTTGAGCGTCATCTCTTTGTAGAGTTTGAAAAACTGTTTCTCTTTGGGAATCAGACCGAACATGGTGTTCCTCCATCTCAATAAACACCCCGACAGGGCGAGCAGATAACGGGGTCTGGTTATAGCACAGCAGCCCAACACTGCCCATACAAATGTTGCCGCCAGGACGGCCCAGGGCGGCAGAACGACATTTACAACAAGCGGCGCTTTGGGCTAAGCTTGGCCCTCCATTAAACTGACCGAGGAGTGTCTCCCATGAATGTTTTCCATGCCGCCCTGCTGGGGTTCGTCCAGGGCACGACCGAGGTGTTGCCGATCAGCAGTTCGGCCCACCTGATCCTGATTCCACGCCTGCTCGGCTGGCCAGAATCGGGGCTTACCTTTGACGTGGCCCTGCACTTCGGCACCTTCCTGGCCCTGTTTGTTTACTTCTGGCGCGAGGTAGCGCAACTGGTGCGGGATGGCCTCACCGGCTTCTTTAAAGAGGACGGCACCACCCTCAGACTCCCCTGGTTGTTGGTGGCGGCCTCGGTACCGGCCGCCATCGTCGGCAAGACCCTGGAAAAACCGATTGAGGAGATCTTCCGCAGCAACCCGTTTTGGATCGTGCTGTTCATGATCCTGTTCGGCCTGATTCTGGGGCTGACCGACCGCTACGGCCGGCAGCACCACAACGTGGAGCAGGTCACCCTCAAGGCGGCCCTGATCATCGGCAGCCTGCAGTGCCTGGCACTGGTGCCGGGCGTCTCCCGCTCCGGCATCACCATCACGGCAGCACTCTTGGTGGGGCTTTCACGGATCGAGGCGGCCCGCTTTTCCTTCCTGATGTCGCTGCCGGTGGTGTTCGGCGCGGCGCTGCTCAAAGGGATCCATCTGTTCAAGACCGGCGTGCCGGCCGGAGAGGGGATGCCGATGCTGGTTGGCGTCATCGTCTCGGCGGTGGTGGGCTATATCTGTGTCGCCTTTTTGCTGCGTTTTGTCCAGACCAAGACGCTCTGGTCCTTTGTCTGGTACCGGGTGGCAGTGGGTGGGCTGTTTCTGGCGGGTCTTACCGCCGGATGGTTACACTGAACGTAGCAGCACCGTACCGCTGCTGATCCTGCTCCCCGGGAGAAACCGCCAACAGGCAGCTTCTCTCCGGGAGCAGCCTAGCGTCCCTCCAGCTCACCCGCCAGTTCCACGGCAAAATTCTTGGCCCGCCCGGCCGGGGCGATCACCCCGTAGGCCATGGCCTCCTTCAGTTCGGCGCTCCCGGCGCCGGCCGCCTTTGCCAAGGCGTAGTGTTTCTTCAGTCAGGTGGGGCACCCCACCGCCACCGCGCACCCTACCCGGATCAACTCGCGGGTCTTTACGTCCAGCACCTCTTCGTACTCAAAGTCGGCAAACAGCTTCTTGCGGATCTTCATAACGGGCCTCGTTTCCGTGTGGTGTCGGCTTGCTTATACTCAATGCAGTCAGCAGACAAACGGCTGATAGTTATCCGGTGTCACGAGCTCCCAGTCTGCCTGGGGATAGGCTTCAGTCCAGCTTTTTGGGGGACGCCGCCGCCGTTTGCCTGACCATTTGAACTCATAACCGGACAGCCTGCCGTCCTGCTCCTCAAGGTAATCAACCTCCTGGCCGGCATAGGTGCGCCAGAAATAGGAACTGCCGTACATGGCGGTATAGGCGCGCTTTTTCAGGCGCTCGGCCACCAGAAAGTTCTCCCACAAGGCGCCGATGTCGTTACGTGAATCGAGCTGGTTGTACTGGCTGATCACTGCGTTGCGTATGCCGTTGTCAAGAAAGTAATACTTGGCCTTGCTGGTCACTTCGTTGCGCAGGTTGCGGCTGAACCCGCCGAGCCGTACCAGCACAAACCCTTTTTCCAGAATATCCAGGTAGCGGGCCACGGTCTTGACATCCAGGCGTACCTGGGTAGCCAGTTCGTTCAGCGAAACCTCACTCCCCACCTGAAAGGCTACCAGCTTCAAAAGTTCAAGCATCGGGCGTGGGGCCTTGATCCGCTCAAGGGCCAGGATGTCCTTCAGCAAGTACGACCCCACCAGTTCTTCCAGGTAGCCGATCCGCTCGGAGCGGGTTTGGGCTGTCACCACTTCCGGGTAGCAACCGTAGATCAGAAAGTCAGGTAACTGCTCCTTAAGGTCAAAGTCGTTCATGGTGGCCCGCAGCTCAAGCTGGCTGAGCGGATAGAGCGTTGCAGTACGTTTGCGACCGGTCAGCGGTTCTCCCACGGCCCCGGCCAAGTCAAAGGAGGATGAACCGGTGGCGATCAGGCGCAGGTCGGGCCGATGGTCCACCAATATTTTCAGTCCAATGCCGATACCGGGTATCTGCTGTGCCTCATCAATGGCAATCAGTTCATACCCCTCGGCAAAGGCCAGGATCTCTTTCATATCCGCCGAGCCAAGCAGATGCTGCATACGGATATTGTCGCCGGTTTCCAGACGATAACGCATTCCACAGGATTGCAGATAGAGGTGCAGCAGGGTGGTCTTGCCGGCCCGGCGCGGGCCGTACAGAATGGCGGCCTTGCCCGGTGCGGAGAGTGACGCAAGATCAATGGCTCGCTGAATCATGGCCCACTCCTGGCGATGGCTGATATTAATTTAAGGATTTACAATCCACAAATTAATATAATTTTGTGGCATGTCAAGCATAATTCAGCAGTTGCTATGCCGCCACGGAATGAGGTCTGTCCACACAACTTGTCAATTCAATTTACAATTTGTTCCGGAGGGCTATTGAAAAAACATAAAATCTCGCTTTAGCTTTGCTGACCCGGCTGGTACGCGACAACGGCCGGCTATATGCCCAGTACAAAGGCCATCGCCCGCCCCACGGTCAGCTGGGACGAGGCCACACAGTCGTTCAACCCCACCCCGCGGAAAGCGTTGCCGGTAAGAAACAGCCCCGGATGCCGGGCGGCCAGCCCCTCCAACCGGGCCACCCGGCCCCCGTGACCGGCCAGATACTGCGGGATGGCCTGCCGATGTTTGAATATCCGGACAAAGCCGGGCTCGGCCTCGATCCCCATGATCTTCCGCAGGTCATCCTGCACCCGGGACAGCAGCAGGCCGTC
>JAJXUW010000077.1 GCA_021782545.1 Deltaproteobacteria bacterium | reverse complement strand
TGATCGGCGTGAAGTTGCTGGGCAAGGATCGCTACCACCGTGAGGTGGTACCGAAGATCAGCCCGTTGACGCTCATTGCCCTCCTGTTCACCATCGTGGTGATGTTCAGCCTGAAGGGGCGCCTGATCGTCCAACTGCCGCTGGATGTGGTGCGGATCGCCATTCCGCTGCTCGTCTATTTTATCGTGATGTTTGTGGTATCATTCTGGATGGGGAGAAGGTTGGGCGCCGACTATTCCAAGACCACCACCCTGGCCTTCACCGCTGCCAGCAATAACTTCGAGCTGGCCATCGCCGTGTCGGTGGCGGTGTTCGGTATCAACTCAGGCGCTGCCTTTGCTGCGGTAATCGGGCCGCTGGTGGAGGTGCCGGTCATGATCGGCCTGGTCAATGTGGCGTTCTGGTTCAGGCAGCGCTGGTTTACCGGGCAGGAGGGGTAACGATGAAACTGACCGTTGAATGGCGGCATTACGACAACGAGGGCGCAACCTGCAGCCGCTGTTGCGGTACCGGTGCCAATTTGCAGGCGGTGGTGGCGGAGTATGCCGCACGTGGCGTGGCCATAGAGCTACAGGAGACGCTGTTGCCCTACGACCGGATCGGCGAATCGAATCTGGTGCTGATCAACGGTCTGCCGCTGGAGGAACTGCTGCATGGGGCGGAGGCGGGTGCGTCGGAATGTCCTTCATGCAGCTGTCTGTCGGGGCAGGAGACCATCTGCCGCACGGTGCAGTATGACGGCAGGGCGTATGAGGAGCTGACGCCGGAACTGATCCGGCAAGGGATCGAGGCGGCCAGGCTGCATGGGTAGCCATTCATGATTCTTCATAGCAGCAACACAGGTTCTTCATCATGTTCCTTTAGAGTGTAAACAACGGGAGAAGCATCTCCAAGGCCAACCAGCAAGGAGGATTCAGCCATGAAACGGATCGTGACCACCATCGTCTGCACTCTGGCCCTCGCCATGAGTTTTGTCGTTGCGGATGCCCAACCCTGGCGTTGGCAGGGAACCCAGCAGAACACCTATGGCTGGCAGTTGATGACGCCGCAGGAGCGTATCGAGCATCAGGCCAAGATGCGCAGTTTTACCGACTACGCCGCCTGCACGGAGTATGTGAATCAACATCATCAGCAGATGGCAGAGCGGGCCAAGGAAAAGGGCTACACCTTGCCGCTGGCACGTCGCAATCCCTGCGACATGCTTAAGGCGCGGGGAGTTTTGAAATAGTACTCCGAGAGAGGCGCCCTGGCCGGATAACGCTGGGGCGCCGGTTTTTTGCTGGTACGTTCTTGAACCTCTTGACGGCGAGAGCTGCTGGATGTATGAGTAAATAATCATACAGTTGTTCATGCCACCACTGAGGTATTCGTCATGCTGCAGCAGTTCGCCGATTACGTTATCTTCACGCTGCTTGGGCTGATGCCGGGCAGCCATCTGGGCGCTGCCCTCGATTTTTTTATCTACGACACTATCAAGATATTCCTGCTGCTGATGGTAATCATCTTCTGTGTGGCGGTGATCCGCTCCTGGTTTTCCGCGGAGCGGACCCGGCACATCCTGTCCCACAACCGTGAGTACGTCGGCAACGTGCTGGCGGCCCTGCTGGGGGTGGTCACCCCGTTTTGTTCCTGCTCGGCGGTGCCGCTCTTTATCGGCTTTGTGGAATCCGGCATCCCGCTGGGGGTCACCTTCTCCTTTTTGGTTTCGTCGCCGATGGTGAACGAGGTGGCTTTGATCATGCTGTGGGGGCTGTTCGGCTGGAAGATCGCACTGCTCTACATCGGCACCGGTCTGGTGGTGGCGATCGTTTCCGGGATCGTGATCGGCCGGCTGAAGATGGAGCGCTATGTGCAGGACTATGTCTGGCAGATGCAGGTGGGTGAGGGGGAGATCACGGAACTGACCTTCCCTGAGAAGCTGACGTATGCACGGGATTACACCCGCGACCTACTAAAGAAGATCTGGCCCTATGTGGTGATCGGCGTCGGTATCGGCGGTTTCATCCACGGCTATGCCCCCCAGGATTTTCTGCTCAGATATGCCGGCCCCCATAACCCCTTTGCCGTGCCGCTGGCCGTCCTGATCGGCGTCCCGCTGTACTCTAACGCCGCCGGGATCATCCCGATCGTCCATGCCCTGATGGAGAAAGGGTTGCCGATCGGCACCACCCTGGCCTTCATGATGGCGGTGACGGCCCTTTCATTACCTGAGGCGGTGATCCTGAGCAATGTACTCAAGCGGCGGCTCCTGATCACCTTTTTCAGCGTGGTGGCGGTTGCCATCGTCTTGGTCGGCTACCTGTTCAATGCGGTTCTATAGAGGGGGAACATGACCACCGGCATCGACAGGCATCTGACCGGCAGCTTCAAGCTCGCCATCGTCCTGACCGCCGTTACCTTGGTAGCCGAGGTGGTCGGTGGTTTCTGGACCAACTCTCTGGCGCTGTTATCCGATGCGGCCCACGTCTTTCTGGATCTGTTTGCACTGGTGTTGTCGTTGTCGGCGGTGCAGCTGGCCGCGCTGCCGGCCTCGAAGCGCCACACCTTCGGCTTTCACCGCTTTGAGGTGTTTGCCTCGTTTGTCAACGGCCTGACCGTGTTTGTTATGGGGTTGGGAATCTTGTATGAGGCCTTTGGGCGCTTCGCTGCGCCGGAGCCGGTCAAGAGCGGGCCGCTGCTGGTGATCGCCGCTATCGGTCTTGTCATGAACCTGCTGGCAGCCCAAGCCCTGCACAGCCATGCGCACCACGATCTGAACGTGAAGAGCGCCTTTCTGCATGTGGTGGGAGACGCCGCTGCCTCGGTGGGGGTGATCATCGGCGGCATTGTCATGTATTACACCGGCTGGTTTTTGCTGGACGCCCTGCTGTCGGCCGGCATCGGTCTGCTCATTCTGACCGGGGCGGGCCGGGTGTTGCGCGATTCGGTGCATATCCTGATGGAAGGGGCGCCCCGCGGATTGGATCTGGCGGTGGTGGCCGATGAAATCCGGTCGGTGGAGGGGGTGCGTGATCTGCACCATCTGAACCTCTGGTCGGTCTGTTCCCACATCACCGCCCTGTCGGTGCATGTAGATCTGGACCCGGACTACCGGGGAGGGCACAGCCAACTGCTGCAGCTGCTCGAACACCGGCTTGCCGACCGGTTCCATATCACACATACCACCATCCAACTGGAATGCAGTGACTGTAACGGCGGGCCGCTGGTCAAACCGTTGCGGCATCTGAAACGGCCCGAAGGCTGCTGCGGCCATGATCACGGCCGCCAGATCACCTGACAAGGAGCGATGAACCATGAAACTGGAAGTATTGGGCACCGGCTGTGCCAAATGCAAGACCCTCTATGAGCACACGCAAAAGGCATTGGCCATCAGCGGTATCCAGGCCGAGGTGGTCAAGGTGGAGGATATCCCCACCATCATGCGGTATGGTGTGATGACTACCCCGGCCCTGGTGAAGGACGGCAAAGTGCTGTTCTCCGGCAAGTTGGCCACACCCGAAGAGATCGCGGGGATGCTCTAGGCCATGGACCCGCAGGATATGTGTGCCGATATCTTGAAGGCGATCGCCCAGCCGACCCGTCTGCGGATCATCGAACTACTGCGGGATGGCG
The DNA here is from genome assembly GCA_021782545.1 of Deltaproteobacteria bacterium. GTDB lineage: Bacteria > Desulfobacterota > Desulfuromonadia > Geobacterales > Pseudopelobacteraceae > Trichlorobacter. The sequence continues at coordinate 6,211 of JAJXUW010000077.1, read as the reverse complement.
AACATTGCGTCTGCGAGATCTATCCGGCCATCGGCCATGAACAGTCCAATACCTCCCGCCACCTGCAGATGATGCTGAAGAGCGGTATCCTCAGGCAGCGCAAGGAAGGGCTCAAGATATTTTACTCCCTGCGCCACCCCGAGGTGTTGGAGATGGTGCGGCTGGCCGAACTGATTATGCAGCGGGAAGCGGAGCAGACGCTGGGCGTGTTGACGGCAAAATGTCGTACCTGATCGTAAACGTTTAAGGCTGCATGATACATTCTATAACGAGGTGTTATGAAAAAAGGATATATCATCACGGTACTGCTTGTTTTTGTCGCCATGAGGGGCTATGGGGCCGACTCTCTGAGTCTTGACGAAGCGTTATCGACCGCCCTTCGGAATCACCCCCAGATACTCGAGGCCAAGGCAAACCTGAAAGGCGCTGAAGCGCGTACTGGTCAGTCGCTTGCCAGCTACTATCCGCAGATCTCTATCGCCGCCGACTGGAGCAAAGGACGGAGCTTTATGACGGCTTCGGAAAGCCTCAAAGATGTGGAAGTACATACCGATGCAGTATATCTCAAACAGGTCCTCTACGATTTCGGCAGGACATCGGGAGCGGTGGCAGCGGCACGAAGCAATCGCACCGCAACTGAAGAATCGCTGGCAATCACCCGACAGGACATCGTCCTTCGGGTCAAAACGGCCTACTACCTGGTGCTGGCCACCGAAAAACAGGTGGTTGCCGTCACGGAAGACGTCAAGGCCCGGGAGGCCGTTTTTAACCAGGCTCAGGAGTTTTTTAAACAGGGCATCAGGGCAAAGGTGGAGGTGACCCGTGCCGAGGCCAATCTCTATGCGGCCAAAACCAGCCTGATCCGGGCAAAAAACAATCGGGAGATCGCCCGAATAGAGCTTGCCAATGCCATGGGGGTATCATCGCTTGGTCCCTGTTCGCTCATTGAGCCCACTGTATCTCCATCAGTCTTGCCGACAGACGATACGGTCCGTCAGGATGCCGTTGCCAACCGGGCTGAACTGAAACGGCTGATCGCTCTGAAAGCGGCCGCCACGGCCTCATTACAGGCCGCACGGAGCGGCTATTTCCCGATCCTGTCCGGGACGGCGAGTGTTGGCTATGCAGACAAGGATTTTCCACCCGGCGGTAAGGTTTGGGGGGTGGGCCTGAACCTGACGGTTCCGCTCTTTAGCGGTTTTTTAACGGTCGAGCAGGAGCATGAAGCGGTCGCCGCGCTGAGCGCGGCCGAAGCTCGCCAGAGCGACCAACGGCTGCAGGTTGAAAAAGATGCGAGAACGGCCCTCTTAAACGTCAAGGAGACCACCGCCCGTATGGCGTCAACCGACCAGGAGATGGCTGCCAGCAAGGAAAACCTTTTATTGGCCGAGGGACGCTATCAGGAAGGGGTCGGAAGCATAATTGAGGTAACGGATGCCCAATCACAGGCCCTTGACGCCGAGACAGCGCATATTCAGGCGGCCTATGACTACTATACCGCCCTGGCCCGGCTGGATCGGGCAATCGGAAGAGAATGAGAACACCATGCCTTCGTTATGCTCACCAGCATGCCGTGTATCTTTGTAAGGAGCGCTGAATGAATACCTGGATCCGCATGAAAAAATACCTGGTCTGGATCGTCCCCCTCATAGCGGGCATCGTGGTCCTGAAGATAACCCTTTTTGCCCCTCAGGCGGTCAAGGTCGTGCGAGTCGAAAAACGTGATCTCAGCGCCCAGGTGTATGGCAACGGTACGGTCGAGGCCAAGGTGGTTGTTGGTGTCTCCAGCAAAATAACCGGCAGGATCGTTGAACTGTATGCTGACCAAGGGGATCGGGTCAGACGTGGCCAACTCATCGCCAAATTGGAAGACAACGATTTTATTCAGCAGCAGCGCCAATCCGAAGCCGGATTGAACCGGTCGAGGGCAAACCTGAACGCGGAACAGGCCACCCTGGAGAAGGCCCGGGCAAATCTGGCTTTAGCGGCAAAAAACGCGCAGCGCTACCGGATTCTTGCCGACAAAAACCTGGTGTCCAAGCTTGAGGCCGAGCAGTATGAGAACGCCTACCTGGTTGCCAAGGAGGAAGTTGCCCGCAGCAGTGCCGCCCTTGAATCCGCCCGCATGGAGCAGGCGTCAAGCAGGGCGGGACTGGGATTCGCCAGGAGCAAGGTTGCCGATACCCTGATCTACGCCCCGCAGGATGGTGTCATCATCACCCGGGACCTGGAAAAGGGGGATACGGTAACGCCCGGTATGTCTATCTTCACGATAGCCGACCCGCGAATTGTCTGGGTGAAGGCCAATGTTGACGAGTCCCTCGTGCAAGGGGTGGCCGTAGGCAAGAAAGCCCTTATCACCCTCCGCTCCACGGGGAATGACCAGTATCCAGGGCAGGTCGCCCGGGTGGGCCGCGAAAGCGACCGCGTCACCGAGGAGCTCGAGGTTGATGTAGCCTTTAACAGGCCGCTGAAAAATTTCCGTCTTGGGGAACAGGCCGACGTGTATATCGTCAGCGGCCTCAAAAAGGCGGTCCCGTCGTTGCCATCGGCAGCCATCGTCTCTAAGGACAGGCAGCATGGCGTCTGGGTGATCGTCAACGGCAGGCTTGCGTTCCGGCCAGTCACGGTCGGCATTGAAGACCGGAAGGGCTTTTCGGAGATCCTTTCCGGCTTGGCGGGCAGTGAGCAGGTGGCCATGGCCCCGCCGCCGACCATGGCGAAGTTTACTAACGGCATGAAGGTCTCGGGGCAATGAACCTGGCAATTCGGGACATCCGCTACCACCGTGGGCGTTTCATCCTGACCTCAATCGGACTTGGCCTGCTGCTGGGGGTCGTGATAAGCATGGGCGGGATTTACCGGGGACTGATTGACGATGCCCTCGCCGTGCTCAATGTTACCAAGGCCGATATTTGGGTGGTCCAGCAGGACACTAACGGACCTTTTGCCGAGAGCTCACGTATTCCTGAGGATATCAAATATCGTATCAAGGGGGTCCCTGGTGTGGCGGATGCCGCGCCGTTGTCGTTTCAGACCATCCAGATCGAACGGGAGGGCAGGCCATTCCGTTTTTTTCTGATCGGTTACGATCTAAACGGATTCGGTGGCCCGCCTGCCATTCTTGCCGGACGGAACATCCGTCAGAAACATTATGAAATGGTCGTTGCCAAGGCGATGAAGATGGCACTGGGGGAAAAAATCCATCTGGGGCTCCATGACTACACGGTCGTCGGGATCACCGGCAAGGTCGTCTCCTCGAGTGGCGATCCGGCAGCCTACGTAAGCCTGGCAGATGCCCAGGATATCCAGTTCAAGAAGGATAACGACGCCATCAGGAACGACCGGGAACGGGTCGGCGCCAATATCAGCAGGATACAGACCCTTTCACAGGCGCAGACGAAGTTTTTGCAAAAGAACATCACCGACATTACCGAGTCCACCCATATCGTGAATGCTGTTGTGGCCCGGCTTGCGCCGGGGGCAAGCCTGCACGAGGTGCAGGAGCGGATTGCGCGTTGGAATCACTTCCGTGCCATCTCCGATGCGGAACAGGCGAAGATCCTGACCAAAGGGATGATTGAAAAGGCCCGGATGCAGCTGGGGCTGTTCCGCATCATCCTGCTGGTCATCTCGGCGGTCATCATCTCGCTGATCATCTATACGTCGACACTCGACAAGATCAAGGTGATTGCCACCCTGAAGCTGATCGGGGCGCAGAACCAGGTCATTGTGGGCATGATCCTCCAGCAGTCGATGCTTATGGGCGTGATTGCCTATACGATAGGCTACATTCTGATTTCCTTGACCTACGAAAAGTTTCCACGGCGCATCGTCCTTGAACCGTTTGATCTGCAGATGCTCTTTGTCATCGTCATGGTGATCTGCATGATCTCAAGTTTTGTGGGTATCCGCAAGGCGCTTAAAGTTGAGCCTGCGGAAGCATTGGGTGGCTGAGTTATGTACGCGATCGAGATAGAGAGGCTGACAAAGATATACGGCAAGGGTGAAACGGCGGTAACCGCCATCTCCGATGCCACGTTTAGGATCAAGCCGGGAGAACTGGTTGCTATCCTGGGCCCTTCAGGATCGGGGAAAACCACACTGCTTACCGCCATCGGTCTTATTAATGAACCAACGCACGGCAAGGTTCTCATTGACGGGACGACCGTCGTTGACGAGGGGTGGCGGCCCGGGCTGGATTTGAAGCAATTCCGTCGGGAAAAGCTGGGTTTTATTTTCCAGGCCCACAACCTCATCCCGTTTTTGACTGCTCAGGAAAACGTCATGATCGCCATGGAGATTAACCACCTCACGAGTAGCGAAGCGAAAACGAGGGCAACGGCACTCTTGAAGTCGCTTAACCTTGACCATCGGTTAAACAGCTATCCCATGGCCCTTTCCGGTGGTGAAGCCCAGCGCGTCGCCATTGCCAGGGCCCTGGCAAACAACCCAAAGGTGATTCTGGCCGATGAGCCGACCGCTGCACTGGATACCGAAAACGGCAAGAATGTGATGTCCCTTTTGAAGACTCTCGCCGTAGAGAATCATTCGGCTATCCTGGTGGTAACCCATGACCATCGCATGGTGGAGGGGTTTGATCGTGTATTCCATGTGAGCGATGGGAAGATTACCGGCGAGGAACGGCCTTGAATGGCTTCTTGCTAGAGGGGAGTTTCGTGATGATTGAAAACAACGAGATCGTCTGTTTTTGCAGCAACGTGACGGCCGGAGATATCCGGCAGGCCATGCACGCCGGTGCCCGGACGCTGGATGATATCCGTCGTATGACCGGCGCCTGCACGATCGGACGGTGTAAGGAACTCTCGCCGAGGGGTAGGTGATGCGCCAAAGAGGTCAGGCAGGTGCTTGACGAAGGGTGGGGTTAGAATAGTGCCGGTTGCGGACTGAGCAATTTGAAAAAGCGGGCCTGCTTGGACTCATCCATAACTAGCAGCTGGGTGCATTTGTCGGCAGGCATAGGACGCGAAAACAGGAAGCCCTGTGCCAGGTCGCACTGTTTGAGTTCCAGAAACGCCCGCTGCTCCGGTGTCTCCACCCCTTCTGCGATGACACTGATCCCCATGGCGTGCGACATGGCGATGATCGCCTCGGCAATGGCCGCGTCATCGGGGTTGTTGGTGATGTCCCGTACGAAATGGATGGCGATTTTTAAGTGGCTTATCGGGCAGAGTTTCAGATAGGACAGCGATGAATAACCGGTGCCGAAGTCATCGATCGACAGCTGTACGCCCATGGCGCTCAGCTCGTTGAGTACAATCATCGCATCGTCCGGCCGCTCGATAAAGCAACTCTCCGTGAGCTCCAATTCCAAAAGAGACGGCTCTAGGCCTGTTTCGGCAAGGATGCCGGCTATTGTTGCAACGATATTCTTCTGGCGGAACTGACGTATTGACAGGTTGACCGCCATTCTGATCGGCGGGGCCCCCGCCCGTTGCCAGCTTACCGCCTGCTGGCAGGCCGTCCGCAGGACCCATTCGCCCAGGGGGATGATAAAGCCGGTCTCTTCTGCCAGAGGGATGAATAACTCCGGTGAAATACTTCCGATGTCTGGTGCCTGCCAGCGCAGCAGCGCTTCAACACCGACGATATTGCCGCTGCGGAGATCAATCTGAGGTTGGTAGTGCAGGAAAAAATCGCCCCGCTCCAACCCGCGTTGCATATTGGCCTCCATGGCCAGGCGTTCGACCGTCTGCTGATTCATATACCAGGAGTAAAAACGGTAGCAGTTGCCGCCGGCGTCTTTGGCCTTATACATGGCAATGTCGGCATGTTTGAGGATGGTCTCCTCATCGTCGCCGTCGAGCGGGGCCATGATGATGCCGATACTGCAACTGCAGAACACCTCCTGATTCTCCAGATCCACCGGCACGGCAATGGTTTCAAGTATCTTGTTTGCCACCAGGGCTGCATCGTCTGGATGCTTGAGGTTGGGCATCAACAGGACGAACTCGTCGCCTCCCAGGCGGGCGACGCTGTCACTGTCACGTATGCAGGCCGCAATACGCTCTGCCACCATCAGTAGAAGTTGATCGCCCAGGGTGTGCCCGAGGCTTTCGTTGATCCGCTTGAAACGGTCAATGTCTAGCAGCAGCACACCGAGCGTTTCACCCTGACGCCGGGCATGGGCCACCGCCTGGCGGAGACGGTCCAGTAGCAGCGTCCGGTTCGGCAGGCCGGTAAGGTGGTC
>JAJXUW010000076.1 GCA_021782545.1 Deltaproteobacteria bacterium | reverse complement strand
CCGGCGCACAGCGTCCCCAGCTGTTCCAGGTAGGGGGCGTAGCCGATAAGGATATCCGCCTGATCGATGGCCTGGCGGGCGGCGGCAGTCAGGTGGTCGGCGAGACCGGGGCCGCTGCCCACCACGGTGAGCGCCCCTTCAGGGGAGGTCTGTAGGGATGGATGGTTCATAGCTGGCAGTGATGATACGGGAAGCGTGGCGGTGGTTCAAGAGGTTTGGCAGCGTTACTAGGATCAGGCGCTGTAGCTGACGTAGAGTTGCTTGACTTTGGCCAGGTAGTCGCGGGTCTCCCGGGGGAGACGGTCCGGCCGTCGATCAACATTGCCCGGTCCCCAGTTGTAAGCGGCCAGGGCCGCATCAAGATCGCCGTTGTAGCGGTTGAGAAGCCCTTTTAAAAATCGGGTCCCCGCCATGACATTCTGCTCCGGGTCAAAGGCGTTGTCGACCCCCAGCCCACGGGCCGTGGTCGGCATCAGTTGCATCAGACCCTGGGCGCCGACCGGGGAAACCGCCCGTGGGTTGAAGTTGCTCTCGGCCTTGATGACGGCCCGGATCAGGGCTTCATCAACCCCGTAATGGCGGGAGGCCTTCTGAATAACCGAATCGAGGTCGGTGGTGCCGGCCGTGTCGCGCAGCAGCGAAAGCTGGTTGGTCGATCTGCGCGCCGGATCATCAATCGGCGCGGTTGCTGGTGTTGCCAGTTGCTGCGAGGGTGTGGTGCCCGTTCCCTGCGTGGCCTGGTTGGCCAGATAGGCCTCGACTGATGGTGAAACCGTTGCAGTTGGGGGGGAAATCGGCAGCGTGCTGCCTTCGGACTGGTCGCTGTGGTCATCAAGCAGCTCCAGGGAACTGCGCAGCATTGACAGACGCAGCGCCTCTGCAGCCCGTTGGACCGATTCCGGTGAGGCCTCCTCCGGCACCATGCCCCGCTCGAGCGCCTGATCCAGGCGATTGGCAAAGGCGGCTGGATTTTCCTGCTTGGCGGCAACCGGCGTAGACTGGTCGCGCAGTATGTTTTGCAGCAGTGACAAGGTTTGAGTGGGGGTGAGCGACATGTGGTTTCCCCTACTGATCGAGCTGCAGATTCTTTTTTTTCAGCTTTTCGATGAGAGTGGTCCGTTTCAGGTTCAAAAGGTTGGCGGCCTCTTTTTTGTTGCCACCGGTACGTTGGAGGGCCTGGAGAATCAGGCGGTTTTCAAAGGCTTCAACGGCACTGTTCAGACAAATGCCTCCAAGCGGCAATTCATCGTCAGCTGCCGCGGCAGTGGTTATGGCCGCAACAGGACGAGACGTCGCCTTGCCTCTAAGGTAACGGTCCGGCAGGTCGTCCGGGGTAATAAAACCATTTTCCTTGAGGGTGACCATCCGTTCCACCAGATTCTCCAACTCCCGTACGTTGCCAGGCCAGTCAAAGTTGCACAGGATCTCCAGGGCCTCACGCGAAAAACCTTTCACCAACCGTCGTTTGTCGCGGTTGAAGCATCCCAGGAAGTGGTTGATCAACAGCGGGATATCCTCACGCCGCTCCCGCAGGGCGGGGAGGGTAATCGGGATTACCGACAGGCGATAGTAGAGGTCTTCCCTGAAGTTACGGTTGGCCACCTGTTCCTCCAGGTTCGCGTTGGTGGCGGCGATAATTCTGACATCCGCCTTCTGGGAACGGGCCGATCCCACCGGCTCGAATTCCTTGCTCTGTAGGACCCGCAGCAACTTAACCTGGAGATTGGCCTTCATGTCGCCGATCTCATCCAGAAAGAGGGTGCCTTTGTCAGCCAGTTCAAAACGGCCCGGCCGATTGGCATAGGCCCCGGTGAAGGCCCCCTTGACATGGCCGAACAGTTCGCTCTCCAGCAGTTCATCGGGAATGGCGGCGCAGTTTACCGGCACAAAATTCTTGCCGCTGCGACTGGAGAGCTGGTGTATGGCCCGTGCTGCAAGTTCCTTGCCGGTTCCCGATTCCCCCTGTACCAGCACCGTTGCGTTCGATTCGGCTACTTTCTCGATCATCTCGAACAGTGCCAGCATCTTGCGGCTGCGGCCGATGATGGTGGAGCAGAGGAAATGGGGGAACTCTTCCGAGGTGGCCGGTTCGCTGTTACCGGCCTGCAGGGCCTGGTATTCACGGGCCCGCATAACGACACTTTCCAGTTCATCCAGGTTGATCGGCTTGGGGAGGAAGAGCAGCCGTTCGTTGTGGGGTAACGTACGGGCCGATCCGGGGACGTCATAGGCGATGATCACCAGGTCCGGGCCGGCCTCCCACGCCTTGGCAAGGATGTCGGGGACGCGGGCAAGCAGGGTGGGAAGGTCTGCGATCATGATATGGCGGGACTGCTTGCCGAGTGTGTCAAAAATATCGTCACGCTCACCAAGTACCGTGGTGCTGTACCCCTGGTATGTCAGAAAAGCCGACACCAGATCACTGGTTTTGCGATCGTTATCGACAATTAGCAGTTCGCTGTGCATGGTTCGTAACCTGTGTTTGTCAGAGTCCGGCGGTACGTGGAGCTAGTATCACGGGTAACTATACCAATTGGAAAGGGGTATGTCAATAATCTGACTTAAGAGATGATTTCTGACAGCGCAGCTGGAGCCGGCCAGGGGCGAATCAAAGCAAAAAATGGATTTCCCTGACTTGCGCAGCGCCGGGCGGCATGATAGATTAGCTATCCATACCGATGCGTTGGGGATAGGCTGGCAGCTGGTCCGTCCAGGCAGGTATACGACGTAAGGAGGCAGTTCATGGCGAATGCCCTGGCACCTATGAAGCGCGAAGATGTCCGCAGTGGTGAACATGACGAGCTGATCCAGCTGGTTAGCTTCAACCTCGCCCAGGAGGAGTACGGTGTTGACGTCCTCAAGGTGCGAGAGATCATTCGGATGCCGACCATTACCCGGGTTCCCAATACCCCGGCTTATGTCGAGGGGGTTATCAACCTGCGGGGCAAGGTGATCCCAATTATCGCCATGCGTAAGCGTTTTTCGCTGGCAGAGGCCGACTATGACAAACAGACCCGCATCATGGTCATGGATGTTGGCGGCGAGCTGATGGGATTCATTGTAGATGCCGTCTCCGAGGTAATCCGTATCTCCAGCAGCGAAATACAGCCGTCACCCGCGGTGGTAAGCAGCAGTATCGATCAGGAATGTATTGCCGGTGTCATCAACCAGGCCGAACGGCTGCTGGTTTTGCTGGAACTCGAGAAGATGTTTACCCAGGATGAACGGCGGTTGTTCAGCAATCTCTAGCTGCCTCGTCTGTACTCTCCATCCCTTAGCTTTATTCCAATCGTTAGAGGTGTACGATGCCGATCGACTGCGAAGACCAGGAACTGCTTGAAGGCTTTTTGACCGAGACCACCGAGCTCTTGGAAAAGCTGGATGATGACCTGGTGGCCCTGGAAAAGACCCCGACCGATACCGACCTTTTGAATCGGATATTTCGATCGATTCATACCGTGAAGGGCGCTTCAAGCTTTCTTGGCTTTGATCTGCTGGTGCGGGTGACCCACAAGACTGAGGATGTGCTCAATCGGCTGCGCAAGGGCGAGCTGCTGGTCACCTCGGAAATCATGGATGTGGTCTTGGAGGCAACCGACCTGGTAAAGACCCTGGTGGCCGATATCAAGGCAGGAGAGATCGTCGACCGGGAGATTGATGAGACCATCACCAAGCTGATCCCGCTCTTAAGCGAACAGCCTCAGCAGCCCCAGCCGGTTGCCGAAACGGTGGAGGTGCCTTCGGCCGCAGCTGTTGACGCGAGTGCCTCCGCCACCGAAGCGGAACAGCCGGCTGTTTCGGAAGAACCGCCACAAAAAGATCAAACTCCGCCTGCATCTGCCCCCATGCCGCCTGCTGTCACCGCCGTCGCCCCCAGTACCGCCAAAAAGACCGCCCCCCCAAAACCTGTCGACAAGGCCGGTGATGACCTCTCCGACAACTCCACCGTGCGGGTGGATGTCAAGCGCCTGGATGACCTGATGAACCAGGTGGGGGAGCTGGTGCTGGAACGGAACCGGATGATCCAGCTGAACCAGGATCTGCAGGGCGGGAACTCCGACCATGTGCTGTTTGGCGAAGAGTTCGGCAAACTGACCAAACGGATGAACTTTGTGACGTCCGAGTTGCAGATGCAGGTCCTCAAGATGCGGATGATTCCGGTGGAAAAGGTGTTCAAAAAATTTCCCCGCATCGTCCGCTCTCTCTCCCGGGATCTCGGCAAAGAGGTGGACCTGCAGATATTCGGGGAGGAAACCGAGCTAGACCGTTCCGTCGTCGACGAGATCGGTGACCCGTTGATCCACCTGATCCGTAACGCCATGGATCACGGCCTGGAAACACCTGAAGAACGTCTGGCTGCCGGCAAGCCCCGTACCGGCACGCTGGTGCTGGCCGCCGTCCATGAGGGCAACTCGATCATCATCAGCATCAAGGACGACGGACGGGGTATTGATACGGATCGGGTGGGACGCAAGGCGATCGAAAAAGGGCTGATCACTGAGGAACAACTGACAACCATGAGCCAGCGGGAGATGTTCGACCTGATCTTTCTGCCGGGCTTCTCCACCAAGGACAAGGCCTCCGACCTGTCAGGCCGTGGAGTTGGCATGGATGTGGTCAAGACCAACATCAAGAAGCTCAATGGGCTGATAGAGATTAAGAGTGAGAAGGGGATGGGGTCCGAGTTCATCCTGCGTCTGCCGCTCACCCTGGCGATCATCCAGTCGCTTTTGGTCGAGGTGGAGGGCGAGATCTACTCGATTCCGCTCTCTTCCGTTTTGGAGACGTTGCGGGTGGACCAACGCCAGTTTCATGTGGTCGGCGGGCAGGAGGTGCTCAAGCTGCGGGAGTCGGTGCTGCCGTTGATCCGCCTGGAGCAGGTGTTCAAGGTCCAGCCTGCTGCTGAACGGGATGACTTCTGCTATGTGGTGGTGATCGGTGCTGCCGACAAACGGGTCGGCCTGGTGGTGACCCGTCTGGTGGGTCAGCAGGAGGTGGCTATCAAGTCCCTGGGGAACTATCTGGCCAATATCCCGGGTATTGCCGGCTCCACCATCCTGGGAGATGGCAGGGTTACCTTGATCGTTGACCCGGTGAGCATGATCGACAGCGGTGAAGGCTCCGCTGCCGGCCGCTGAACGAACAGAAGGAAGGGATGTAACGGTGCCTATATCAGATAAAGATTTCGAGCTGTTGCGCGATTTCATCTATAATCTGTGCGGAATGTATTTTCACAGTACCAAGAAGTACTTCTTGGAGAGTCGGCTGACCAAGCGGATGGAGGCTACCGGCTCTAAAACCGCCATGGATTACTATGCCTTGCTCAAATCGCCGAGCGGCGGTGAAGAGTTGCGTTTCCTGCTGGATGAAGTCACCACCAACGAGACCTATTTTTTCCGTTGCGTGCCCCAGTTGAACGCTATTGAGACCAAGTTTCTGCCTGAGATCGTTGAGAGCAAGGGCAAGATGGGCTTTCGCAAACTACGCATCTGGAGCGCGGCCTCGTCCTCCGGCGAAGAGGCGTATACCCTCGCCATGATGCTGCTGGAAAAGCGGGCCACCCTGCTCAAGGACTGGATCATTGAGATCGTGGGCACTGACATCAACGAGACGGTGGTCGCCCAGGCCAAGGAAGGGGTGTATAACGCCTATTCGGTACGCAATGTCCCGGATTTCTATAAAAGAAAATATTTTAAGGAGGAGGGGGGACGATTCATCCTCTCGCCTGAGGTCAAGAAGTTTGTCACCTTTAACAAATTGAACCTGTACGATGACACCAAGATGGTGTTCATGAAGAGTTTTGATTTTATCTTCTGTGCCAATGTCCTGATCTATTTCGATCTGGCCGCCAAGTCCAAGGTGGTGCAGCACTTTTACAATAACCTGCAACCCTACGGCTATTTTTTCGTGGGGCAGTCCGAGTCTCTGCACGGGGTGAATGACAAGTTCAAGACGGTCCATTTCCCTGGTGGCTTTGGCTACAAGAAATAGCGAGGGTGGCATTCATGGATAGACAGGTGATGCTGGAAACAGCCCGTAATATGGTGGCCACAATTGATGAACTTCCCACTATTCCGGCCGTGGCGACGCAGGTGCTGCAACTGCTCAACTCCCCCGATGTTGTCGTCGATGAGGTGGCGGACCTGATGTTGACCGATCAGGTGATGACCGCGCGGGTGATGAAGATGGTCAACTCGCCGGTGTACCGCCCAACACAGGAGATCACCTCGCTTAAGCGGGCGTTGATTTATCTTGGCCTGCGTCATATCAAGGAGGTGGCCCTGACCTCGTCCTTTATCCATGCCTTTGAGGATAAGGGCGGTGTGTTAGAGGTCAGGCCTTGTTGGGAGCATGCCTTCGGGGTCGGCATGGTGGCCAAGGTGATTGCCGAAAAGATCCACTACGCAGACCTAGAAAAAGCATATATTGCCGGTATTATTCATGATATTGGCGAGGTTGTGCTGAGCTACTACCGTAGCAGGGAGTTTGCGGAGGTATTGGCAACGACCATCCAACATCCGGTCAAGCTGATTGACGCGGAAGCGGAACGGTTTGGCACCACCCATGCCGAGATCGGCTATTGCATTGCCGAAAAATGGAACTTTCCCGAGGCGTATCGCGAGGCGATCCTGTTCCACCATGATCCCCTTGCGGCGACCTCCGACCCGGTGCTGTGCTCCATCATAAACCTGGCAGACCTGTTTTGTACCGTGCGGGGGCTGAACTACGGCGGCCGTTCCTGGGTCAGTTTCAACCTGGCCGAGGAGGCCGCCTGGAAGATACTCAAAGGGCAGTCTCCCAGCCTTGCACAGCTGGATGTGGAACGCTTTTGCTATGAACTGGATGATGCCGTGCCTGACGTACAGGAACTGGTCAGTTCCATATTTTCGAAGGCATAAGCAGGAGGTCGGATGTTTTCTCCCATCGCGGGCGGCAAGACTCGGGTTTTGATCGTTGACGATTCATCGTTCATGCGGATGGCTATCCGGGGGATACTTGCGAAGGAACCCTCTATCGATGTAGTGGGGACAGCCAGCGATGGGGTTGAGGGGGTTGAAAAGGCGATTGCGCTCAAGCCTGACCTGATCACCATGGATGTCGAGATGCCCAGGCTGGACGGCATCTCGGCCCTCAAACAGATCATGGCCAAGTCGCCGACCAAGGTGCTGATGGTCTCCACCCTGACCAACGAAGGGGCGCGAGCCACCTTTGAAGCGCTGGATGCCGGCGCCATCGATTACATCCCGAAAAATATCACCGATTCCACCGAGGCGCAGAACTCGTTCAAGGATGAGTTGCTCAAGAAGGTTCGCGATGCCGCCCGTTCCCGTGTCATGAGGCTCGCTCCGGCCCTGGGCGCCACTGCGACGGTCGCAGGCCAGCAGCGCCTTGCGGCCCCTTCTCCCCCCCGTTCCAGTAGTTCCAGGATTCATAGCAAGAGGATCACCTGTGTGGGCATCGGTGCCTCCACCGGCGGCCCTGTCGCGCTGCAGGAAGTGATCTCCCGCATCCCCATGAATTTTCCCCACGGCATCGTGGTGGCGATCCATATGCCCAAGGCCTTTACCGGCCCCTACGCCGACCGTCTGAATGCCAAGTGCTCCATAGCGGTCAAGGAGGCTGCGGACGGCGAATCGGTCAAACCGGGTACCATCCTGATTGCACCGGGCGGCATGCATACCCAGCTGGTGCGGGGGGGGGGCGGTCTGGTGGTCAAGACGGTCCCGACCACGGCCTATCCGAATTACGTCTATATCCCGTCGGTAGACCTGATGATCAGCTCCATGGCCGAGGCAACGGGAGGGGCCATGCTGGGGGTGGTGCTGACCGGGATGGGCAATGACGGTTTCAAGGGGATGCAGCAACTGAAAGAGAAGGGTGGGGTGACGATCGTGCAGGATGAGGCCACTTCCACCATCTACGGTATGCCCAAGGCCTGCGTGGATGGCGGCGTGGCCGACGAGGTGTTGCCGATTGGCCAGATCGGTTATGAGATCGGTAAATTTATGGGGTGACGGCGTTACTGCTGGAGTGACAATATAAAGGGCGGTCCCTCCGGAGGGGCCGCCCTTTTGTTAGCGCTGTGCGTACACGACGAGGCCGCTCCGGCTGCTGTCTACCCGGCAGTTTGAAAAGCCCAGCCGTTTCAGGCGGCGCAGGATGAAGAAGGCCGCTATCCGGTGCACGCCGGGCAGGATCAGCGGAAAATGGTCGGTCGGTAGGTTGGCGATGGCCCGAAACGTGGCCGCTACGCTCATTTTGGCCATCTTTTGGTCATGCGCCTTTCATGAATGCTCTGACGTCGCGTAGAACTCGATCTTGGGCCAGTTTTCAATGGTATTGTCCAGACGCCACTGGCTGGCCGCCATGTAGGTCAGCTTACCCTCGCCGTCGATATACAGATTCATCTTCTCGCGCTTCTCAAACTCTTCGAGCTGTTTCTTCTCGCCGCTTACCCAGCGGGCGGTGGCATAGGCCACCGGCTCGTAGGCGATCTCGACACTGTATTCAAACTTCAGGCGGTGCAACACCACCTCGAACTGCAGCATCCCCACCGCCCCGACCACCCATTCGGCGCCGAAGAGCGGCTTGAATACCTGGGTGGTGCCTTCTTCGGCCAACTGCACCAGCCCTTTTTCCAGCGCCTTGGACTTCATCGGGTTTAACAAGCGCACCTTGCGGAAGTGTTCCGGGGCAAAGCTGGGGATGCCGGTGAACCTCAGCTCCTCGCCCTGGGTAAAGGTATCGCCGATCTTGATGGTGCCGTGGTTGTGGATTCCGATGATGTCGCCGGCAAAGGCCTCCTCCACGTTGGTGCGGTCCTGGGCCATGAAGATGGTGGCGTTGCTGATCTGGATGTCACGTCCTAGACGCAGATGGCGTACCTTCATACCACGTTCGAAACGGCCGGAGCAGATCCGGAAGAAGGCGATCCGGTCCCGGTGGGCCGGATCCATGTTGGCCTGGATCTTAAAGACAAAGCCGGTGAAGGGCTCTTCATAGGGGGAAACCGTCCTGGTGGCGGTAGCGCGTTCGCGCGGCCCTGGGGCGTATTCCACGAAGGTGTCCAGCAGTTGCTGCACACCGAAGGTGTTGATGGCGCTGCCGAAGAAGACCGGCGTCTGGCGGCCGGCCAGGTATGCATGCAGGTCGAAGGGGTGTGCCGCCCCTTCCAGCAGTTCCACGTCGTTGCGCAGCTCCTCGGCCTGGCTGCCCAGAAGTTCATCCAGCTGGGGGTCGTCCAGCCCCTTGACGGTCACGATCCGTCCAACCCCGTTCTGGGCCTCAGGATCGAACAGTTGCACCTCCTTGTTGTACAGGTGGTAGGTGCCGCGAAACCGTTTGCCCATGCCGATCGGCCAGGTGATCGGCGCAGTCTGCATCCCCAGGTTCTTTTCCACATCGTCCAGCAGGTCCAGCGGTTCCTGCCCCTCCCGGTCCAGCTTGTTCATGAAGGTCATGATCGGGGTGTCCCGCAGACGGCAGACCTCCAGAAGCTTCTTGGTCTGGCTCTCCACCCCCTTGACCGAGTCGATCACCATCAGGGCCGAGTCGACAGCGGTGAGCACCCGGTAGGTGTCCTCGGAGAAATCGTTGTGGCCGGGGGTATCCAGCAGGTTGATCTCGTAATCCGCATAGGTGAACTTCATCACCGACGAGGTGACGGAGATGCCGCGCTGCTTCTCTAGCTCCATCCAGTCGGAGGTGGCATGGCGGGCGGACTTTCTGGCCCGTACCTCGCCGGCCTGCTGAATGGCGCCGCCGAACAGCAGCAGCTTTTCGGTGATGGTGGTCTTGCCGGCGTCCGGGTGGCTGATGATGGCAAAGGTGCGGCGTT
>JAJXUW010000075.1 GCA_021782545.1 Deltaproteobacteria bacterium | reverse complement strand
CGGTGGCCCGGATCATCAGCCACCTCTCCACCATCTTCACCCTGGAGGAGGGGGATATCATCCTCACAGGAACCCCGGCCGGCGTGGGGCGCGTGATATCCGGCGACCGGTTGGAGGCCGAGGTGCCAGGGGTAGCCCGGCTGTCGGTATCTGTAGCGTAACCCCGCATCCCCGGTTGACTTTCAAGCCGGCTCCGACGTACAGTCAGCCCATCGATTTCACAGGAGGCGATCATGCAGAATGAAAAAGAATGCCCGGACTGCCAGGGCAAGATGATTCTGATGCCCGGCTGAGGCGGCCTCTTCTGGCGGTGCCAGAAGTGCGGCCTACGGCTTTCCTACGGGAAAGAGGAACAGATCAAGGACGGGTGCTGTTCGTAACAGTGGCGAGGTAACCGATTCCGCCACGTTTTAGCGGGGCCATCAAAAAAAAGTTGACTAACAAGACCTAGTTGGCTATAGTCCACAACTCTGTAAAAACCAAAGAGGTGGTACAAAGCTATGTACGCAGTGATCAAGACAGGTGGCAAGCAATATAAGGTCGCTGAAGGCGATTTTCTCAAGGTAGAGAAACTTGAAGGCCTGGTGGGTGACACCGTTGAGTTCGGCGAGGTGCTGATGGTCGGCGGCGAGTCCGTCAAGGTCGGCGCCCCCCTGGTGGCCGGCGCCACAGTGACCGCCAAGGTTGCCGTACAGGGACGCGACAAAAAGGTGCTGGTGTTCAAATCCAAGCGCCGTAAAAACACCCGCAAACTGATCGGCCACCGCCAGCACCACACCGTGCTGAAGATCGAGAAGATCAGCGCCTAATACGACAAGCATCTTAGTTCCACTTTTTGAGGAGATAGAACCATGGCACATAAAAAAGGCGTCGGTAGTTCCCGTAACGGACGTGATTCAGACGGCCAGCGGCTTGGCTGCAAAAAATTCGGCGGCGAGCCGGTCAAGGCGGGTAACATCATCTACCGTCAGCACGGCACCCAGATCCACCCCGGCAACAATGTCGGTTGCGGCAAGGATTACACCCTGTTTGCCCTGATTGAGGGTGTGGTGAAATTCGAGCGTATGGGACGCGACCGCAAGAAGGTCTCGGTGTATCCGGCCTAATCTCATTTTACACAAGCACCAAAGCCCGACTGGCGAGCCAGTCGGGCTTTTTTTTATGCCTGATCCGTCATGGAATGGCAGTGGAATTAGCACCTCATCTATGGTATACAAGTGTTCTGCTGTACGCCTGACGCACAACGGAGTGCCTAGACGAGAAAGGGCTTACGGCGACCGCCGTAAGCCCTTTTAATACCAATGGTCGGGATGACACGATTTGAACGTGCGACCCCCTGCTCCCGAAGCAGGTGCGCTACCAGACTGCGCTACATCCCGAAGAATTGTTCTTATAGCCTTAACCCTGCTTGTTTGTCAACTGGTAACTGTTTGAAGGAGCAAAAGAATGTCGTCATCCGAAGTACAACAGGCCATCCGCCGCCTGCTAAAAGAACGCAACGCCGTACTGCTGGCCCACAACTACATGCGGGACGAAGTACAAGCCATCGCCGACATTACCGGCGATTCGCTGCAGCTCTCCATGGAGGCGGCCAAGACGTCGGCCTCGGTGATCGTCTTCTGCGGTGTCCACTTTATGGCCGAATCGGCTGCCATCCTCTCGCCGGACAAGACCGTACTGCTGCCACGGCCCGATGCCGGTTGCCCCATGGCCGACATGGTAGACCTGACCGGCCTGCGTGAACTGAAGGCCCGACATCCCGGCGTCCCGGTGGTGACCTACGTCAACTCCAGTGCGGCGGTCAAGGCCGAGTCCGACATCTGCTGCACCTCGGCCAATGCGGTGTCGGTGGTCAAATCGCTGGCAGCAGACCGGCTGATCTTCGTTCCCGACCGTAACCTGGGACGGTGGGTCGCCCGGTTTGTGCCGGACAAGCAGTTCATCTTCTGGGAGGGTTACTGCCCTACCCACGAACGGATGACCGTGGAGGCGGTGCAGGAGCAGCAGAGGGAACACCCGGCCGCCCTGTTCATCTGCCACCCCGAATGCGCCCCGGCGGTCTCTGCTCTGGCCGATCACGTCTGCTCCACCAGCGGCATGTACGCCTACTGTAAAAACAGTCCGGCCACGACCTTCATCATCGGCACCGAGGCCGGCATCCTCTTCAAGCTCCGCCAGGACAACCCAGACAAGGAGTTTATCCTGGCAAGCCCGGCCCTGATCTGCCCCAACATGAAGCTGACCTCGCTGGAGGATGTACTGCTGGCGCTACAGACCATGCAGCCGGTGGTTACGGTTCCGGACGAGGTGCGGCTGAAAGCCAAAGCCGCTTTAGACAAAATGCTGGCCGTACCGCGGGATTAACGCATGGTTTCCTACGACGAAGCCCTCAAGACCATACTCGACAACGTGGCGCCGGTGGGCAGCGAACAGCTGCCGCTCGGCGATGCCATCGGCATGGTACTGGCCGAACCGGTGACTGCGCCGTGGGATCTACCGCTGTGGGACAACTCGGCCATGGACGGCTATGCGGTCAGGGCTGCTGACTGCCGTGGTCCGTCCTGCAAACTGCGGGTGACCGGCTACCTGCCGGCCGGCACCGCGGCAGAAGGGATCGGCGTCGCTGCCGGCTGCTGCGTGAAGATCATGACCGGTGCGCCGCTACCGCAAGGCGCCGACGCCGTGATACCGTTTGAGGAAAGCGAGGAGACCTCCGGCGAGCAGGTTGCGCTCCACGGCACGGTAACGGTCGGCCAGCATATCCGGCGTCAGGGAGAAGATATCCGAGCCGGCGCTACCGTCCTGCAGCCCGGAACGATCCTGCGGCCGGCCGAGCTGTCGCTTCTGGCCTCCTGCGGCATGCCGATGGTGACCGTGCAGCGCCGGCCGGTGGCGGCAATCCTCTCCACCGGCGACGAACTGGTTGAACCGGGGACACCTCCCGGTCCGGCCCAGCTGATCAACAGCAACGGCATCTCCCTGGCCGCGGCGGTGCGGGAGGCCGGTTCAGTGCCACGCATGCTCGGCATCGCCCGCGACAACCGGCCAAGCCTGCTGACAAAACTACGGGGAGGACTGGCCGCCGATTGCCTGGTTACCTCGGCCGGTGTCTCGGCCGGTGATCGGGACCTGGTACGGGTCGTGCTGGAGGAGCTGGGGGTCAAATTCCTGTTCTGGAAGGTGGCCATCAAACCGGGCAAACCGACCGCCTTCGGCATATTCGAGGGCAAACCGGTCTTCTGTCTGCCGGGTAACCCGGTCGCCAGCCAGATCACCTTTGAGGCCTTTGTCCGACCGGCACTGCTGAAGATGCAGGGACACACTGCTCTGCTGCGCCCCACGCAGCGGGCGGTACTGCGGGAACCCCTGCACGGAGGTAGCCGGATGCAGGTTGTACGGATAGTTCTCGAGCGGGAGGGGGGGCAATACTACGCCCGCTCCGCCGGCAGCCAGGAGACCGGCATTCTACGCACCTCGCTTAAGGCCAATGCAGTAGCCATGATTCCACCCAACCGGCTCTGCAAGGCGGGTGACACCATTGCCGTCCGCCTGCTGTACGAACCGTTGGCGGAGGTATAAATGCCCGACTACCTCGGTGCCCACATGTCGATTGCCGGCGGCCTGCACAAGGCGGTCGAACGGGCGGTTGCCGCTGGCTGCGGCACCCTGCAGATCTTTACCCGCTCCTCCAACCAGTGGAAGGGCAAGCCGGTCAGCGAGGCCGAGGCGGAACAGTTTCGCCGCACCTTCAGCGCATCCGGCCTGCACGAGGTGGTCTCCCACGACAGCTACCTGATCAACCTAGCCGCCCCTCCCGGCGAGACCCGCGACAAGAGCCTAGTGGCCTTTGCCGACGAGATGGCCACCTGCGCCAGGCTGGGGATCGGCAAGATCGTCATGCACCCCGGCTCCCACACCAGCGATACCCCCGAAGCCGGTCTCAAGCGGGTGATCGAGGCCTTTGACCACCTGTTTGCCGCTGTCCCCCCGTATGCAGGCCTGGTACTCCTTGAGACCACTGCCGGACAGGGGACCAATCTGGGGCGTCATTTCGAGGAGTTGCGGACCATCATCGACGGCTCCCGTTTTCCCGACCGGTTCGGCGTCTGTTTTGACACCTGCCATACCTTTGCCGCCGGGTACGATACCAGCACCCCTCACGGGTATGCCGCCGTGATGGCGGAGTTTGACCGGGTGCTCGGACTGGAACGGTTACAGTGCTTCCATCTGAATGATTCAAAAAAGGGGCTGGGCAGCCGGGTGGACCGCCACGACCATATCGGCCAGGGGATGCTCGGGCTTGAGCCGTTCCGCTGTATCTTGAACGACCCGCGTTTTGCCACGGTGCCGAAGATTCTCGAGACCCCCAAGGGGGACAACGACGAGATGGATCAGATCAACCTGGCACTTCTGCGGGGCCTGTGCAACCACGACTGACACGACCGAGTGTACTTACCACGATGTTACGGCGCCACACACCATGACTAATGTTGCCCAAGCGCTGCGGATCGCCCTGCGGGCCCTGCGGATCAACAAGATGCGTTCCTTTCTGACCATGCTGGGGATCATCATCGGCATTGCTGCCGTGATCGCCATGATGGCGGTCGGCGCCGGGGCAAGCTATGTCATCTCAGAACAGATCGCCAGTATCGGCAGCAACATCCTGCTGGTGCTGCCTGGGTCACTCACCAGTGGTGGCATCCGCACCGGCAGTGGCGGCGTACAGACCCTGACCTATGACGATGCCAAGGCCATGCAGGCCGAATGTCCGGCGGTCGCCCTGGCGGCACCGACAGTACGGGGATCGGGCCAGGTGGTCTATGGCAACCAGAACTGGTCGACCCTGCTGATGGGCGCCACACCGGAGATGTTTTTGATTCGCGAATGGCCGGTGGCGGCGGGCCGCAGCATCACCACCTCCGATGTCGACAGTGCCGCCAAGGTCTGCCTGCTGGGGCAGACCGTGGCACAGACCCTGTTTGGCAACGAAGATCCGCTGGGCAAGATGATCAGGGTGAAAAAAGTGCCATTCACGGTGGTGGGCATTCTGGACCGCAAGGGGCAGTCACCGCAGGGAACCGATCAGGACGACGTTGTTTTCGTCCCCCTGCGCACCATGCAGCGCAAGCTCATCGGCAGCCAGTTTCCCAATAACGTGGGGGCGATCCTGGTGCAGGCCAGGGGGGAAGACCAGCTGGATCAGGCCCAGGAAGAGATCACCTCCCTGCTCAACCAGCGCCACCGGATCGGCGGTTCCAAGGAGCCTGACTTCACGGTGCGGAACCTGTCGGAGATCCTGGCCGTGGCGGAGCAGTCGTCAAAGGCGATGTCACTGCTTTTGGGGGCGGTGGCATCCATATCGCTGATTGTCGGTGGCATCGGCATTATGAACATCATGCTGGTGTCGGTGACCGAACGGACCCGTGAGATCGGTATCAGGATGGCAATCGGCGCAAAGCGGCGCGATATCCTGCTGCAGTTTCTGACCGAAGCGATGCTGCTGACCATCACCGGAGGGCTTATCGGCATCGCCCTGGGGACGGGCGGCGCCCTGGTGGTATCCCGGCTGCTCTCCTGGCCCACCCTGATCTCACCGCTTTCCATCACTATTGCAGTGCTGTTTTCGGGGGCGATCGGCATCTTCTTCGGCTTTTATCCGGCCCGCAAGGCGGCCGGACTTAACCCGATCGAGGCGTTGCGCTATGAGTGATGTCATCCATGACGGCCACCGTGCGCGTCTGCGCAAGCGGTTTCTCGAAGAGGGCCTCGACAGTTTCGAAGCGCATCAGATCCTGGAACTGCTCTTGTTCCACGTGATTGCACGAGGCGATACCAACCCGCTTGCCCACCGCCTGATGACACGGTTCGGATCGCTGTCAGCGGTGTTGGAGGCTGACCCCAGAGATGTCGCTTCAGTCGAAGGAATCGGTGAAAAGGCAGCACTGTTTCTGACGATGATGCCCCACGTCACGCGTCGTTACTTCCACGACAGGGTTCTTCGCGACCAGCCACGACTGACCGGTTCCGAAGCGGTGGCCAACTATCTCATCCCCCTGATGGCCGGCCGCCCGGAGGAGGTATTTTACGTCCTCTGTCTCGATGCCCAATGCCGGGTGATCTATCCGGCACTTGTCAGCGAAGGGACGGTGACCGAGGCGGTAGTTCACCCGCGCCATGTCGTTGAGGAGGCTCTCCGCCACCGGGCGGCGTCGGTGATACTGGCCCACAACCACCCCGCCGGGACACTCAATCCGTCACAGCAGGATCAACGCGTCACCAGAAGGCTGGTGCAGGCGCTTGGACCGCTGGACATCAGGGTATTGGATCATATTATCATTGCCGCCGACCGGGCTTTCAGTTTTGCGCGGGAAGGCCTGCTACCTGCGTATCAGCCTATTGCTGAGTAAATCCGGCCTCGTTTATAAGAAGGGTTGACGCTATGAGTGACCGCCCCCGCATCATGCTGGTGGAAGACGAGCTGCATCTGGCCCGCGGCATCTGTTTCAATCTGGAACAGGACGGCTACGCCGTCAGCCACTTCGACCGGGGCGAGACCGCCCTGGAGGCGCTGCGGGTGGAACGCTGCGATCTGATCATCCTGGACGTGATGCTGCCCGGCATGGACGGCTTTCAGGTCTGCAAGGCGATGCGCGAGCTGGATTCGCGGGTGCCGATCCTGATGCTGACCGCCCGTTCCGAGGACCTGGACCGGGTGGCCGGCCTGGAGGCCGGTGCCGACGACTACCTGACCAAGCCGTTCAACCTGCCCGAATTCCTGCTGCGGGTGAAGGGGATGCTGCGCCGTTCCTCCTGGTATCGCCCCGACCCGGTGGAGGAGGGGTACCGTTTCGGCGACAACGAGGTGTTTCTGCTCTCCTACCGGGCCAGGACCGCCCAGGGGGAGATCGACCTGACCGAGATGGAGGTACGGGTGTTGGCACTGTTCTTCCAGCGTGAGGACCAGGTGATTCCCCGCGGCGAGCTGTTGGAATCGGTCTGGGGCTACGCCTCCGATGCCGAGACCCGCACCTTGGACAACTTTGTGGTCCGGCTGCGCAAATACTTCGAGCGGGACCCCTCCCGGCCGGTGCATTTCGTCACCGTGCGGGGGGTCGGCTACCGCTTCTCCCGTCAGGGCGCCTGACATGCCCCAACGCCGTCCGCAGCCGCGCAGACTGCCCTCCAGCGATGAGCTGAACCAGCTGGTGAACCGGCTGAAATCAGATAACAAGCCCGCCAACGCAGGCTACCGCGAACAGTCCCTCAAGCTGCACGGCTGGATCTGTGCCAAGTGCGGCCGGGAGTTCGAACGGGAAAACCTGCACTTGTTAACCGTCCACCACAAGGACGGCAATCACCACAACAACCCGCCGGACGGCAGCAACTGGGAAAACCTGTGTGTCTACTGCCACGATGACGAACACAGCCGCCTGCTCCTGGCGGACTATCTGAACGGAAACCGACCATGAAACATCTGATCCTCGGCACCGCCGGCCATATCGACCACGGCAAGACCTCGTTGGTCAAGGCCCTGACCGGCACCGACACCGATCGCCTGAAAGAGGAGAAGGCCCGCGGCATTACGATTGAACTGGGCTTTGCCCATCTTGAACTGCCCGGCGGCATCACGTTTGGGGTGGTGGATGTACCGGGCCACGAGAAGTTTGTGCGGGCCATGGTGGCGGGGGTGGCCGGCATGGACCTGGTGATGCTGGTGATCGCCGCCGACGAGGGGATCATGCCCCAGACCCGCGAGCACCTCGATATCCTCCGTCTGCTGGGGGTACATACCGGTCTGGTGGCGCTGACCAAGTGCGACCTGGTGGAGCCGGACTGGCTGCCGCTGGTACAGGAAGAGGTGCGGGAGTTTGTGACCGGCACCTTCCTGGAAAACGGGCCGATCATCCCGGTGTCGTCCAAAACCGGCGCCGGGCTGGATGAGCTGCGTACCGCCCTGCTGCTCCTGGCAGAAGGGGCGGCCGAGAAAAAAAGGGACGGCCATTTCCGTCTGCCGGTGGACCGGGTCTTTACGGTGGCCGGCTTCGGCACCGTGGTCACCGGCACCCTGCTGGCCGGCGAGATCAGGGTCGGCGATGAGCTGGAACTCCTGCCCAAGGGTGTCACCGGCCGGGTACGGGGTATCCAGGCCCACGGCGCCAAGGCGGAGGTCGGTCTGGCCGGGCAACGGCTGGCGGTGAACCTGCAGGGGATCGACCTGGACCAGGTGCACCGCGGCGATCTGGTGGTGCCGGCCGGCGTTTTTCGCACCACCCGCCGGGTCGATGTGCGCCTTGATCATCTGGCTGCCGCCCCCCGCGATCTCAGGCACCGCTCCACGGTCCGCTTTCATACCGGCACCAGCGAGGTGACCGCCCAGGTAATCCTGCTGGACCGCGATCTGCTGCATGCCGGTGAGACGACCTATGCCCAGTTGCGGCTGACCGCGCCGCTGCTCCTGGTCTCCGGCGATCCGTACCTGATCCGGGCCTCCTCGCCACCCGCCACCATCGGCGGCGGCATCGTGCTGGACCCGTTTCCGCCGGCCCGACGCCGGCGCAGCGATGATGCCCTCAACCTGCTGCAGTCGCTGGATGCAGCCGAGCACCAGCGGACCTGCAGCCTGATCGTCAGCCAGGCACTGCTGTCCGGGGTCAGCCTGGAGGAGATCGTGCTCCGCTCCGGCATCCCGCGGAAACAGGCCGAGACTGCCCTGCAGGGGTTGCTGGCAACGGGCGCCATCATCCAGATGACCCGCGAGCCGCGAATCTTTCTTGCCAACGAGGCGGTTGCCAGCCTCAAGCAGGGACTGTTGGATGAACTGGCCGCCTTCATGGCCGCAAACCCCTTAAAGGAAGGGATCGGCAAGGAGGAGTTGAAGACCCGGCTGCCGAAACGGAGCGATCAACGTTTCTTCGCCCCGCTCCTGGCGGAACTGGAAAAGGAAGGCAGGCTGGTTGCCGAACGGGATCTGGTCCGTCCGGCAGGTGCACGGAAACAGGCCGCCGGCCAGACGACGGCCCTGGCCGCTAAGCTCTCGAAACTACTGGCCGATGCCGGCAGCGAACCGCCGACTATCAAGGAGCTGGCCGAGGAGACCCGAGGCAGCGAGAAGGAGGTACGCGACCACCTGGCGCTGCTGGTGCGGGATGGCCATGCGATGCGGGTATCGGCCGATATCTTCTATGACCGCTCGACCCTGGACGGCATCCGCCAGCAACTGGTGGACTACCTGCAGGCCAAGGGGGAGATCATGCCGGCCGAGTTCCGCGACCTGACCGGCCTGTCCCGCAAGTTCATGATCCCCCTGTTGGAGTTGTTCGACAATGAGAAGCTGACCATCCGGGTGGGGGACAAACGGGTCCTGCGCAAACGGTAGGATACCGCTGCGGAGACTGAACGGGAGGCGCCGGCTGCGCCTCCCGTTTTTTCTGGTAGAATTACCTTGAGAAAGCGGGACAAATCGTATACAGTTTACAAGTTATTGTTTTTACTGAAAATTAAACGCGTTTTACGGACATTAAAACCGTATTCATCCAAAGGAGGACGCAGATGGCAGCAAAGTACGTGTACTTTTTCGGAAATGGCCAAGCCGAAGGGCGGGCCGATATGAAAAATCTGCTGGGGGGCAAGGGGGCCAACCTGGCCGAGATGACCAGCATCGGTCTACCGGTGCCGCCCGGTTTCACCATCAGCACCGAGGTCTGCACCTACTACTACGCCAACGCTGAGGCCTACCCCGCCGCCCTGGCCGCCGACGTGGAGGCCAACCTGAAAAATGTCGAGCAGATCATGGGGCGTACCTTCGGTGATGCCAAAAATCCGCTCTTGGTCTCGGTCCGCTCCGGCGCCCGGGCCTCCATGCCCGGCATGATGGACACCATCCTCAACCTGGGCTTAAACGACACCACGGTCCAGGGGATCATCGCCCAGTCCGGCGACGAGCGCTTCGCCTACGACGCCTACCGCCGCTTCGTCCAGATGTACTCCGATGTGGTGATGGGGATGGACAAGCATGCCCTTGAGCACCTGTTG
>JAJXUW010000004.1 GCA_021782545.1 Deltaproteobacteria bacterium | reverse complement strand
ACCGGCCGATTCCACATAGCCCTCCACCCCGGTGATCTGACCGGCAAACAGGATGCGAGGTTCGGTCAGCAGTTGCTGGGTTGCTTGCAGCAGCGTCGGGGCATTGATAAAGGTGTTGCGATGCATGGCCCCCAGGCGCGCGAACTCGGCCTGCTCCAGACCGGGGATCAACCGCAGCACCCGCCGCTGTTCCGGCCAGGTCATCTTGGTCTGAAACCCCACCAGATTGTAGAGGGTCTTTTCGCGGTTCTCGGCCCGCAGCTGCACCACGGCCCACGGTTCCTCACCGGTTTTCGGGTCGGGCAGCCCCACCGGTTTCATCGGGCCGAAGCGCAGGGTGTCATCGCCCCGCCCTGCCAGCTCCTCGATCGGCATGCAGCCTTCAAAGTGCACCACTTTTTCAAAATCGCGGGGTTCCACCTTCTCGGCACTGCGCACAGCCGCCAGAAAGGCGAGGTACTGCTCCTGATTGAGCGGGCAGTTCAGGTAATCGTCGCCATCCCCCTTGCCATAGCGGGAGGCCGCGTAGATCTTTGACCGGTCGAGGGAGTCAGCCGAGACGATCGGTGCGATGGCGTCGTAAAAGTAGAGTCGTTGGCCGATCAGAGTGGACAGGCGTTCGGCAAGGGTGTCGCTGGTCAAGGGACCGGAGGCGACCACCACGAGGCCTTCTGCAGGCAATTCAATCGCTTCTTCCCTGATGAGTTCAATATTGGTATGGCTAGAAATCCGCTCCGTAATCCAGGCCGAAAACTGGTCACGATCCACCGCCAGCGCACCACCGGCCGGCACCCGGGTGGCGTCGGCCCCCTGCATAATCAGAGAACCGCAGCGTCGCAACTCCTCTTTGAGCAGCCCTACGGCGTTGCTGAGGTCAGCCCCCCGCAGGGAGTTGGAGCAGACCAGTTCAGCCAGACCGGGCAGGTGGTGGGCCGGAGAATAGCGCTGCGGCTTCATCTCGTACAGCCGCACTGCGACCCCACGCTGCGCAGCAGTCCAGGCCGCCTCGCATCCGGCCAGACCAGCGCCGATGACGGTTACCGGCATCATGCCGAGGTGTAATCGCAGCCCTCGTTGGGGCATTTCAAAAATTCACCCTTCTTCTTGTAGACCTTCCTGACCAAAAGCGGGAAACCGCACTTGGGGCAAGGCTGCTGCACCGGCGGGTCCCACAGGGCAAACTTGCAGTCAGGGTAACGGTTGCAGGAATAGAACAGCTTGCCGTAGCGGGACTTCTTCTCGGTCAGCTCCCCCTGTTTGCAGTCCGGACAGGTGACGCCGGTCCCTTTCGGCTTGGTTAACGGCTGGATATTCTTGCAGGCCGGATAACCGGAGCAGGCCAGATACTTGCCGTAGCGACCGTCCTTGATCAGCATCGGCTGACCGCACTTGTCGCACTTCTCATCGGAGACCACCGGCTCGGCTTTTTCTTCGTCAGCACCAGACTCAAGATTGCGGGTGTACTTGCAGCCCTCCTTGAAGCCGGTGCAGGCGATGAACTTGCCCCGTTTGCCCAGTTTTATGGCCAACGGTTTGCCGCACTCGGGGCAGACCTCATCAATGGTCTCCGTGGTCAGGTCGTCCTTCTTGACCTCCCCCTCCTTCTGTTTGAGCAGGGTGATGAACGGCTCCCAGAACTCCCGCAAGAGCGGTTTCCATTGCTTTTCACCGCGGGAGACCTGGTCCAACTCCTCCTCTAGGCCGGCAGTGAAGTTGTAATCCACGTAGTTGGGGAAATGGGCGGTCAGCAGGTCGTTGACCACCATCCCCACATCCTCGGGGAAGAAACGTTTCTTGTCCAGACGGCAGTACTTGCGCTCCACCAGGGTATTCAGGATACTGGCATAGGTGGAGGGGCGGCCGATGCCGTACTCCTCCAGGGTCTTGACCAAGGTCGCCTCGGTATAGCGCGGCGGCGGCTGGGTGAAGTGCTGCTCCGGAATAACCTCCAACAGCGTGAGCGCCTCGCCTTCGTTGAGCGGCGGCAGGGTGCCTTCCTTCTCCTCGTCCTCGTCGTCGACCCCCTCGATATACAGCTTCATGAAGCCGGCAAAGCGGATCACCGAGCCGCTGGCCCGCAGGGTCAACGCACGCTTCTGGCTGCTGACGGCAATATCGACCGAGGTCTGATCCAGGAGCGCCTCGGCCATCTGGCAGGCGATGGTCCGCTTCCAGATCAGCTCATACAGCTTGAACTGGTCAGGCGGCAGAAACTTCTTCATGGCGGTCGGCGTCTTGTCCAGGTAGGTGGGCCGGATCGCCTCGTGGGCCTCCTGGGCGTTCTTCGCCTTGTTTTTGTAGTGACGTGGCTTGTCCAAGGCGTATTCGGCGCCATAGGCGGCCGCAATCACCTCCGTGGCCTCTTTCAGCGCTTGGTTGGAGAGATTGACACTATCGGTACGCATGTAGGTGATCAGGCCGACGGTACCTTCCGCCCCCAAATCGACCCCTTCATAGAGTCGCTGGGCAGTGGACATGGTCTTCTTGGCCGAGAAGCCCAGCTTGCGGGAGGCCTCCTGCTGCAAGGTGGAGGTGGTGAAGGGCGGAGCCGGGGTGCGCTTCATCTCCTTACGGGTAACCTGCGCCACCTGGGCCTGGCCCTGGGCTATCAGCTGCTTCAGGGTTTCGGCCGTAGCGGCATCGGGGATATCAAACTTGCCCAGCTTCTTGCCGTCAACCGCCACCAAACCGGCCTTGACCGGCTGTCCGCCGCCCTTCTCCAGCTTGGTGGCGATGGTCCAGTATTCCTGCTCGACAAAGGCCTTGATCTCCTTTTCCCGTTCACAGACCAGCCGCAGGGCTACCGACTGGACCCGCCCGGCGGAAAGACCGTACCGGATCTTCTTCCAGAGAAAGGGAGAGAGGTTGAAACCTACCAGATAGTCGAGGATTGAGCGGGCCTGTTGGGCGTCCACGAGGTCGTTAGCGATCTGGCGGGGATTCTTGACGGCATGCAGGATGGCATCCTTGGTGATCTCATGAAACACCACCCGCTGGATCTCGATCTTCGGTTTCTTGTCCAACCCAAGCGCCGCCAGCAGGTGCCAGGAGATCGCCTCCCCCTCACGGTCGGGGTCGGTGGCCAGGAGCAGCCGGTCGGCCTCCTTCAGGGCTTTCTTGATGGCGTCGATCTGCTTCTTGCTCTCCGGCAGCACATGATACTTAGGCTCGAAGTCATTCGCCACATCAACAGATCCCTGTTTGCTGGGCAGGGCGCGGACATGGCCGAAGGAGGCCAACACCCGGTAGTCGGGCCCGAGGAATTTCTCAATGGTCTTGGCCTTGGCCGGTGACTCGACAATCACAAGATGCTGCGCCATACGGTGTATCCTTCAGATAATAGAGTAATGGGAGCCGGGAAGCTGCGCCAGCAACCCTTTGAGTTCAAGGCCCAGCACCATAGCCGAAACCTCACCGGCCGTCAATTCCAGAGCCGCGCTGATCTCGTCTAAGTGGCGTGGTCCCTGGGCCAGCAGCTCGTACACCAGGGCCTCACGGGGGGTGAGCGGACAACGCGTGGCGGCCGGATGACCCTTTGATCGCACAACTGCCCCCACCAGCGGCAACCCGACGGCCAGCAGGATGTCTGCCAACGAATCCACCAGGGCCGCCCCCTGCTTGATCAGGTCGTTACTGCCCCGGCAGGAGGCGACGTTGATCGGACCGGGCACCGCCAGCACCTCCCGTCCCTGCTCCAGGGCATAACGGGCGGTAATCAGCGAACCGCTCTGCTGGGCCGCCTCCACCACCAGGACGCCTCGTGAAAGCCCGCTGATGATCCGGTTGCGCCGCGGGAAGTGATCGGCCAGCGGCTGGGTTCCCAACGGAAACTCGGACAGCAGACAGCCATCGGTCACTATCCGCCCTGCCAGTTCACGGTTCTCCGGCGGATAGGAGAGATCCACCCCGCAGCCCAGCACCGCCACCGTGGCGCCGCCGCCTGCCAGGGCACCGCGATGGGCTGCGGTATCGATCCCCCGGGCCAGGCCGGAAACCACCAGCAGGCCTGCGCCAGCCACCTCGGCCGCCAATTCCTCGGCCGCCTTGAGTCCGTTGCGGGTGGCCCGCCGGGAGCCGACAACGGCCAAGGCAGGATCCCAGGCCGGTACCGTGCCCCGCAGATAGAGCAACGGCGGCGGCGCGCCGATCTCGAACAGCTGCCGGGGATAGTCGGCATCCAGGAAGGTGATGAGGCGGACATCGGGAAGCTTGTCCAGCCTGCGCAGTTCGGCCTCGGCAAAGCGACGACAGGCCGCATCACCCAACGCATCAGCGATGGCGTCATGCATCCCCCGCAGTCCACCCAGCTCGTTCTTTGCCGCCGAAAGCGCCCGTCCTGGGGTTCCAAAACGCTCAAGCAGATGCCTAAACAGCGTGGGACCCACCCCGTCGACCGCGGAGAGCGCTATCCAATCAAACCGGTCATCCACCCTTCCTCCAAAAACAAAGGCCGGCCAGAGGCCGGCCTCATGCCGTCACACGCCCCCGCACTAACGGGGTGCGGTTACCACCGTGTCCTGCTTGAAGATGGCGTCAATGCTCTTCACCACCAGGGCGGTGGAGCTCCGATGGCCGGTGTTCACCACCACCAAGGCTCCCACCACCTCGTAGGGTAACGGCTTGACCACCTTGTCCACCAGCAGTTTTTCGACGGACACCTCACGGACCACATAGAAAAGGTTCCCGACCTCCACCCCCTCGTCCGTGCCCAAGTCGAGGTAGACCACATCGCCGGTGGCGACGGCATCATGGCCACTGTAGGTTTCGATAATCATCCCCTTAATCGGCCGAGTGGCCATTTTAAGGGAAATCTCGCGCCGTTTTACCTCGTGGTAGGGGACGAGCCAGTCGCCCGGTTCGACCTCTTTAAATGAGTTGAGGATAATGGCACGGGAACCATGAGGCGCGACCTGGGTCAGCTGCAGGACGCCCAGCGGATAAAACTTGGTGCCGATAATCTCGTTGGTGCGTGGATGGCTTATGGTGGTCGACTTGCGCAGAATAGTGAACTTCTGGCCGTCCACCGCCCCCATGTCGCTGCCGATATCGGTGAAGGCGATATCGTCCTCGCCAAGGACAATCCGGCTGTGCTGCCCGGCAATGATGCGTCCGGTCGGCAGCACCCCTTGTTCAATCAGGCGGCCCTCGTTTCCCCTGACGGTGAAGGTCTTTTCCTCAGCCACCTCATCCGTTTGAGGAGCAGCCGGCTTTTCGGCTGACTGCACGGGTGGAACAACCTCTAGTCGTCCATCCGCGAAACGTACGGTCTGGCCGGGATAGATCAGATGTGGATCAGTTATTTGCGGATTTTTCGACCAAAGCCCGGGCCAGTATGTGGGGTCGCTCAAAAAGCGCTGTGAGAGTCCCCACAGGGTATCGCCCCGCTTGATCACATACACTGTCGGCTGCTCTGCTGCCGCCATCCCCAGACAGGGGAGCAGCAGGGCGAACAGAAAGGCACACAAACCGGTACGCAGACATCTCTTCATGGGCACCTCGCGGTTCCGGCTAGGAGGCCGGGTTGTCCAACATCATCAGCCGTTCACGGGCCTTAACGGCCGCCGGGCTGCCAGGGTATTGGCGGATCAGGCGTTCAAAGGCGGCACGCGCCTTGTCACGCTGCTTGAGCGCCACCTCACTGTAACCGATCTTCAGCAATGCATCGGGCGCCTTGGCATGCCGTGGCCAGCCATCCACAACCTTCTGAAATGCCGCCAACGCCTTGGGGATGTCGGAAATACTGTAGTAGCACTCACCGATCCAATACTGGGCGTTCGGTGTGTATTCGCCCGCGGGAGAAGAGGCAAGAAACTTTTCAAAGGCCGGTATGGCGGCAGTAAAATTATTTGCGCTGTAGAGCCCAAACGCCTTGAGATAGGCCGCAGGCGGGCCATTGGACTCTTTAGGCCGCCCCGCCATATCGGGGTTTACCACCTCGACCTTCGGGGTGGTGCCAACCGCGACGGTCTGCACCTTCGATTGCAGTATCTGATTGGACTGTTTCAAGTCATGGACGTTCTCGGCAAGCTCCCGCACTAGCGCCCCGCGCTGGGCATCCTGCTCCTCCAGCGCCGCCAGACGTGTAGACAGTTCATTCAAACGGGACTCGAACCCGCCCGTCACCTGAAAAAGATGCTCAACACGTGTCTCGGTCTCGGTCTGACGCTTGACCACCAGATCATTGGCCCCACAGCCGCCAAGCAGCAGGGCAACTCCCACGAACACTATCGGATACAGCCTGTACATAATTACCCCGTTTCCCTTATGTTCCCACGTAATTAAAGCGATAAGCTGCGGTTTGTCAAGCGAAAGTCAGGATTTTCTCGATTGCGTTTGCATGCAACAAGCCCGGTATGTTAGCATTTTGCCCCCACTGATTTCAGAAGGAACGGATTGCGCATCGACACTATGATACCTGAACTGCTGGCACCAGCCGGCACCATGGAAAAACTAAAAATTGCCCTACAGTACGGCGCCGACGCGGTCTATCTGGGGGGCGACCAGTTTGGACTGCGGGCCATGGCGGGCAACTTTACCAACGCTGAACTCCCGGCCGCCCTTGCATTATGCCATGCCAACAAGGTGCGGGCCTATCTGACGGTGAACAGCTACCCCTCTGATCGCCAACTCGACGGGCTTGAGCAGTACCTACGCCAGATGGCCCGCCTGCCGTTTGACGCCTATATTGTCGCCGACCCCGGTGTACTGCGGATGGTCCGCCGCATATCACCCGAACGTGAGATCCATCTGTCGACCCAGGCGAACACCATCAACCACGAAACGGCCCTGTTTTGGCAAGAGCAGGGGGTTGGCCGTATCAACCTGGCACGGGAGATGACCCTGGAGGATATCCGCACCACCGTCACGGCGGTCACTATCCCCTGCGAGGTGTTTGTCCACGGCGCGTTGTGCATCGCCTACTCGGGACGCTGCCTGCTCTCCAGCGCCCTGACCGGGCGCAGCGCCAACCAGGGTGCCTGTACCCAACCCTGCCGCTGGCGCTACGCCTTACAGGAAGAGAGCCGTCCCGGCGTCGATCTGCCGATCGAAGAACACGAACAGGGTACCTTTATCTTTAATTCAAAGGACCTGTGCCTGCTGGAACAGCTACCAGAGCTGATCTCCGCCGGCGTGACCGCACTCAAAATCGAAGGCCGGATGAAGGGAGTGCATTATCTGGCGTGCGTCCTGCGGGTCTACCGTGCCGCG
Organism: Deltaproteobacteria bacterium; assembly: GCA_021782545.1. Classification (GTDB taxonomy): domain Bacteria; phylum Desulfobacterota; class Desulfuromonadia; order Geobacterales; family Pseudopelobacteraceae; genus Trichlorobacter. Next base: position 37,967 of record JAJXUW010000004.1, on the reverse strand, counting down.
CTTGATGCCTATGCCAGCGATCCGGCAGGTTACCGGACCGATCCCCGCTGGCTCGAAGAGCTGACCACGGTCAGCAATCGCGGCTATACCACCGGCTTTCTGTATGGCGACCCGCATGACGTGGGGCAATCCTACCATGCCGGCTACCAGCGCAGCCACCATCTGGTTGGCGTGGTTGAGAGCGTGCATCCGCACAACGGCACCGGCACGCTGACGGTGAGAAACCGGTTTGCGCTCGGCGATTGTCTGGAGCTGATCGGACCCCGCATGAAACGCCTCGACTGTCCGGCAACGGAGATCATGGTCGTGGGACCCGATAATGGCTACACGTCGGCCTCGGTAGTGCACCCCAACCAACGTATTGTCATGAGGCTACCGGCTGCAGCAGCGCCCGGTGACCTGCTGCGACTGCCCCAGGCCGATCGGCCTGCGACCGGCAGTACCACCTCCCGGAGGTAAGCCATGGTTATGGCTGATATTCACAAATTGCCGCCTCAGAGCCTTGAGGCCGAGATGTCGATCCTGGGTGGCATTCTGATCGACAACGACGCCATCAACCGGGTGCTTGAGGTCCTGGAGCCCCATGATTTCTATCGCGAGGCCCACCGCAAGATCTTCGAGGCCATGCTGGAGCTCTCCGAGCACCGCGAACCGTGCGATCTGATCACCCTTACCGACACCCTGAAGCGACGGGGTGAGCTGGAGGCTTCCGGTGGCGCGGCCTATCTGGCCACACTGGTGGATTATGTGCCGACCGCCGCCAACATCAACTACTACTGCAAAATTGTAAAGGAAAAGGCCCTGAATCGCCGCCTGATCACGGTGGCCACCGACATCGTCACCAAGGGCTATGATGAACAGGCCGATGTGAACGAGATGCTGGACGGCGCCCAAAAGGCACTGTTCGAGTTGGCCGAAAACAAGCTGCGCCCCCAGTATTTTCCGGTCAAGGCGATCATCAAGGACACCTTCAAACTGCTCCAGACCCTCTACGAGAAAAAAGAGCAGATCACCGGCATTCCCACCGGCTATCTTGACCTGGACCACATGACGGCCGGCTTTCAGCCCGGCGACCTGATCATCATCGCGGCCCGCCCTTCGATGGGTAAGACCACCCTGGCGCTGAACATCGCCAGCTATGCCAGCGCCGAGGCGAAAGAAAAGGTCTCGTCGGTGATCTTTTCTCTGGAAATGGGCAAGGAACAGCTGGTCATGCGTCTGCTGTCATCCCTGGCGCGGGTGGACGCCGGACGGATGCGTACCGGCAATTTTCACGACACTGATTGGCCGCGGCTGCAACGGGCCGCCGATACCCTGTTCAAGGCCAATATCTTCATCGATGACACCCCGGCCATCAGCATCCTTGAACTGCGGGCCAAGGCCAGACGGCTCAAAAGCGAACACAACCTGGGGTTGATCATTATTGACTACCTGCAGCTGATGCGGGGCAGCGCCAACCCGGAATCACGCCAGCAGGAGATCTCGGAGATATCCCGCTCGCTGAAAGCGCTGGCCAAAGAGCTGAACGTGCCGGTGGTAGCCCTGTCGCAGTTAAACCGTAGCCTTGAAAACCGCAGCGACAAGCGCCCGATGATGAGCGACCTGCGGGAATCGGGGGCCATCGAACAGGACGCCGACGTGATCATGTTCGTCTACCGGGAGTCGGTCTACTGCGAGCACTGCCGCAAGAAGGACGGTTCCTGCACCGCCGACCATGAACGCAGCTCCGAAATCATCATCGGCAAGCAGCGTAACGGCCCGATCGGTACGGTAGAGTTGACCTTCATGGGTGAACACACCCGGTTTGAAAACCTGGCTAAGAACCAGTAACCGGGGTACGTTTTTCCTCTGGACAGCACGGGGGGCTGCAGCATGCTGCAGCCCCCCGTGGTCGTTTAGTATCAGAACGGTAAACGGTTACAGGTAGTTCAAAAGTGACAGCTGGCTGATCTTGGCGGTTGAAGAGAGTGTCGCCTGGAAGGCGGTCTGTTGCTGCTGCAGCTCCACGGCCAACTTGGCATAATCGGCGTTCTGCACGTTTGCCACCACGCTCTGGAGGGTGGTCTTGGTGTTGGTATTCATGGTGGTCATGGTATCCAACCGCTTTATCTTGGTTGAATTCACCACCTGGGCGTTGACAATCTGCGTGGCCCCGTTCTCAAGTTCATTTACCCGGGCCGTAATCGTCGTCTGATCGGTGGGATTGGTCTTCAGAGTGCTGATGAGGCTGTCCAGTGACCAGAGGATATTGGCGGAGGGGCCGGTCAGTACCTGCGAACCGGGGATATTCAGGTTCTCGGTGGAACCGGCGGCAAGTTCGATGGCGTTGGTATTGTCGTTACCCTGATAGTAGGTCGGATCCGTCGGTACCGGTTGCGTCGCCGGGGGAGCGGTGTTGACCGAGCGGTCGAACGGCTTGACGGTCGTGTTGGTGCCGGCAAAGAGGTACTGGCCATCCTGCTGGGTGTTGCCCAGGTCCGCCAGTTGCTCGCGCAGCGAGGTCAGCTGGGTGATGGCAGCCTGAACGGTGGTGGCGTCGTTGGTCCCCCCCGTCACCGTCCCCGCCACCTGCTTGACGAGCGCCATGGTGTCATTCATGCTGGTGAGGGCGGTGTTGGTCATCTGCAGCCAGTTACCCGCCTTGGTGATGTTGCTGGCGTACTGGTTACCGGTCTTTAACTGGTCCGCAATGCCGGTCAAAAGACGGGCCGTGACCGGATCGTCGCTGGGCCGGTTGACGTTCATGCCCGAAGAGATCTTCTCATTGATGCTGTCCAGCAGGGTGCGGGACTGCTGAATGTTGTACAGCGAGTTCTGCATGGTGATATTGGGGGTTATCCGCATGGTCGTCTCCTATTTCACCATGTTGATCACGGTGTCCATCATGTCACTGGTCGTGGTGATCAACTTGGCCGAGGCCTGATACGACTTCTGATACTGGATCAGCGTGGTCAGCTCTTCGTCCAGCGAGACGCCGGAATTGGAGTCCCGCAGGGTGGTCAACTGCTTCATGAAGGCGTCGTCCTGGCTGGAGGTGGTCTTGGCGGCCTGGACATCCACCCCGACTTGTGCCACCAGGGCGTCGTAGGTATTCGAATAGCCGTTGGTGGTGTTCAGTTGCGCAATCTTCAGGGCGTTGCTGTTGTCGCCGTTTACGCCGACCGTTCCCGAGGCGGCGATCGTCGTGGTGGTCATGGCCGCATTGACGGCAATGGTGGCGGCGCTGGTGGCGGGACTAAAAAAGGCGATGCCTGCCGTGCCTGTGAGATCAAACCCGGCGGCCTGTTGCGTATTGACCGCCGAGGCGATACCGGTGGCCAGGCTGTCTACCTGCTTCAGATACCCGGGGATGATGGTATCGCGCATAGTGAGGATCGACCCCAGCTGGCCGGTGGTGGGGTAGACCGTCGCAGCACTGCCGGCTCCCACTGCCTGCAGGGTAATATCGTGCAGGCCGGTGCCCGCATTTACCGTGCTTGAGAAGGTGGCGGCCTGGTTGCCGGTCACCAGAGCGTAGGTGGTGCCGCCGATATCGGTGGTGACATCGGTAGTGCCGTCGGCGTTCTCGGTGTAGTTGACCCCCGTGTAACCGGACAGCTGCCGGATCAGATAATCCCGTTGGTCGCGCATCTCGTTGGCATTTCCATACACCTGCTCGGTGTACTTTATCTGGCCGTTTAACTGGGCGATGTTGGTAAGTATGCTATTTATCGTCCCTTTGTTGTTGGCATCCCCCACCAGCGGCACCAGCGACTGGTCCTGCTGGGTGATGGAGTTTTGCAGGGTGGTGCTGGTGTAATTGAACTGGTCGGCCAGAATCTTGCCCTGTGACAGCACCGCTTGGCGCTCGGCCGTACCGGAGGGGTTCAGGGTCAGGTCCTGCCAGGCGTTGAAGAAGCTGGTGATGGCATCGCCCAGACCGTTCTGGGCAACTTCGTTGAAAACCGGCTCAACCTGTTGCAACACCTGGGATTTGGTGCTGTCGTAGCTGGAGGTGGTGGAGGCATTGACCAGCTGTTTCTGCAACAGGGCATCGTAATACCGCTCCACCGTCTGAATTCGCACCCCTGTTCCCAGCGGAAAGCCGTTGGCCGTCGTCGGCGGGGCACTCTCCAGCAACACCCGCTGCCGCGAATAGCCGGGCGTATTGACGTTGGCAATATTCTCGCTCACGACCTCCGAGGCCACCTGGTAGATCTTGAGTCCTGACGTGCCAATCTCGAGTGTCGAACTCAGGCTCATCTCATGCCTCCCTGTTTACCATCACGGCTCCGGCCTGCGTCCGTTGCAGATAGCTTCCCGAGGCACCATACTGATTGGATGTGTTCAGCACCCGCAGCAGAAACGAGAGCGAGTCGTTTACCGTAGTCAGAAACGGTTCCAACAAGGCCCGGTTGTGCTGTGCCTGCCTGTGGACTGCGGCGCCAGACTCCTGCACCGCCTGCTGCAGTGCGGCAAGTTCCTTTGTCGACTCGCGTGGCAGCCGCTGCAGGAGTTCACTCACATTTTTGGCCGCGACGCCACCCGATTGGCGGGACAGGCCTGCAATGGCATCCCGCAGCAGATCGGCGGCCAGCATCTGCCGGGCGATCACCGGTTCCTTCTGGCTGTTTAGGAGCTCCATGCGGGCGGTGTCCAGTTCGACAACGGCCTGTTGTTCTTCCCCCAGCAGCCGCTGCAGATCGCCAAACACGGCCAGTTGTTCCTGTAACGCCTTTTCCAGCACGGTAATGTCAACGGTCATTGGTTATCACCTGACGGCTTGCCCCCCGCCGGTTGCTGCGGCACGGCATAATTTCGCAACAGCTCCTTTTCCATCATGGCAGCGATACCGAGACCACCGTTGTGTTGCGAAGCCAGTGTGGCGTACTGCTGATCGAGCAGCGACCGATAGATATCCTCGCCCCTGCCGCCACCGGTCAGGCTGTCCTCGGGTACGGTATCCCGCATCGACTTGAGCATCATACCGGTGAAGATCGCCTCGAAATCCTGCGCTATCTTCGTCAGTTCCTTACGCCGGGCATCGGTCAGCGGTTCCTTGCCGCCCTTGGCCCGTAGCCCCAGCTGTTCGGCCTTCTGTTCCTGTACCAACGTCGTTGGCGCTATGGTCAGTTCGCTGTCCATGGTGATTACTTTATCGGCTCATCAGGTAATTTTCTTGACTAATTGTCACGGTTATATGATCACCAGCTCCGCCTGCAGGGCCCCAGCGGCCTTGATGGCCTGGAGGATGGAGATCAGGTCGCGTGGCGTGACCCCCAGCATGTTCAGACCCCGTACGACATCACCGATGGTGTTGCCGGCCGGCAGCAGGGAAAGCCGTTTCTGCTCCTCCTTCACCTTCAGATCAGTGCGGGGTACCACGGTGGTCACCCCCGTGGAGAGCGGTGCCGGCTGCGATACCTTGGGGGTTTCCTTGATCGTCAGGGCCAGATTGCCATGGGAGACCGCCACCGGTGCGATCCTGACCGCCTCTCCCATCACGATGGTACCGGTCCGTTCGTTTACCACCACCCGCGCCGGCACATCCTGCACCACGTCCAGATTTTCCACCTGGGCGATGAAATCAACCGGCCGGTTGCTGAACTCCTTGGGGATCTGCACCATGACCGATGCGGCGTCGCTGGTGGCGGCACTGCCGCTGAACTGTTTGTTGATCGCCGCTGCCACCCGTGAGGCGGTGGTGAAGTCTTCCTGCGCCAGATTAAGCCGCAAGGTGGATTTACCGGCCAGCACATTGGGCAACTCCCGTTCAACCAAGGCACCGTTACTGATCCTGCCGGCCGTCGGATGGTTCTTGGTAGCAGAGGCCCCGGCCCCGCCAAAGGCGAACGAGTTGGTCAGCACGGACCCTTGTGCCACGGCGTAGACCTGGTTATCGGCCCCTTTAAGCGGGGTCATCACCAGGGTGCCGCCAGCGATGGTCTTGGCATCACCCATGGAAGAGACCGTTACGTCCAGTTTGGTCCCCTGCTTGGCAAAGGGTGGCAGCGTGGCGGTTACCATTACCGCCGCAACGTTTTTAACCTTCACATCGCCCCGGTTGATGGTGACCCCCATCCTCTCCAGCATATTGACCAGCGACTGCACCGGGAACTTGGTCTGGTCGCTGTCGCCGGAACCGTTTAGGCCCACCACCAAACCGTAACCGGCCAACTGGTTGTCCCGCACCCCGTCAAAGGCGGCAATATCCTTGATCCTTGCCGCACCGGCCGGTAGGGCAAGTCCGATCAACACGGCGCACACTGCTAGTATCGTTTTCATTGGGCACCCTTCATACTGTCTCACCCTAGAAGGGCCACAGCTTGTCGATAATGTTCATCAACCAGCCAGGCCGCTGACGGTCGGAGATGATCCCTTCTCCGCTGTAGCTGATCTGCGCATCGGCCACGTAACTGGAATTGATCGTGTTGTCGACCGAGATATCCCGCGGCCGGATCACCCCACGTACCGTGACGATCTGATCCTCGCTGTTCACTTTCACGTGGCGATGCCCCTCGATCCGGAGATTGCCATTGGGCAGCACATCGATCACCTTGGCGGTGATGGTGGCCGTCAGGCTCTCCTTGCGGGAGGTGGAGCCACTGCCATCGAACTTTGAACTGGCACTGGCATCGATCAGCTTGGAGAGGTCGCCCCCCAGGTTATTTGCCAGTATTCCCGCCCCCTGCAACCCCATGAAGGCCGGGATTCCGGCGCTCATCGAGCTTGAACGCCCAGTTGACGTTGCCGCCTGTTTGCTGGCGCTGGCCGTTTCCGTAACCAGGATGGTGACGACATCGCCCACCTTACGCGCCTTGCCATCCTCGGTCAGTGAGGCGCTGGAGGCCTGCCAGATGGAACCGTTACTGTAGGTCGGCGCCGCCGGTTTCAGCTGCTGGTCGAAGGTAGGGGTGGCCATTTCGCTCTGCTGCACCACGCAGCCGCTCAACAAAAAGGCGGCAACCGCCATGATGGTATAGCGTTTCATACGCACTGCTCCTGAGTTAAAAGGCTGCCTCCACCGTAGTGGCATCAATCACGCGGGCAGGGATCTCCCGATGGGAACTTAAGTTCTCGACCCTGATCAGGTCGCCGATACCGCCGGAACTCTTCGCCCGCCCGGTGACCGAGATCCGTAATCCTGCACTCTCCGCCAGGATGGTCACCAACTGCCCACCGCGCACCACCGGCACTTTTTCCAGCTGGTTGCTCCTTATCGGCGCCCCGCTTCTCGCCATGGTCCTCAGCTTCTTGCCGACAGCTTCGCTGATCTCCCTGATCTGGAGCCCCCCCGCCTGGGCCACGTCGCGCTGCTGCAGTTGAAGATCATCTGCAGCAAGGACGGTCCCGGCCATCAGCTGCCGTGTGGCGACCACCATGTCGGTCCGGGCGTCGACCTGCAGTCGCAAGGGGAGATTTTTCTGGATCTCGCCGTTGACGCGCACCACCAAGGCAAGGCTGACCGGCCCCCAGCCGTCCCAGGACGATGGTGCGATCAGTTCAAGTTCACGCGTTCCTTTAGGCAGCCTGATCCCCTGCGGAAAAGAGAGCTGCGCAATGGTGGTCTGCCAGCCACGCCCTTCCAGCTTTTCGGCCAGAAAACGGGTGACCGCGCTACGCACCTCGCGTTCCGAGAGAACAGACGGATCGTTCCCCCGCGCAGCGGCGTATCCTGGCATGGGCCGCAGACCGCAAAGCAGCACGAAAAGGGCTATCCACAGGCTTACGATGCGCATCGCCTACCGCACCAGGTTGTTGGCGGTCTGCAGCATCTGGTCCGAGGTGGTGATCGCCTTGGAATTGGCATCATAGGCCCGCTGACCGATGATCATGTTGACCATCTCCTCTGCCACGTTCACGTTACTCATTTCGAGGAATCCCTGGCTGATGGTGCCGAGGCCGTTCTGACCGGGCGTACCGGTGGTGGCGTTGCCGGAGGCGTCGGTCTGTTGGTACAGGTTCCTGCCCATGGAGGAGAGGCCAGCCGGGTTGGTAAAATTCGCCAACTGGATGTTGCCTACCGTCGATGAGGCGGTCTGCCCGGCCTGAATGACGGACACCGTGCCATCAGTCCCGATGCTGATCTTGGATGAGTTGTTCGGGATGACGATCTCCGGGATCATTGGATAGCCATCGGTGGTCACGATCCGGCCGTTGCTGTCCATCTTGAAGTTGCCGGCCCTGCTGTACGCGGTACTGCCGTCCGGCAGTTGGATCTGGAAAAAGCCGTCCCCCTCGATTGCGACATCAAGAGAGCCTCCGGTGTTCTGAAAATCGCCGGGGGTAAACTGCTTGGAAACCGCCGCCAGCCGTGAACCCATACCAAACTGTATCCCCACGGGGTTCTGATTGGCGTTTGTTGAGGGTGAGCCGGGGTTCTGCACGGTCTGATACATGAGGTCCTGAAAGTCGGGACGGCTCTTTTTGAAGCCGGTGGTGTTGACGTTGGCCAGGTTGTTGGCGATCACGTTGATATTCTGGGTCTGGGAACTCATCCCGGACGCTGCGGTCCAAAGCGCTCTCATCATGACGCATTACTCCTTTGGGGCGACGGCGAGGAGCCGTCATATTCAGGGCAGAAGATCACACCTTGCCCAGGTCATTGGCTGCCTTGGAGGCGATATCGCTAAAGTTGCGCACCACCCGCTGGCAGGTCTCAAAAAAACGGTTGGCCTCAACCATCTGCACCATTTCGGCAACCGCATCCACATTGGACTGCTCCAGACTGCCCTGCACCACCGTGGTGGTGGGGCCACTGTCCTGCGGGACGGCACCACTGCCAGGGGCCGGCACGAAGAGGGTATCACCCTCCTTGGCCAACTGGTACGGCTTGGGGAAATCAACGATGGCCAGACTACCCGCCGCCGCGCCATTCAACGTGATGTTGCCCTGGTTATCGATCACCGGCTTACCGCCGCCCGGTTGATCGGCCACGTCGAGCTTGATCGGCTGCCGCTCCTCCCGTGACAGCAGCGGATACCCGCTCGCCGTCACCAGCGTACCGTCTGCCGCCAGCCGGAAGCTTCCCTGCCGAGTGTAGGCCGTCCCCCCGTCGGGGGTGCGAACGACGAAAAAACCATCGCCCTGCAACGCAACATCCAGCTGATTGCCGGTCTGCACCAGGGCACCGGGCGACTGGTCGGTCACCATCCGCGCCTTCAGCAGCACCGGATCGGCGGTCTGCCCCGGCGGGACCGCCGGCGGGTTCAAATTACCGGCCAGAACGCTTTCGAACGCCAGCCGGTCCTTTTTAAAACCGGCGGTGTTGACGTTGGCCAGGTTGTTGGCGATCACATCCAGCCGCTCCATGGCCGAAAGGTTGCCGGACAGGGCCGAGTACATGCCACCATTCATACAAGCTCCTTTCAGGGACGAAACAGCTTCATCTTGCCTTTCAGCCGGGCCATGGCCTGGCTGAGTATCTGGCAGATGCGGGACTCGGTCAGCCCCATGATCGCCCCGATCTCCTTTAGGTTTAGTTCTTCGTAGTAGTACAGCGTCACCGCCAGCCGTTCCCGCTCCGGCAGCCCTTCGATGGCGGTCCCCAATGATGCGCTCAGCTGCGCAGCCATGGCCTGCTGCTGCGGCCCCTTCGCCTCGTCGTCCCCCAACACGTCGGCCAGGCTTAAAGGATGCCCGTCCTCGTCATCCCAGCTGTCGTCTATGCTGATAAAGGAGAATTCGTGCACCTCCTCCAGCAGCTGATGATACGCATCCATGTTCAGCTGCAGCGCCTGGGCCATCTCCTGGCCGCTAGGATTGCGGCCCAGGCTGTGTTCCAACTTATGCATTTCCCGTTCCACCAGCTTGCACTTTTCACGCACCGTACGGCTCAAAGGGTCGCAGGCACGCAACTCGTCAATGATGGCACCACGGATATGCTGTTCGGCAAAAGTCTTGAACTGCACCCCCCTGCCGGGATCGAACCGGTCGGCAGCGTGAATCAGGCCGATGACGGCGGCACTGGTCAGATCCTGCGGATCAAGATGGGCCGGCAGCTGTGCCGTGAACCTGGCAACCAGGTACCGCACCAGCGGCAGATGCTGGACGATAATCGTCTCGCGGGTCTGCTGGGCCCGCTCGCCGCTCTGCTCTTGATACGCCCGCAGCCTGCTCACGACTGCTCACCAGCCGGGACATCCAGATACCGCCGGAAAAAGAACTGGATGTTCCCTTTGAGCCGGGTCGGACGGTTGTTCTCCATAATCCGCTTCGCCAGAACGCTGAAGCAGCCTGCGGCGTCCGATTCGGGAAACAGCTCAAACACCGCCTTCTGTTTCTTGACCGCCTCCACCAGCCGTTCGTCGCGCACCACGCAGCCCAGATAATCCAGCGAGATATCCAGGAACCGGCCGGCCACATTGGCCAGTTTACGAAACACCTCCAGGGCGTCCTCGCTGTCGCGGGCCATATTGACCAGCACCTTGAAGTGGTATTCGGAGTAACGGGTGGCCAGCAGCTTGATCAGCGCATAGGCATCGGTGATCGAGGTGGGTTCGGGGGACACCACGACGATGATCTCCTGGGCGGCCACCGTGAAATAGGTCACGTTATCGGAAATGCCGGCCTCGGTATCGATAATCATGACATCGAAGGTCTCCTCAAGCATGTCCAGCTCGTCCAACAGCTTTAACTTTTCATGCTGCCCCAGACTCGTGTACTCCTGCACCCCTGAACCGGCCGGGATCAGCTTGATGTTCGGGCTGACCTCCACGATGATGTCGATCAGACTGCATTCACCGGCCAGCACGTTATTCAGGTTGTACTGCGGCGATAGCCCCAGCAGCACATCGAGATTGCCCACCCCCAGGTCGGCGTCGACAATCAGCACCTTCTTGCCCTGCTGGGCCAATGCCATCGCCAGATTGGCAACCACGTTGCTCTTGCCGACCCCTCCCTTGCCACTGGTCACCGACAGCACCCGTATGCCCTGTCCGCCAGCCCCGGCCGAACCTGCCGTAGCCGATGCCGGCCGTTTGGCGCTGCGCGCCATCTGCCGCAAGGTATCCGCCTGGTCGCCGGTTCCGCGCACGCTGCTCATGCCTCCGCCCCTTTCAAGATCAACTCAGCCAGTTTGTCCGAGGTGGCAACCTCAATATCTTCAGGCACACGTTGGCCGGTGGTGAAATAGGCGATCTGCAGGTTGGCCTTTAACAGCAGATTAACGATACAACCGAAGCTCTCGCACTCGTCCAGCTTGGTGAACACCACCTTACTGACGTCGAAGATGCTGAACCGCTTCAGGATCTCTTCAAGTTCGCGGTCCTTGGTGGTGGCCGACAGACAGAGGTAGATGTCGGCGTGTATCACCTCCAGGAACCCTTTCATCTCATCCAGCTTTTCGGCATCCTTGTGGCTCCTGCCGGCCGTATCCACCAGGATCAGGTCACAGTCGGCATGGCGGTCGACGGCCCGCTCCAGCTCTTTGGGGGTCGAGGCCACCTCCAGCGGAATCCCCATGATCTTGGTGTAGGTCTTGAGCTGTTCAACCGCACCCACCCGAAAGATATCCATGGTGATCAGCGCCACCTTGTTGCCACGGTTTAAGGCGTACATGGCCGCCAGTTTGGCAGTGGTGGTCGTCTTGCCGACGCCGGTCGGCCCCACCAGCGCGATAATGCGCGGCGCATTCTTCTTGAGCCGCAGCATGCCGGTAAACTTGATCAGCCGTCCGAAGGCGACGCCCAATCTGCCGGCGATAGCCTGCCCCTCCTGCTCAGCCGGCAACGTATTGATGGTGGTGATAATCTTGCTCATCACCTCCCGATCGATCCCTTGCCGCTCCAGCTCATGCACCAGCGGCACCCCGGTGACATCTTCCGCCGTCCCTTCCGGTTGCTGGCCCCCACCGATGGCATCAGGCCACTGTACCGGTTGCGCGCCCCCTTCCTGATGACGGGTAAGGGTAGTTACCAGCAGTTTTTTGATCTCTTCCAGGTCCTGACGGGGGATGTTATTAAGATTGAGCCCGGCGACCTCACCGACCTTTACCGCGCCATCACCGGCAGCGGCCCCTTCGTTTTGCCGTTGGCGCAGGTCGTCGTCCCGTTTCGAGAGCTGTTCAACCCGTTCACGCAGTTCGCGCAGCTCCCGTGCCAGTGGGGCCAGCAGGGAACTTTCAAACTCCTCCTTGGCCGTTCGCTCCCGTTCAATCCGCTGCCGCGCGGGGACCGGCGGCGGCTGTGGAGGGCGCTGCGGGTCGATGGCTGCTGTCACCTTGACCACCTGCTTGCTGAAAAAGCCCATGATGCCACCCTGACGCTCTTTTTTGGTGGACAGGATCATGGCATCGGGGCCGAGCTCGGCCTTGACCTGCCGCAGCGCATCGGCCATGGTGGCTGCCTGGAACGTTTTAACCAGCATTGACGCTCACCACTCCTAATGACTGAATTTTGACATTCTGGGGTATCTCATTATGGGACAGTACGGCGACATGCGGCAAAAACCGCTCAATCAATTTTTTGACATGCCTGCGGATCGAGGGGGAGGCGAGCAGTACCGGCTGGGCGCCATACATGTTGAAGCGGTCGACCATGGTGCGTATCGAGGCGATGATCTGCTGGGCCGCAGCCGGTTCAATAGCCAGATAGCTGCCTTGATCGGACGGCTGGATCCCCTCGGCCACCAGATCTTCCACCTCACGATCGATGGTGACCAGATACAGGGTATCCTCATCCAGCTTGAACTGGTCCACGATAAATCGCCCCAACGCCTGCCGGACAAACTCGGTCAGCACGTCCGGGTCCTTGGTCAGACCGGCGTAGTCGGCCAAGGCCTCCAGAATGGTGCGCAGATCTCGGATCGAGACCCCTTCCTTGAGCAAATTTTTGACCACCCGCAACACCACGCCAAGCCCCAGCTGACTGGGGATCAACTCATCGACCACCTTGGGCGCGCCGACCGCAACGTTATCCAGCAGTTGCTGCAGTTCCTGGCGACCGACCAACTCGTGCGCGTAGCGCCGGATTGTCTCGCTGATATGGGTGGCGATGACGGTCGTGCTGTCCACCACGGTGTAGCCGTTAACCTGGGCCTGCTCCCGTTCTTCGCCCCTGATCCAGACCGCCGGCAGTCCAAAGACCGGCTCTTTGGCGCTGCTGCCGGGCAGTTGCGCCGTGACCGCTCCGGAGTCCATAGCCAGATACTGCCCGGTCAATTCGCTGCCCCCCACACGCGCCCCTCGAATCAGCAGATTGTATTCATAGGGCTTTAGCTGCAGGTTGTCATGGATATGGATCGGCGGCACCACAAATCCCATCTTCTGGGCAAACTGACGCCGTATGGAGCGTATCCGCTCGAGCAGCTCGCCATCCTGGGCCGCATCCACCATCGGCACCAGACCGTATCCCACCTCAAGCTCCAGCGTATCCAAGGGACGGATAGCGGTGGCCTGATCCTCTGCCTCCTCCGACACCGCCGCCTCGGCGGCGGCCGCTTCCTCTTCCACCACCTGAGCCATCTCCCGCGACATGCGGCCTACCATCCAAGCCGCTCCGGCGAGCAACAGAAAGGCGAAATGGGGCAGGCCGGGTATCAGGGCGAACAGAAACATCACCCCCGAAACCACATAGAACGCCTTGGGATAGTTCAGGAACTGTCCGGTAAGCTCCTGACCGAAATTGTTCTCGTCAGCGGTTCGGGTAACGATGATACCAGCCGCCGTCGAGATGATCAGGGCGGGGATCTGGGCAACCAGTCCCTCGCCGATGGTGAGCAGGGTATAATTGGTAAGGGCCACGTCCAGCGACAGCCCCTGCTGCCAGACACCGATGATCAGGCCGCCGAAGATGTTGACCAGCATGATCAGGATGCCGGCCACGGCATCGCCGCGCACGAACTTGCTGGCACCGTCCATGGCACCGTAGAAGTCGGCCTCCCGCCGTACCTTCTCGCGACGGCTGCGAGCCTCCTTCTCAGTGATGAACCCGGCCGACAGGTCGGCATCAATGGCCATCTGCTTGCCCGGCATGGCATCCAGAGTGAAGCGGGCCGACACCTCGGCCACCCGGCCGGCGCCCTTGGTGATAACCACAAAGTTGATGATCACCAGGATGAGGAACATGACGGCACCCACCACGTAGTTGCCCCCCACCACGAACGAACCGAAGGCCTTGATCACGGCGCCGGCCGCATCGACACCCTCACGGCCGTGCAGCAGGATCAGACGGGTGGATGCGATGTTCAGCGCGAGCCGGTACAGGGTGGTGACCAGCAAAACGGACGGGAACACGGAAAAATCGAGGGGATGGCGGGTGTAGAGACAGACCAGCAGGATGGCCAAGGCCACCGTGATATTCGTGGCCAAAAAAAGGTCCAGCACCACCGAGGGCAAGGGGATGATCATCAGCGCCAACACGCCGATCAGCCCCACGGCAACGTAGATGTCTGAGTTTCTACGGAAGTTTTTCAGTTCCAGTGCCTGGACTGTGGAGCCATTGGCCATCTGTCATGCCTTTGTCATCTACCGCCCGCGGGCGTCAATTTCCGAAAAGAACATAGTTATTATGCACTTTTCATGCCGCCAAACGCAACAGACGACAAGGCAACCTACACCTGCCTGTTATCACCGCCGAGTTCCGGACAGCGGGGCTCCAACGCCCTGGGCACCTCTCCAGATATGAGTCATAAATTTGGCTGTGTCGAAAAAATGACTCAACTGGTTACATGACTCCTTTCATGCGGTAGACATAGGCCAACACCTCGGCCACGGCAGCATAGAGTGTCTCGGGGATCTCGTGATTCTCCGGCACCTGCTCGAACAGTTCCCGCGCCAACGGCCGGTTTTCCACAAGGGTCACCTTGTGTTCCTTGGCCAGCCCCCGGATGGCAAGCGCCATTTCGTCAACCCCTTTGGCGATGACCAGCGGTGCCGCCATCCTGTTCCGTTCGTACTTGATGGCCACGGCATAATGGGTGGGGTTGGTAATCACCACGTCAGCGGTGGGTATGATCTTGACCAGCCGCCGCTTGGCGGCCTGAAACTGCAGTTTCTTGATCTTGCCCTTGATCTCCGGATTGCCTTCCAACTCCTTATGCTCATCCTTGACTTCCTGTTTGGTCATCTTGAGGTTATCGAGGTAGCGCCATTTCACATACGCAAGGTCCAGAATCGCTAAAAGCAGCATGATGCCGCAGGTGTGGGTGACGATCTTGAAGGCCACATGCCCGGTATAGCTCAAGATGCCGTTGATGTCCGATTCTGCCAGCACAGTGATGTTCTGCAGCTCGTCCTGCATAACCCGGTAGGCGATCCAACCGATCGCCAGGATCTTCAGCAGGGATTTGACCATCTCCACCAGGGCATCTTTGTTGAACAGCCTGCCAACCCCTTTGAGGGGATTGAGCTTGTTCAGATCGAGGCCGACCCGCCCCCACTGGAAATCGAGCCGGCCATTATCCTGCACCACATGGCTTACCACGCCGGTAGCCATGATAATCAGGATAATCGGGCCGACCAGCATGACGATGCTGGCGAATACACGCAGCATCAGGCTGTAGATGTTTCCCGGTGACAGCTCGAAGCTGCCGATCTGCTGATAGGTATGGAGCATCAACTGCTTAAGGCCACTCATGATGTAGCCGCCCAACAGGTTTAACGACACGATGCCGGCCAACAGGGTAAAGCCCAGGGTCACCATTTGCGAGGTAGGCGGCGCCCCGTCTTCCCGCGCCTTTTCGATGCGCTTACTAGTGGGCTGTTCTGTTTTGGAGTGTTTGTCCTCGTCGGCCAGGAATCATCCCCCCTTAGCCATCAGCCGGAAGAGCATCTGCACCTGGCCGCTCAACGCGCCAAACGAGATCTCCAGCACATGGAAGAACAAGAGCAGGGTCGCCCCCAACACCACAAAGCCAAGCCCGATGTTGAGCGGGAAACTGACCATGAAGACGTTCATCTGCGGAAAGGCCCGGGCCATGACCCCCAGCACTACGCTGGTAAGGAGCAAGGTCACCATCACCGGGGCGGCCAGCCGGATGCCGAGGATAAAGACATCGGCTGTCACCCCGACCAGAAACCTGATCAGCGCCTCATTCATCTGCCAGCCTCCCAGCGGAATGATGCTGAAGCTGTCGATGATGGCACGGATAAAGACGTGATGAATGTTGAGCGAGAGGAACAACAGGGTGGCCAGCAAGCTTTGCATGACCGACATGATCTGGGTCTGGTTACCCATCGACGGGTCAATCACCGAGGCGATCGAGAACCCCATCTGCATACCGATAATCTGCCCGCAGAATTCGACCGCCGAGAAGACAACCTGGGTGACAAAGGCCAGGGTCAGACCGATCAGCATTTCGCGCAGGATCATCAGGCCGACGCCGAAGGCGTCCTGCGGGACCGGCGGAGGCGTGAGCCGCAGTATCGGCAGGCAGACCAGCGTAATGGCCAGCACAACCACAATTTTTATGTTGGCCGGCAGCCGTTGGCCGCCAAATACCGGCAGGGCGGCGAACAGACCGGCAATACGGCAGAGTATCAGGGCGAAGAGGAAGATGTCGGCCGGGGTGGGGAGCGGCGAGACAAACGGGAACATGGCGTCAGCGCCGCATCATGGCGATCATGGTGTAAATCTCACGGGTAAAGTCACTCATGTAGCTCATCATCCAGGGGAAGAAAATCACCATCGCCACCATCACGGCAATGATCTTGGGGGCGAAGGCCAGGGTCGCCTCGTTGATGGAGGTGACCGCCTGGAAGACGCTGATCACCAGACCGACCACCAGGCTGAAGATCAAAAGCGGCGCCGACAGGAGCAGCGTGGCCTCGAAGCTGCGACGAGCAAGTTGCACAACCAGTTCCGGCGTCATGGCAGCCCCCCTCTAGCCAAAGCTCTTCACCAGCGAGCCGATCACCAGATTCCAGCCATCCACCAGGACAAACAGCAGGATCTTGAAGGGCAACGAGATCATCACCGGCGGCAACATCATCATACCCATCGACATCAGCACCGATGCCACCACCATATCAACCACGATGAACGGGATGTAGATCAAAAAACCGATCTGGAAGGCGGTGCGCAACTCTGAGATCATAAAGGCCGGGATGATGGTCAAGGTCGGAATATCATCGGCATTTCTGGGGCGGGCCTGTTTGGAGAGGCTCACAAACAGGGCCAGGTCCTTCTCGCGGGTCTGGGTCAGCATAAACCGGCGTACCGGCGCCACAGCCCTGTCAAAGGCCTGTTCCTGGGAGATGGTACCGGCCTTGAACGGCTGGTAGGCATCATGATTTACCTGCTGCCAGACCGGCGTCATGATGAAGAAGGTCAAAAACAGCGAAAGGGCGAGGATGATCTGGTTGGAAGGGGCCTGCTGGGTACCCATGGCAGTTCTTAGAAACGAGAGCACTACCACAATCCGAGTAAAGGAAGTGGTCATGATCAGCAGGCTGGGAGCCAGTGAAAGGACCGTCAGCAGCAGGAATATCTGGACGGTTGTGGCCACCTGACCGGGGTTGCTGGCCGTACCGACACCGATATTCAGAGATGGCAACGGTACCGGCGCAGACCAGGCGGCAGAGGCAGCCAACAGCACCAGCACACCTGCCAACGCCAAAGCACGTCGATTTGATTGTAGGGAACGGATTGACGTCATGATCATAATGTCCGCGAATGCACTCTTAGGGCTGTGGGGGGGTGGCTGACCTGCCCAAAAACGAGAGAAAGGAGCTGTGAGAACCCTTATCCTCAAGCACCTCGATCTCCTCCAGCATGGTGATCTGCTTGATGAGCGTGATCTGGTTGTCTGAAACGGCCAGCAGCAGGTATTCGCCCTCCACCTCAACCAGAACAAGCGACTTTCGGGGCCCCAGGGGCCGAATCTCAAGCAGCCGTATCAGGCGCCCTGCCTGGCCAAAGGCAGGCACCGTCTTCATGAGGCGGGTGGCGCCGTAGTAAATCAGCAGGATCAACCCCACCACGACAAGCAGGGCCAAGGCCATCTGCAGGAAACTGGTAAACATCGATATGCCGCCACTGGCAGGCAACCCATCACCGCCGGCCACCGCAACAGCCGGCACCGCCGTCAGGGCCAGTGTACACAGGACCGCCACGAGCGTCACAGGATTTTTTCTACCCGTTCGTTGGGACTGATGATGTCTACCAGCCGAACGCCGAATTTCTCGTTCACCACCACCGCCTCGCCGCGGGCCACCAGTTTGGAATTAACAAAGATATCCAATGGTTCTCCGGCCAGTTTGGTCAACTCCACGACGGCGCCCTGATTCAACTGCAGGATATCTTTGACCAACAGCTTGGTACGCCCCAGTTCGACGGTGACCTGAAGCGGTATATCCAGAATGAACTCGAGATTCTGCCGTTCCTGTTCGGTTTCCGTGGCTTCAGGTTTTTCACTCACAGCGGTTCCCCTTCTGATCGAGTATACTGCTTACTTGAAAGGCCTTGTTACCATGGCGGATACCAGGGATAGCGCAGTATTTCGCCACCCCTTCCACCTTGACGATCAGTTCGCTGGTGCAGGGTTTGTCCAGCATGATCGTATCTCCCTCGGTCAGGTCCAGCAGCTCGCGCAACGAGATATTCGAATTGCCCAGCTCAACCGCCAGCTCCAGCGGCGCTTCAGACAGCTCTGCGGAAAGGCGGTCCGACCACTCGGGGTCAATCGCCATCAGATCGAACTGCATCCCCTCACGCAGCTTGTCCCTCAATGGATCGAGGGTCATGAACGGCACCGTGAACACCATGGTACCGACCGTCTCCTCGACGCTCACCTTGAGTGCCATGGTCACCACCTGATACTCAGGGGGCACTATCGTCACCAGCCGGGGGTTGATCTCCATCCGCAGCAGGTTCATCTTTACCGGATAGAGCGGCGTCCAGGCCTTCTCAAGGTCGGCCATGATATCCATGCAGACCTTTTCGATCAGCCTGAGCTCGAGCGTGGTAAAGAGACGATTCAGGTTGATCGCGTTGCGGCTGGTGCCCCCCAGCACGCTGTCCACAAAGGCGTAGGCCAGGGCACTGTCCATGGCCAGCAAGGCAGCGCCCTTGAGCGGTTCCAGCTTGAACAGGGCCATGCAGACCGGTGAGGGCAGGGTCTGCAAAAAATCGTCAAACTTGTATGACTTGGCCCCCTGCTTTTTGATCTCCACCACCTTGCGCAGGCGGTTTGAGAGGGTGATCCGGTTGTACCTGATGAAGCTGTCATAGACGATGTCGAGGTTGGGGACAAAACCGCGATAGGCCTCGGTGTTGAAGAGGTCGTAACTGACGGCAGTCCCTTCCGTCTTGGAGAGTTCCTTTTCGGGCTCGATACGGCCATCAAAGACCGCATTCAGCAGCGCCTCAATCTCGGCTTTGGTAAGGATCTTCTCCATGGGCACCGGTACGTTACTGCACGACAAAGTCGGTGAAGTAGACCTTGGTAACCTTCCCTTGGGCGACGACCTTGCTGACCGCGTTCAGGATGTCATCACGCAATTGGTTCTTGCCCTGGACATCCTGGATATCCTGCAGGGTCTTGCTGGTCAGGACCACGATAATGGCATCGCGTATAGCCGCCAGGTTGGCATCCAGATCGGGTTTTACCGCCGCATTGGCCATCTCGAGATCGACCTTGATCTTCAGGTAGCGCAATTCCTGGCCATCGTAAATGTTGACAATGAACGGCTCCAGCGAATAGGAGGTTGAGACACCGGCAGCAGCGCCCTCGGCAGTAGCCTGGGGCTTGGCGGCCTCCTCACCGTCTTTCTTCGCCTTCTTGTCGCCCTTGCCCATCATCATGACCACCACCACAATGACCAGTAGTGCCGCCACAACAGCACCGATGATGATGAACAGTGTCTTTTTGCTGCCGGCCGGTTCTTCGGTGCCTGCCTGATCTTCCTTTGCCATTCACTTCCTCCGCTTTAAGCCACAGGGATGCCTGATCAACACTGATTATTGAATGCATCTATTTAAAACGAAAAGCCGTTTTTTGCAACCGTCACAATGCAAAAAGCGGGTATTCAATACACAGCCGCCCCCGTCCGGCCGCGCGCTGGCACGGTCAAACGGGGGCTTGCGCGTGATATGGGACGCCGTAAGGCGCTTATTGCTTGAGATTCAAGACCTCCTGGGTCATCTGGTCGGCGGTGGTGATGGTCTTCGAGTTGGCCGAGTAGGCCCGCTGGGTCAGGATCATTTTAACGAACTGGGCCGCCATGTCCACGTTGCTCTGCTCCAGGGAGTTGGAGTAAAGCTTCTCGGAACTCCCGTTGGCGGTATTGACCGCTGCGGTGAAGGCAGCGGTGGGGACACCGGCATCGGCGCTGGATTTGAACATGGTTCCGCCGACCTTGATCAGCCCCAGCGGGTTGGTCGGGTTCACCACGGCAATGGTACCGTTTGCAAGGGCTGTCGCGTAGTTGGTGGTAGTCGCCGGCAGCACCGCACCGCCGTTGCCATTGTAATAGTACGAATTGCCGGCATAGTCGGTATAGGTGATCACCCCTTGGCCGTCAATGGCGGTGATCTTGGCAAAATCGCCGGGGGTGGTGCCGTTTTTATACGGGAACTTGATCGGCAATCCGCCCTTTGCGTCCAATGCCTCATAGCCGTCCGGGTTGATCAGGTTGTAAGAGCTGTTGACCCGCAGCGAACCGGCCCGGGAAAGATAGGCCAGATCCTGGGTGGCGACCGCCGCAGTTGCATTGGGGGCGGCAAAGGCAAAAAAACTGTTACCCTGGATGGCCAGGTCGGATACCACCTCCGTGTTTTCAAAGGCACCCTGGGCGTAGATGTTATCCACCTTTTGAATCTGCACGCCACGCCCGATCTGGGAACCGTTGGTGCTGTTTGCCGAAAGCATGTCCGAGAAGAGCATCCTGCCGCTCTTGAAACCGACCGTGTTGACGTTGGCCAGGTTGTTGCCGATCACGTTAATCCCCTCGGCATTGGCCAATAGGCCTGATACGCCGGAGTACATGGCTGCTGTAATACTCATGTGTTGCCTCCTGTTCTGTCTGGGAGATGCGTCAGTCGGTCGGCATCTCCGCGGGCTCCCTCAAGAGGACCTGCCCGTTGTTAGGTTATGTTAGATAATCACCGCTGAATCGATATTGGTAAAGACGTTGCCCTGCATCTGACTGCGGTCCATGGCGGTCACCACGGTACGATTCTTGACGCTCACCACCAAGGCGGCATCGCCCATCATCACCAGAGAATCCTTACCACCCTTCTGGGCCACACTGTTGACGGCACCTTCCAGTTGCTGCAACTGGTCACTGCTGAAACTGATGTTGCGGGCCTTAAGCCGGTCCTGGGCATGCTGCGAAAACCTGACCCCCTGGGCCTGGTCAAGGGCCTTGGCAAAGGGGCTGTCACCAACCGGCTTAACCGGCTGCTGGCCGGCAGGCTGGGCCGGTCTCCCCACCGGTTGGACCGGATTGGGGAAGTAGAGCGAATCGATCGTGCTCATGCCAAACCCACCGCCGTTATATTGGCGTAGGGTATGGAAACCGCACCAATGGTGACATAGGCTGATCCACTGTCGAACTTCACCCCGTCGGCCTTGCCGGTGATGTAGGTGGTGGCCGTCTGGGTGTTACCTGCCGCATCGGTGCCGGTAACCGCAAAAGTGTAGGCCCCGGCTGCCAGCTTGGTTCCCTGGCCATCGGTGCCATCCCACTGATAGGTCGACGTGCCGGCCGCCTGTGCGCCCAGATCGACAATCCGCACCGTCTGACCGGTCGAATTGGCTATGGTCAGCGTGGTGCTGCTGGTGGCGGCAGGCAGGGAATACTTCATGGTGGCGGCGTTGGTACCGTCGTAATTCGACTGGTTGCCCGTTGCGGTCACGTTGCCACCGATCATCGACACAGCCGACTTTGCCAACACGTCGTTCTGGGCGGTGAGCAGGTTGTTCAGGGCGGTGGTGGTGTTATAGGCCTGCTCCACCTGGGTCAGCTGGGCCAGTTGCCCCAGAAACTGGCTCGGATCCTGCGGACTTAAGGGATCTTGGTTCTGCAGCTGGGCGATGAACATCTTCAGAAAATCACTGCTGTTCATGCCGAGCTGATTCTTCATGGCGGTTGCCGCATCGGTCGTAGTAGTGGTTGTCGATGTGGTACCGGTAATAGCTGTGCTCATAGGTTAGCGCCTCCTTTCGTTAAAATCTGACATCAAGGGTTGATTGGTACTGAGGTGCGAAGTACTGCACCGCGGTCCCTGCGGCATCAGCGCTAAGGCCTGCCGTCGCACTCCTGCCAGCGGCAAACTGCTGGGCATACAGGGGACGCCGTTCGCTGGCGGTCTGCCGCCAGTCGCCGCCTTGCTGCTGCATCAGGCCACCGTTATTTGCCGTGGTCACATCAAAGGATTCCATTTTGATGTTCTGGCGTGAGAGACTCTCCTTCAGCTGGTCGACCTGCTGCAAAAGCGCCTCCCGAACGGAACGGTGTTCAGCCACGATCTCAACCCGTACCTGCTGGTTGTCCATCCGCAGATTTACCTGCAGATCGCCCAGATGGTCGGGAGAGAGCTTAAGCGTGATCTGATCGGCCCCCTGCTTGATCTCATGGGCCTCCAGACGGTCTGTCAGCTGACGCATCACCTGCTGTTCGGCCGCCGCCTTGACAGGCTCTACGACCGGTTGCAACTCCTGCAGGGTGGCCTGGTGATGCTGAAGAACCGCTGCCGCTCCGTGGCCAGACAGGTCCATCGTGTCCGGCATCGTCAACTGCTTGTCAAAACCGCCCGGTTCTGCCGCCTTATCAGCGGCTGTGGCAGCCTCCATCTGCGTCGCCACCCCACCGTGCGCCTTACCATCCGCAAACTGCGGGGTATCCTGCTGCGGTTGCCCCGGTGGGACGGTTGCTACTGCCACATCCGTTGGGCAGGCGAAACGGACCGCCGCCACAACCGATGCAGTCCCCTTTGGTGCGGCCGGGACATCGGCCACCGCAGTACGCCCGGCTTCTGCCGCCACGGCGGTGCCGGCCGGTACTGCCGATTTGGCCGCCTCTGTCTGCGGGGTCGGTTTTGCCGTACACTGCGCTGCTGCCAGCTGCTGCCCAACTGCTGCAGCCTGTTGTTGTACTACCATAGGTTTGAGACTACCGGCATCCGCTGTGGGTGCCGGGGCAACCACCGGATCAGCGGCGTGCTGCGGTATCTGGTGAGCCGCTGCAGGCGCTGCGGACTGGGCTGCAGAAACATCTTCCCCTGGTCCCTGGTTTGCAGTGGCCATCAGCAGCTGTTCGAGCTTTGCTGCTGAAAGTTCCGCCCCGGCTGGCGCTGCCGTTGCAACCGCCGCCACCGGTGCAGCCGTCTGCTGAACTGCCGATTGGTCTGCCGCATCACTTGCCGCAACTGCCGTCGGTGTCACCGCCGCAGCCGACACCATCAGGGATGCCTGGAGAAGACCGGCCAGTTGCTGGGCTGCATCCTGTCCATCATCCGTATGCGGCGCCGATGCTGTCGCATCCTCAGGTTTTTGGTCCCCTTGGCTTTGCGGCAATACTGCCGTCGGTACCGATATGACGGTCGGCGCCTGTGGTGCATCCTGCTGTGCAGCCAGTGTCGTGGCTGCTGCTGCCGTACCACTTAAAGGCAGCACCATGCCGTCTTGTTGCAGCAGGTCGATGGTTTGGCCCAAAAGCGAGCCGAATCCGGCATTGTCCGCCCCGCCCATGGACGACAGGGACGGTGTGCCTGCGGATGACGGCGCTGCCTGCGTTGTCGCAGGCGTCATCATAATCTGTGCTGTTTCCATTGGTTCACCTCCTTTCTGGTTGGTGTGCACAGGGCTCACAGCAACCCTGTACTTAAATGTATCGGCAATGGGCCCTCACCCATTGACCTGTTTTGATATTATCTTGTGATATTGAGATGTTCCTCTATCCACCGGACGAGCCGGGGCTGCTTGAGAAACGGCACCAGCTTGGCCACCGTCTTGATATCGAGGCGCTCCAGCAGTACGACCGCCTCCTGTTCCGGCAAGGCATCGGTCAAACGAGCCGCCTGATCCGGCTTCATCGCCTTGAACAGCTTGACCATCTTGGTCACTTTGTCGCCCTGCTGTTTCTTTTGCACCTCGGCCTGCGCCTTCATGGCCGCGTCGTACCGTTTTTTGGTCTCTTCAAGGGCCTTTAGCTGCTGGCTCAACTTGTCGGACATCTTCTTGACTTCGGCTTCCTTGGCGGCCACTGCGGCTTCCCGTTGCATCAGCCGTTGCCGTTGCAACTCCTGCAGGGCCTTTTCTTCACGTGCGGCCCGGCTGGTTGCCGGATCGGTCCCGGTTGACGCCGGGGCAACCACCTGCGATGCCTGGCTGGCCGGGACGCTACTGCCCTGCAATACCGAGACCGCCCCGAAAAAGATGATGGTAACCATGGTGAACTGTAACGGCTTCTTCATGCCTACTCGCGACCTTTCTTTTGCACCGCTATTTCATCCAGAAAATCCCGCTCTTTGCGTTGCTGTTCCTGACGAAACGCGAGCTCTTTTTTTTCCTTGAGCGATTCAAGCACCTTTTTGTCTTGTGTGGCCTGTACCAGCTCTTCGCGCCGATGTTCCAGGATACGGTCCAGCGCCACCACCCGCTCTTGCTGCTGCTTGATCTGTTCCCGCTTGCGGGCGAAGAAATCTGCGTAGAGCTGCAACTCCACCACCGAGTCGATCTGACCGTTGCGTTCCGCAAATTCACGCGCCAGTTCGGCCGCCTCCTGGCGCTCCTGCTCGAGCTTGTCGTTGGCACGGTCCAGATCCTGGCGGGCCGTGGCAAATTCCTGTTTGCGCAGCCGCTCCAGGTCAGCCCGATAGTTCAACACCTGATGCAGGGTAAAGCCCCGTTTTGTGGACATGGGCCCTCCTTACCGCTCGAAGATCGCCCGCAGGGCCTCCACCGATTCGGCCAGCGTCGCCGGATCCGCCACCGCCTGTTTTTGAAAGGCCACCATGGCGTCCACCCGTCGAATAGCGTCATCGATGGCCGTGCTGCTGCCCGCCTTGTAGGCGCCGATATTGATCAGATCCTCCGACTTACGGTACGTCGCCAGGGTCTCCTTGAACCGTCCGGCAAGCTCCGTATGGTGCGAATCCGCAACGTCGTTCATCACCCGGCTGGCGCTGGCCAGCACGTCTATGGGCGGGTAGATGTTGCGGGCCGCCAGATCACGCGACAGGACAATATGCCCGTCCAGGATGCTGCGCATGGCGTCCGAGATCGGCTCGTTGAAGTCATCACCCTCCACCAGCACCGTGTAGAGGCCGGTGATACTCCCTTCGGCGAAGTTGCCGCTCCGCTCCAACAGCTTGGGAAGCGCAGCAAATACCGACGGTGTGTACCCTTTGGTGGTGGGGGGCTCCCCGATTGCCAATCCCACCTCACGCATGGCCATGGCAAACCGGGTGGCGGAGTCCATCATCAGCAGCACCTTCTTGCCCTGATTTTTAAAATACTCGGCAATGGTGGTGGCGATGTAGGCGCCCCGCATACGCACTAGCGGCGGCTGGTCGGAGGTGGCCACCACCACCACCGATTTATGGAGCCCCTGTTCCTGCAGGTCCTTTTCGACAAACTCCCGCAGTTCGCGCCCCCGCTCGCCGATCAGGGCGATCACGTTGACGTCCGCCTCGGTGTAGCGGGCGATCATCCCCAGCAGCGTCGACTTGCCGACCCCGGAACCTGCCATGATACCGACCCGCTGGCCCTGGCCACAGGTGAGGAGTCCGTTGATCGAGCGGATACCCAGATCAAGCGGCTTTCTGATCGGCGGACGTGTCATCGGATTGACCGGCGTCGCGTAAATCGGATACTCCTCCTCAGCGTGCAGTGGCCCTTTGTCGTCAATCGGATTACCCAGCCCGTCGATCACCCGACCCAGCATGCGTGGCCCCACCTTGAGCGTGGCCTTATCCCGCCTGACCGTAATCAGGCTGTCCAGGCCCACACCACGCAATTCACCAAGCGGCATGAGCAGGGTCTTGCTGTCCCGAAAGCCGACGACCTCGGCCGGGATCGGCTCACCCTCTTTAGGACGTATCTCGCAGATCGCCCCCACTGCCGTTTCCGGACAATACCCCTCGATTACCAGTCCGACCACCTGAACAACCTTGCCGTGCAGGCGGATCGTGCTGCAATGCTCGATCGCCGGCAGGTATCTGCCCATGTCCAGCCCCTGCGGGGTCATTCCGCTGCCTTGTCTGCCGGGGGTTCCGGCCCGTCGCCGCTGGTCCGTTCCTCAAGCATCCGCCGATAGACCTCTTCCAGTTGCGCCTCGAAGCTGGCGTCCACGGTGCCGAGCGTCGTCTCGACCTGGCAGCAGCCCGGGGGGAGGGTCACATCTGACTTGAGGGTAAATCTGAAGGACGACAGCTCACGTTGCAGGGCCTGATCCTGGCTGGCGGTAAGCAGGGCGTGATCGTCGGGATGCACCCTGATGACGATCTCATCCTCGCTGCTTATGTTATACAGGGCCGCCCTGATGACCGACAGGACCACCTGGCGGTTCTGCACCACCTCCTGATGAATTACACGCCGCGCGACCGCCAGCACCAAGGCCAGCAGACCGTCTTCCGAGTCCCGCAGCACCCGTTCGCGCAGCTGCTGCAATTCCTCGCTGGCGGTCCGCATGCTCTTGAAAACGTTCAAAAGCCCCCGTTCGGCAAGGTTTTTACCGTCCTGGAGGCCCCGCTGATAGGATTCCTGCAGTTCCCGCTCGCGCTGCTCGTCGCTCACAAAACCGCCAGGGACCTCCTCGGGAGGAGGCTCGGGAGCCGTTTGTGGTGGTGCAAGTCCGGTGCGCGCCCCTAATTCAGAGCCGTCGAACAACGCCAACGGCACAAAGGCGGCATCGTCGTCGTCCACGTCCGCAGCCGGGGTAAGCGCCGCGTTCTGGCTTACGGCGTGGAAGCTGAAGGCGCTGATCGGCGGCAATTCGGTCGCAGCGGCCTTGATGATCTTAGACGAGGGCATCTTCGCTGCCTCGGCCCGCAAGCACGATCTTGCCTTCCTCCTCCATCTTGCGGACGATCTTGATGATCTCCGACTGCGCCTTTTCCACGTCGGAGAGGCGCACCGGCCCCATGACCTCCAGGTCTTCCTTGATCATCTCGGCGGCGCGGCTAGAGATATTCTTGAAGATCTTGTTCTTGACGTCGTCGGTGGAGGTCTTCATGGCCAGCGTCAGGGTATCGTTGGAGACCTCGCGCATGACCGCCTGGATCGAACGGTCATCCAGAGCAAACACATCCTCGAAGGTGAACAAATGCTTGCGGATCACCTCGGCCAACGGCGGCGAGAGGACGTCCAGCTTCTCAAGGATCTGCTTCTCTTTGCTGCGGTCGAAGTGATTGAACATGTCGACCACCTTCTCGATACCGCCCACCTTGTAGCGCTGCACCCCGCCCATTGACTTGAGTTCGCGCCGCATCACTTCATCGATCTCCTGCAGGACTTCGGGAGAGACCTGTTCGACATCGGCGATCCGCAGCACCACTTCGGCCTGCAGCTCCTGCGGGAGGTGTGCGATGATCTCGCTGGTCTGCTTCGACTTGAGCTTGGCAAGTACGACGGCGATGGTTTGCGGATGTTCCTGCGAGATGAAGTTGGCGATGCTCTTCGAATCCATGGAAGCCAAGATGTCCACCAGATCGCCGTAGGTCGAGGCGCGCAGCTCCTCCATGAGTATGCTGGCCTTGCTGGGGCCCAGCGCCTTTTCGAGAATCTTCTGCACAAATTCTTCGCCCTGCGCAAAGATACCCGACTCCGGCGAGATCACCTCATTGAAGTTATCCACCACCTGGGCGATGGTCTGACGCGGCACATGTCCCAGGTGGGCCATGCTTTTGGAGATCCGTTTGATCTCGTCATCTTCCATATGCTCATACACCTTGGCGGTCACTTCGGCACCAAGATAGAGCAACAATATGGCAGCCTTATCGGCTCCGGTCATGACGTACGTTCCTCCGGTCGGCTGATTGCCCTGCGGCCTGTCTCATCACGGTCACGACTCTTCAGTCAACCAGTTCTGCAGTATTTGGGCTACCTGATAGGGATTGGTTTTGGCTTTTTCCATCAGATCCTGCTGCTCTGCCACCTGAGCAGCCAGCTGCGCCCGTTCGTTGGCCGAGAGTTTTTCTTGCACATCAGGGGCGATGTTTTCAAGAATATCCAGGCGTGGCGGTTTAGCCGTACGCAAACTGTTGATCAGCGGCCTGATCACAAACAGCACCAAGACAACAAAACCAGCCCCGATCAGCAGGTTTTTGAAGAGCGCCAAAAAGAAGGGGCTATTCCACCATTTGGGCGCCTCAGCCGCCTCTCCGGTCGT
Source organism: Deltaproteobacteria bacterium (assembly GCA_021782545.1). Classification (GTDB taxonomy): domain Bacteria; phylum Desulfobacterota; class Desulfuromonadia; order Geobacterales; family Pseudopelobacteraceae; genus Trichlorobacter. The sequence continues at coordinate 9,715 of JAJXUW010000004.1, read as the reverse complement.
GTCACCCGAGTCCTGGAAAGGGATATTCTGGATGGTGACCTGATCGCCGCGGGTTGCGTCAAAACCGATCGAGTTCTTGACCAGGGCATCGATTTTCTGCAGGTCGTCAGGCGAAAGGGGGACATACTTCGGCGTTGCTACCTGCCCGTCCTTGACCACCGGCGGCGTGACATATTTGCCGTCTACCAACACGGCAACCGACAGCTTGCTTAAGGTGCCCACCGGCTCGATGGTCCGCGAGGTGGAACGGCTGACCTCGTAGTTAAGGGTATCATCGGTCTTGCTGCCACCACCGACACCCCCGGCAGCGGCACCCGCCGGATTCCGGCCGAGATTCGTCTGCACGCCGGGGACACCGCTGGCGGTCATACTGCCACCGGCCTTTTCATCACTGTGCTGTTCGCTGCGCACCGCGATAGTATCGGGGTCGAACTTCTCCTCCACCCGCTCCACCTGTTTGAAATCGAAGGTGGCCGTCACCCGGGCCACGCTTTTACCGGCACCGACAACCCGGTCCAACAGCGTCTGCAGACGTTCCTCCAGACTTCGTTCGTAAGCCCGCTGGGTCGCCTGCATGGTGCTGGTCATCTTTGCGGTTGCATCCTCAACGCCGTTTTCGCCTTTGCTAAGGATCTTGCCCCGGCTGTCAAGCACAGTCACATTGTCGGGATTCATCCCTTCGATAGAGGAGGCTACCAGGTGGACCACCCCCTGCACCTCACCGTCAGTCAACGACCGCCCACCTTTCATCCGCAGGACAATCGAGGCCGTAGGCGGTTTTTCAGCATCCTTGAAGAGAGACTTTTCCGGAATTACCAAATGGACCCGCGCCTGTTCAACGCCGCTTAGCTGCGAAATCGTGCGGGCCAGTTCTCCCTGCAGGGCGCGCTGGTAATTCAGCTTCTGCACAAACTCCGTCATGCCGAAATTTTTCCGGTCGAAGATCTCGAAACCGACGCCGCCGCCCTGAGGAAGCCCTTCCGTGGCCAGCGAAAGACGCAGTTCATACACCTTGTCCGACGGCACCATGATCCCCTTGCCATCCTGAGTTATCTGGTACGGCGTCTTGGCCTCTTTCAGTTTTTTGATAATATCGCCGGCGTCTTCGGTGCTGAGATTCGTAAACAGCGGCCGATAGTCGGTACGGTTAGCCAGCATGATCAGCACGGCAAAGGCCAGCACTGTAGCCGCCACCACACCGCCTACCAGCATCCGCTTGGCTGGCGGAAGGGCCAGAAACGGCTCAAGAATTCGTTGCAATCCCTCAGGCATGAGTTAGCCAACCTCCCTTTTGCTCAGAAACGGACAACGCGATCAGACCTGCATCCGCATGACTTCCTGATATGCCTCAAGCGCCTTGTTACGCACCTGCGACATGAACAGAAAGGAGATACTGGCCTCTTCCACCGCGATCATGGTCTCATGCAGATTGCGGTTTTCGCCGGTGGCAAGCTTCTGGACCGCCTGGTCGGACTGCACCGACATGTCGTTTACCTTATTGACCAGTTCACTGAAAAACTTGCCAGCCCCTTCGATAGCCGACGCGGGCTGTTTCTTTTCAAGCCCCAGCCCCAGCCCTTGCGTCATGCCGATGCCACTGATGGCCTTGATATCCATGCATACCCCCCTAGCGACCGATTTCCAGCGTCTTAAGCGCCATGTTTTTGGCAGCCTGGGCCGCCGTGACATTGGCCTCGTACGCCCTGGTCGCATTGATCATATCCGCCATCTCTTCCACTACGTTTACATTGGGCATCGCCACATACCCCTGGGCGTTCGCATCGGGGTTAGTGGGGTCGTACTGGAGGCGGGGCGGGCTCTTGTCTTCCACAATCCGTGAAACCTCTACCTGCTGCACCATACTGTTGGCGCGATCAAGCGACGCATCAAACCCGCCCTGTTGTTTAAGCGGCGTTGCGGTGAAAACGGCATCCTTGCGTTTATACGGCCCCCCCTCAGGGGTCCGGGTGGTATTAGCATTAGCCAGGTTACTGGAGACCAGGTTCATCCTGGTCCGTTCAGCGGTAAGCGCCGATGAACTGGTCTGCATTGCAGTAAAGAGATCCATTAGTTACCTCCCTTGATCGCCACGCGCAGCTCCTGAAACTGCCTGTTCAGCAGCTGCGTGGAGGCATTGAACAGCACCTGGTTCTGCATCATACGGCTCATCTCGTTTTCCAGCTCCACCCCGTTGTTATCACGGCCAGGCGTCTTGGCCGGCGTCTCAACCACCGTACCGGCGACCTGCCGAATACTTGCAGGGCCTTCACCCTTAAGCGGGATATGACGCGGATTTGTGACCGACATCCCCGCAGCGCCACCACGACTAGACGAATTCTTGACAGCCGACTGAAGCTGCTGCTCGAACTCTAGGGTTCGCGGGGTGAACCCTGGGGTCTCAGCGTTGGCAATATTTGACGAGATCAGGTTCTGCTGCTGTGTGCGCAGATCCACACTCTTGGCAAGCGCCTCAACCGTCGTGCCAAAAAGTCCCTCTATCGGCATCACCTACCCCCTGGCGACTAAAGTACCATCAGCATCAGACCGATTTTGCAATAATTATGCCGCAACCCCCTATTTGCGGCCGATGAAGCGTCGACGGGGCTCGAACCGGCCAACAGCGGTCCCCACCCCCCAGCCGCAGGAGTCGTTTTTTTGACACTTACAATTATTTGACTTTTCGTTTCTTTGACGGAGAGGGGGGAATAACAGCGAGGGACTGTAAGGATTGGGCAGCCAGACGCCGCCAATCGGCATCTTTGCCCTCTTTTGACAACTGATCAAAATAGGCTCGGGCCTGGACCTGCCTGCCGTCCTGAAGGTTCACCTCGCCCAGCTTATACAGAAACTGATCGCGCTGTTCGACCGGGACGGCTTTAAGCCCGGACTCGAGCAGGGCTATGGCCTGCGGGTACTGGCCAAGTGCCTGACGTGACTGTGCGGCGACGTAGTAGGCATCCCCCAGAAGCGGCGCCTTCTGCCCACTTCCCTGCATTGCGGCGAGATACCACTCCATGGCCTGTGCCGACTGGGCATACCCCTTCTCACGCCAGAGCACCCTTCCCAGATAGTAGTAGCTGATCGGGATACGGGCCTGTTCCCCCTTTTTAAGCAGCCAACTCAGGTTGGCGCGCACATCGCCAAATTCACCATCCTGGTACTGCAGGGCAGCCAGCCGCTCACTGACCAGACGGGCCTGCGGATCGGCGGGAAAACGCGTCAAAAAACCGCGCAGCATCTTTTTGGCCAGTACCGTATCCCCCAGTTGAGCCGATTGCTCCGCCACCTGCAGATACAGGTACGGCTGGTTGACCTCCCCTACCCACGGACGGTCCAGCAATCCCAGGTAACGTGCGATCAGGTCGAGAGGTCGCCCGACCGAGAGGTAGGCGGCGGTCACGGCGGGTAAAAAACCGGGTTCCCGCAGCACCCCTGCCAGATAATCCTGATTGACGTCAACCAGCGTCACCAGACCGGCAGCGTCCTTATCCCAGCCTCCTTGGAGATAGCTCTGGTCAACCAGATCTTCGCGAATATCGCGCAAAACGGCATTGTACACGCCGCGGGGGAAGCCTTTTTGATAGCTAATCACTTCATCGAGGGCACGCCCGGCAGGTGCATTGATGGCTGCAAGCAGCATCGCCTTGAAGGACGCCTCTTCGCGCAGGTCAAAATCACCGGCGCGTTCGGCAATATCCCGATAGATGCCAGCCAGCGCCCGGTAATTCATCGGTGTGGCCTGCAGAAAGCCGCTGTCAGCCAACTTCATGCGGGCTATCTGGGTTGCCTTGGTGTTCTTAAAGGCCTGGGCCACGTTCAGATAAATGGCCCGTGCAACCGGCTCATTCCCCTGGCGGACCAGGACATCAGCCATCCGGACCAGCAGTACCGGCGCATACTGTTTATCGGCGTGTGACACAATCAGACGTGACAACAACTGGCGCCCCATGGGCAGGTTGCCGCTGCGGGCGATACTGTCGCCATAATAGAACATACTGGCGGGATTCAACGAGAGAAACTGGGGCCACAGCTGTTCAGCCTCGCGAAAGGCATCCAACGCCTGGGGGTACCGTTGCAGACGGTAGCAGGTCTCGGCAAACCGGTACAACGCCAAGGGACGGATCGGCGTGCCAGTGCGGCTGGCAAAGTTGGCAAAGACGTCTGCGGCTGCGGTGAGTTGCCCCTTGTACAGCGCCGCCTCACCCGCCATGAATAGCCGCTGATCATCGTCATTCAGCAGATTTTTCAACACCTGCCGGTCAGTAGGGATAAAAGGAATTTCCGGTTTGAGCGGGGGATCGAAGTCGCGCAGCAGTTTTTCCGCGCCGCTCCAGATACGATCACGCCCCGCTTGTTGGGGGTGCAACGGCTGCGGTTGCCACGGCGGACCGACATCAAGGTTGATCGCAGGGACGCCATCCAGATGGATGGCCCGCCACCCTACCCCTGTGGGCGCCATGGCAAAGGTCATCATCAGGTCGTCGCCACGCTGGGACAGGACTAACCCGCCAATATTGTGATCCGAGTAGCGACGCAGCCCCTTGAACAGGCGGCCTGTCGTATCATGCAACCGCACCCGCAGACGGTTGCCGGGCAGGGCAACGATATCATAGTCTGGATCGGCTGCCAGCTTAAGGATGACGCGGGTGAAATGCCCCTTAGGATGCACCTCTATCCGTTGCAGTTGGTTGGCAGAAATAGCTGCCCTGCCCAGCGCAGGCGCAGACAGCACCGCACATAGCGCCACCAGCCAAACGCCGAGCCGGGGCCGGCATCTGCCGGCCTGCAAGGGGAGTTTGCCTATCAGGCGGCGGGGAGACGGCATAGACGTTTTACCTTGGCAGCCAGTTCGTCAGGGGAACACGGCTTGATGATGATATCGCGGGCACCGTACTTGAGCGCCTTCAGCACCGCCGTCCGGGTCCAGCGATAGGCGCACATCACGATCGGCACCGGTTCGTCCTGACGCAGGGCGTTGATCTTGATGCAGACCGCCAATTCCCGATCGTCGGCGTCCTGCGAGCCGATCAGCACCATCCGCACATTCCCCTGGCTGAAGAGATCCTTCACATCATCGTTCAGCCCTCCTTCAACCAGCTTGAAACCGGTGAAGTCGAGCGCTTCCCGCAGGTGCTCCCGGTCCTCATCGCTGTCCTCAAAGATGACTACCATATCCTCACCGGTGGTGCCTACTGGCGGGGCGGGGCGGTCACCCGCCTCACCACTGCCGGCAACCACCGCACCGGCTTGTTCCGCCCCTTCTTCAGACGCTTCCCCTGCCTCCTCCGGAACCGCCGCCTCAACCACAGCCGGCTCAGGCGGCTTTTCAGGCGGCGGATCATACAGGTTGCCCAGAGCCAGAGGGATCAGGACGTCCAGGTGATGCATCTCCTGGCCTTCCATCTCGAGCTTTGCCCGGAACATCAGGTAATCGCCGTCGGGTAACGGTTCTTCCTCCGAGAGGGTATCGATCTCGGGTACGTATTTTTTGGAGGCCTGCTGCTTAAGCTGTGCCTTGCCGGAAAGACTGGCCTGGAAGGTGGTGTTGATAGCGCCGTTGATCATGTTGCCGATCTCACCAAAGGCATCGATATCATCGGCCTCAATAATCGACAGACGGCGTTTTTCCTGAATCCGTGCAGCGGGGATGCCAAGCAGCAGACTGCTCAACAGGATCGCATCGCGCAGGTTGAATACCAGATAGAACTGCCCCGGATACTCCTCGCGCGATTCAATGGACATGACGAACACGCCGTCATCCAGATCACCGAAATAGGCAGACTTGGTAAAGGTCAGCGAATCGGTCAGGGTAGCGGTGAGCCCATGGCCCAACAGCATGCCGGCCTCTTCGCCAGCCTGCCGCAGGGCGCTCTCCAGCATTTCGTAAAGCTTTACGTATCCTTCCATCGGGGCTCGCGAGGATTGAGTGTGGGCTGCCCGGCTGCCCAAACGGCATACCGGTACTAGTTACATCGGGGGATCAATCTTCTTTCTTGAGGGTAAGCCCCACCAGAAAGCGCTCATTTTCCACCGTGAAGGGGATCACCACGCAATCGATGTCCGAAAGCGAGTTGACCGTGTAATCCTCACCGGCAATGACCGTGGGTATGGACAGCTTGACGTCCAGACCTCCTTTGGAGAGGATCATCTTGACACTGCCACCCAGCATATTGGCGATCTCGCCGATGGCATCGTTTAGGTCCTCGCCGCCTTCGACCACCTCGTCCTCGGACATGCCAAGCATGGCGGCAGTAATCTTTTTTGCCAGCACGACCGGGCAGTGCATCGAGATCACGCCGGAATAGGTGCCGGCAAAGCCGACCATACCGGTGATGCTGCACCTGAAGTGGGTGATCGGCTCCTTGAGCGGAAAATCGTCCAAGGGCTCCATCATCACCATGGTGGAGAACACTTCCTTGGTGGCGTTGATGACATACTCGGCCAGCTGCTGTTCACTGAACTTGGTGGATTCTGAGATCTCGGGGTTCAGGCTCATAACAGCCCCCCCAATTTTTCACTGAGCTGCTCAGGGGTGAACGGCTTCTTGATGCTATCCTTGGCACCGCTGGCCATGGCCTCTGCAATCACATCCTCCCCCCCCTCGGTGGTAATCATCACAATCGGCATGCTATAGCCGTTGGCCCGCACCGCCTTGACAAACTCCAGGCCGTCCATGTTGGGCATATTGATATCCGACAGGATCAGGTTGACGTTCTTGCCCGAGGTCTGCAGCACGTTAAGCCCCTCAATCCCATCACCCGCCTCCAGAATGTCGTCGATCGACAGACCGGCCTGACGGAGCGACCGGGAGATGATCTTACGCATGGTGGATGAGTCGTCAACAATCAGGATATTTGCCATTCTATGCCTCCTAGCGGTCCTTACATGATATAAATTTGTATGGCAGGGTGCCCTGCCTGCCTAAACCTAGTGTGTACCACAGTTAAACGGCATTTCAAACCTTGAATTTGGCCAGTTGCTGCGCCCCGCGCAACAGCGTCTCCACCATGGCCGCTTCACTGGCCTCACTATACAACCTCAGCACCGGTTCGGTGCCGGATGGCCGGATCAACAGCCAGTCCCCGTTGTCGAACATAAATTTAAAGCCATCACTGAAGTTGGTGCTGCTGACGCTCCGGCCGGCGATCACGGCCGGCGGTTCAGTCCGCAGCCGGTCGAGCAGCCGCTGTTTTTCCTCGTTGTCAATGGGGGTGTCGATCCGACGGTAGGCGAACATGCCCTGCTCGGCCATGATCTCATCAAGCTGTTCGCGCACCCCTTTGCCGGTCGCCGCAATGGTCTCCAGCAGGAGCAACCCCATTAAAATACCATCCCGTTCGGGGATATGCCCGGCCACCCCCAGACCGCCGGACTCCTCTCCCCCCATCAGGACCTCCTGCCCCAGCATCTGTTCACAGATATGCTTGAAACCGATCGGGGTCTCGACCAGGGGAAGCTGGTATTTCTCTGCCAGACAGTCTACCAGACGGGTGGTTGAAACCGTCTTGACCACCGTACCACGGCGCCCCTTGCGCTCCACCAGGTGCTTCAGCAAAAGGGTGAAGATCCCGTGGGATGAAAAAAACTCACCCCTCTCGTCAACGGCACCGATCCGGTCGGCGTCACCGTCAAGCGCGAGACCGACCCGGTAACGCCCTGAGGCGAGCGAAGCACACAACTCCTGCAGATGCTCGCTGATCGGCTCCGGCGGCCGGCCGCCAAAGGAGGGATTGGGTGTATCATGCAGTTCATCGATCTGCAGCAGACGTCTGAAAAACCCGATTCCGGCGCCATACATCGGATCGGCAACGGCCGGGATGGCCGCCTGTCTGATCGCTGCCAGATCCACATAATGTCCCAGCTGCCGCAGATAACCGGTCGTCGCGTCGAACGGCTCGATCATGCCGAGGCGACTGCCCTCGTCGAAGGAGACAGCCCGCACCAGACGTGCATGTTCAAGATTGTAGGCCACGATCTGTTCCAGAAGTCCGGTGGTACTGGGACGGGCCGAGCCGCCGTAGCCTTCCTTGATTTTGAAACCGTTGTAGCTGGGTGGGTTATGACTGGCGGTGATCATGACGCCCGCCCCGGCGCCCTCTTGTTGTACGGCCCAGGAGAGTGCTGGCGTCGGGACCACCTCGTCGCAGAATAACGTCCTGATACCGTTACCGGCGGCCACTTCGGCCACCCGCCGGGCGAACTCCGGTGACAGGAAACGGCGGTCATAGCCCACCACTAGCCCTTTTTCCGCCAACCCCTCGCGCTGCATCCAATCCATGGTGGCCTGTGCCACCGCTGAAAGATTATCAAAGGTAAACTCGCGGGCGATCTCCCCTCGCCAGCCATCGGTACCGAACGTAATCTGCATTACGGTCCTTTCTTTCCCTCCATTTTGTACAGCCAGACCAGCAGCTCCGCCACGGCCCGGTACAACTCCGGCGGGATATGCTGGTCAATGTCCACCTGCATCAGCAGAGTCACCAGTTCCGGCGATTCATGCACATAGACGCCAGCGTCCTTGGCACAGGCGATAATCGCCTCGGCCATGACCCCCTTGCCCTTGGCCACCACCACCGGGGCGTACTGCCCCTGCTTGTAGGACAACGCCGCCGCCATCCGCTGGTCGGTCTTATTGTTATTCCGGCTGGTTGCCATGTCGTATCGCGATCGCGTTGACGTCCAGACCGGCCGCCGCCAGCTGTTCGACCAGACCGTCCCGTCCCCCCTCCAAAAGCGGGACCGTAGCGTGCTCCCCCACCGCAACCTGCACCGCAACCTGATTCCCGCGCAGCGTAAGGCGTGCATCAACCGTCCCCAACCGAGGCAGAGCCAACGAGACCGAGGTCTCCCACGGGATGTCCCCGGCATCCGGACGCTGCCGTTCTCCGGCCTCGCGCTCGGTCACACGCCACTCCATCGGCTGTCCCGGAAACAACTCCCCCTGAAACAGCAGCTGCCCGGTCTGCAACGTGGCCAGCTGCTCCTTAATGATCGGCATGGTCCGCGGGTCCGTTCCCTCCGGTGCAGCACCTGCGCGCTGCCTCAGCGCCATCTCCAGCTGTTGGGCAGTCGCCTCACGGGGCAGTACCGGTAGAGACGGCACCAGCTGCGGTTGGGATGAAAGCCGTCCCTGGGGTTCCCGCAAAAGCTCTCCAAGGGGATACTCGCCACTGAACCAGCGGGACAGGTGCGACTCATAAAACAGGCCACTCTCCCGCAAACCTTTGGCAAGCTGCTGTTCCAGCTGGGCAGGGTCGGCGGGAGCCCCCTGCAACAGGGTCTTGAGAATGCCTAACCCCTCCTCAAGGGGTGCCGCATGGTCCTGCATTCCGAGCAATGTACTGACCCAACGCCCTGTCTCGCTGACCAGGGCATCGCCGCCTTTACCGTAGCGGAGCAGCAAAAAGGCGGGCGGGTCATTGCCCACAAAAAATAGGTTCAGCCGGTCACCCGGCCGTATTCCCTTGGGCAGCACCACTTCAAGATTCTGGCCCGCCACCTGGATCATGAAACGCCCAGCGCCCAGTTGCTGCAGGACCTCACCCTTTATCTGCTGTCCCGTCTGAAACGGCAATGCCTGCTCCGCGGCGAGCTGCGGTTCGACCAACGCCATCCGGTTGCCCTGCATAAGAGCCTGCAGGAGTTTCAACACCCCGTCGTCGACAGCGGGCGCGGTATTCCCCGCCCCCCCCTGTTGCAACACCCGCGAGGTACC
>JAJXUW010000074.1 GCA_021782545.1 Deltaproteobacteria bacterium | reverse complement strand
CATCACGGCGCAGGTCTGCGGGGTGATAGCGGCCTCCAGGGCGGCCAGATCGTTAAACGGCACATGGGCGAACCCGTGCAAGAGCGGATCAAAAAAACGTTGGATCTTTTCCTGGCCGGTGGCGGAGACCGTGGCCATGGTGCGGCCGTGGAACGAATCGGCTGCCGTGATGATCCCGTAACGCTCGGGGTTGTCGAACGTTTCGCGGCTGTACTTGCGGGCCAGCTTGATGGCCGCCTCGTTGGCCTCGGCCCCGCTGTTGCAGAAGAAGGCCTTGTCGGCAAAGGAATGGCTGCACAACAGCTCAGCAAGCTCGATCTGCTGCGGAATCTGGTAGTAGTTGGAGCAATGGATCAAGGTAGCGGCCTGTTCCTGGATCGCCTTTACCACCTTCGGGTGGCAATGCCCCAGGTTGTTCACCGCCACACCGGCCAGAAAATCCAGGTACTCCCGGCCATCGGCATCCCACACCCGACACCCCTCGCCCCTGACCGGCACAATCGGGTAGCGACCGTAGGTCCGCATGATCACCCGATCGGACCGTTCCACCCACTGTTCTGTTGTTGTCATTTCGTTATCTCCGTACCGATACCGACATCGGTAAATATCTCCAGCAACACGGCATGCTCCATCCTGCCGTCAATAATGTGGGCCTTCTTGACGCCGTCCCGCAGCGCGTCGGCGCAGCAGACCACCTTGGGGATCATGCCGCCGGTTATGGCCTCCTGCTCGATCAGCCGGTGCATCTCGGCCACCGCGATGGCGGGAATCAACTGTTTGTCGGCATCCAACACGCCCGGCGTATCGGTCAACAGGATCAGCTTTTCAGCATGCAGGGCCGCCGCCACCCGGCCGGCCACCAGGTCGGCGTTGATGTTGTAGCTCTCCCCCTCCGGCCCGACGCCAACCGGCGCGATCACCGGCAGAAAGCCGCCCTGTTCCAGAGTCCGGATCAGATCGCTGTTCACCTTGACCACGTCGCCCACATAGCCGATGTCAACCTGCTCGACACCGCCCTGGTCGGTGGGTACCTCCTGCAGCAGCTTTTTCGAGAGCAGCAGGGAGCCATCCTTGCCGGACAGGCCCACGGCCCGGCCGCCATGCTGGTTCAGATAGCCCACCACCTCCTTGTTGACCTGCCCCACCAGCACCATCTCCACCACCGCCATGGTCTCACGGTCGGTGACCCGCATGCCGCGCACGAACTCGGAAACGATGCCGTATCGTTTGAGGGTCTCGTTGATCTGGGGGCCACCACCGTGCACGATCACCGTGTTGATACCCAGCGAACGGAGCATGATCACATCCAGCACGAATGACTCTTTCAGACGCTCATCCGCCATGGCATGCCCGCCGTACTTGATCACGAAGGTCTTGCCGGAAAAACGGCGGATATACGGCAGGGCCTCCATCAGGGTGTTGGCTTTATCGATCAGATGCTTCACCGTCTGTTCACTCCTCTACCTTCTTCAGGGTAATCGTAACCGTTGTCCCGCGCCCCGATTCGCTACTGATAGTAATCGTCCCCCCGTGCTGGCGAATAATCTCCCGGGCACAGGACAGACCCAGTCCGAAACCGGGCACCTGACCGGTGGCATCCGGGTCAACCTGGTAAAACCGTTCGAAAACCTTGGGCAGTTCATCCGACGGGATACCACAACCGGCATCCTGTACCACAATCTGCAGACCGTCCGGCTGCTGCGTCAGCGACACCGTCGCACTGCCACGATCTCCGGAAAATTTAAACGCGTTGTCGATCACCTGTTGCAGGGCAAATAACAGCCGGTCACGGTCACAGGGCAGCACAACGGGAGATGCCGGCAGATGTAGAACCAGTTTCACCCCCGGTTTTTCCGCATCCCATCGCGCAGATTCGGCCGCGCTGCGCACCAGTTCCACCAGATCGCACTGCTGGAGCCGGTCGTCATTGCCCGGCAGCATGACCTGATTGAACCGCAACAGGCTTATAACTAGACGTGACAGGAACTGTAAATCCTCCCGCATGGAACGGAGACGTTCGTGACATTCGGCTTCGGGGCTGAACTGGACGGCATAGCGCTGAAGATCCTCCAGGGCCAGCGAGAGCGAGGTAATCGGCGTCCGCAACTTGTGGGAAATCAGTGAAAGAAAAGAACTTTTTAGACTATCCAGACGCCTAAGGGTCGCAATCTCTTCCTTAAGGGCCTTCTTGGCCAACGCCTTCTGCACCGCCGTCCGCAACTGAAGCAGCTGCAGCGGTTTGTTGATGAAATCGTCCGCATCCTCCTGCAGGGCGTTCAGAATGATCTCCTTGTCACCAAAGCCGGTCATCACAACCACTGTGGCGCCAGGGTCCAGCTGTTTAATCTGTCGCAGCAACTCGATGCCGCTGCCACCGGGCATCATCACGTCAGTCAGCACCAGATCAATCCGCTGCGCCTGGTAGCAGTCGATGGCCTCCCGCAGCGAACCGGCCTGCAGGACACGGTACTCCTTCAGGGCATGGCCGCACAGGTCACGAATAACCTGTTCGTCATCCACCACCAATACTGTGCTCTTGTGTCCCTCGGGCACGATATGCGCCCCCCTTGAACAGCTTGTTACGCCAAAAGCCCCGGTACGGCTGCCAGCGCTACGTCCAACTGGTCCGGCTGCGAACCGCCGGCTTGGGCCAACTCCGGCTTGCCACCACCGCGACCGCCCACCAGCGGGGCCAGCCTGCCCACCAGTTCACCGGCCTTGAAACGGCCGGTGAGATCCTTGGTAACCGCCACCAGCAGGTTGGCCTTGCCGTCCAGTTCAGCCCCCAGCACCAGTATACCGGAACCGAGCTTGTCCCGCAGCTGGTCGGCCATATCCCGCAACGACTTGACATCAGCGACCTGTACCTTGAGCGCCAACAGCTTGATCCCGGCAACTTCTTGCTGTTTAGCCAGCAGATCGACTGATTGAGCCGCATTTAGTTTGCCCTGCAACGCCTCGACCTCCCGCTGCAGTTCCCGTTGACGTTCCACCAGTTTCTCGACCCGTTCAAGCAGCTTGCTGCTATCGGCCTTAAGCAGATCCGCCACGGCACGACGCTCATCTTCCAGGCGACGTACCAACTGCAGCGCATTAAAGCCGGTGGCCCCTTCAATCCGTCGCACCCCCGCAGCAATGCCGCCTTCGGAGAGAATTTTGAACAGGCCGATATCGCCGGCAGCCTGCACATGGGTACCGCCGCACAGTTCGGCGCTTACCTCGCCGACCCGTACCACCCGCACGGTGTCGCCGTATTTTTCGTCGAACAGCGCCGTGGCGCCGCTGTCCACCGCCTCCTGCATCGCCATCTCGCGGATAGTGAGGGCGGCGTTTTCCATGATCCAGCCGTTTACCAGCTGTTCAACCTGCTGCAGCTCGGCAGCGGTCATAGCGGTAAAATGGGTGAAGTCAAAGCGCAAACGGTTTGGTTCAACCAGGGAGCCGGCCTGTTTGACATGCTCACCCAGCACCTGGCGCAGAGCGGCCTGCAGCAGGTGGGTGGCGGTATGGTTGCGGGCGGTGGCGCGACGTTCATCCACCGCCACGGTCAGGTTGACCGCATCGCCGACCCTGACGGCACCTTCCTTGACCGTGCAGTGATGGACGATCAGATCGGTGAAGGGCCGGGAGGTATCCAGCACCTCCAGATGGGCGTGGCCCGAGGAGATGCTCCCGGTATCACCGCCCTGTCCGCCGGACTCCCCGTAGAACGGCGTGGTCTCAACAACCAGATCAACCCGGTCGCCGGCCGTTGCTGCCGGTACCTCGGTGCCATCGCGCAACAGGACGCTCACCGGTGAGAAGGCGGTTAGGGCGCCGTAACCGACAAAACTGGTGCGTAGGCCGCGGTTATGCAGTTCCTTGTAGACATCGGCGATACCGGCAACGCCGGAGCCTTTCCAGTGTTCGCGTCCCTGTTCCCGCTGGCGGGCCATACAGGCCTCAAAACCTGGCTCGTCCACACTGAACCCTTCGGCCCGCACGATATCCTCGGTCAGGTCCACCGGGAAGCCGTAGGTATCATACAGCTTGAAGAGGGTTTCACCGGGGATCACGGTCTTGCCGGCCACCCGCAGACTGGAGACTTCCTCATTCAGCATGGCCAGGCCGCGGTCGAGGGTCTCGTTAAAACGTTCCTCTTCCGCCAGGATCACCTTTTTGATGTACGCCTCACGCTCGGCCAGCTCGGGGTAGGCCTCGCCCATCATCTCGCGCACCGCATCCACCATCCGGCACAAGAGCGGCTCGGCAACGCCGAGCATCTTGGCGTGCCGTGCGGCACGGCGCATAATCCGGCGTAACACGTAGCCACGGCCCTCATTGCTGGGCAGGGCACCGTCGCAGATCAGGAAGGTCACCGCCCGGCAGTGGTCGGCGATCACCCGCATCGAGACGCTGTCTTTCTCATTGGCACCATATTTCTTGCCGCTGTGGCGCTCGATATGGCGGATAATCCCCTGCAAGAGGTCGGTGTCGTAGTTGGAACGCACCCCCTGCATGACGGTGGTGATCCGCTCAAGTCCCATGCCGGTATCCACGGACGGCTTGGGCAACGGGTGCAGCACGCCGTCGGCGGTACGGTTGAACTGCATGAAGACGTTGTTCCATATCTCCATGTAGCGGTCGCAATCGCACCCCACGGCACAGTCAGGCGACCCGCAGCCCACCTCAGGGCCGTTATCCCAGAATATCTCGCTACAGGGGCCGCAGGGACCGGTATCCCCCATGGACCAGAAGTTGTCCTTCTCCCCGAAACGGTAGATCCGGTCGAGCGGCACTCTCTCCTGCAGGTGCCAGATATCGGCCGCCTCGTCGTCGTCGGTATAGACCGTCACATACAGCCGTTCCTTGTCCAGCTGCAACTCCTTGGTCAGAAACTCCCAGGCAAAGGCGATCGCCTCTTTTTTGAAATAGTCACCGAACGAAAAGTTGCCCAGCATCTCAAAAAAGGTGTGGTGACGGGCGGTGCGCCCCACGTTTTCCAGATCGTTGTGCTTGCCGCCGGCCCGCACACATTTTTGTGACGAAGCGGCCCGGTAGTACCCCCGATCCTCCATCCCCAGGAAACAGTCCTTGAACTGATTCATGCCTGCGTTGGTGAACATGAGGGTCGGGTCGTTATGGGGGATAAGCCCTGAACTGGCCACCACCGTATGGCCTCGCTGCCCAAAATAGTTCAGAAAACGTGCGCGGATCTCTTTTCCGGTCATATCCTGCATCCCTCTCAGTTAATATCACTCAACCTGCCTGCGGCGCTCCAGCAGATGCCGGATCACGTCAGGGCAGAACCCACGCCGTTGCAGAAAACCAGCAACGCGACGACGGAGACGATCATCGCTGGTGGCCGGGTCAAACTCGGCATACCGGCGGGCAACCAACCGACGGGCCAGATCAGCCTCCTCGCCACGGTCGGCTCGTTCTGCCAGCAGTTCGCCAAGCAACTCGGACGGCACTCCACGGCGCCTCAACTCCTGCCGCAGCCGATACCCCACATAGCGGCCGCTTTCACGGGCCTGGACGATAAAATGTTCAGCATAACGGCGATCATCCAGGAAACGCTCGGCAACCAGCCGTGCCACAGCCCCTGCAACCTCTTCTGGTGCATGCCCCCGCTGGTCAAGCTTACGGGCCAGGGCCGCGACGGTGTAATCACGGTCGGCCAGGAGTCGCAGGGCGAGCCGGTAGGCCGGTTCACCCGGCTCAGTACCGGTCGACCTCAATCTTCTCTTCTTTCAGGACCGCATTCACCTGTTCCTCCTTCTGCTCGAAGTTGTCCCAGGTGGCATCGGAGGTAGAAGAGATGCCGGACACCTTGAGGGCAAAATCGTCCGGGTTGGAGCTCTGGCGTAACGCCTCCTCGTAGGTGATCAGTTTGGAGGTGAACAGCTTCATCAGCGACTGATCGAAGGTCTGCATGCCATAGGAGACAAAACCCTGCGAGATGGCGTCGTGCAGCTGTTTGGTCTTGTCCTTGTCGTCGATGCACTCCCGAACCCGTGCGGTACCCAGCAGCACCTCCACCGCCGGTACCCGTCCCTTGCCATCGGAGCGCGGTACCAAACGCTGGGAGATGATCCCCTTGATGATGCCGGCCAGCTGAATCCGTACCTGGCGCTGGTGGTAGGGCGGAAAGACCGAGATGATCCGGTTGATGGTCTCCGGCGCATCCATGGTGTGCAGCGTCGACATCACCAGGTGGCCGGTCTCGGCGGCGGTCATGGCGGTCTCGATGGTCTCGTAGTCCCGCATCTCCCCCACCAGGATCACGTCCGGGTCCTGCCGCAAGGCCCCTTTGAGCGCACTCGAAAACGTTGGGGTATCAGTGCCCACTTCCCGCTGGCTGATGATGCTCTTGTTGTCGCGGTGCAGGAACTCCACCGGATCCTCGATAGTGATGATGTTGCAGGTCCGGTTGCCGTTGATCTGGTCAATCATGGCCGCCAGGGTGGAAGACTTGCCGGAACCGGTGGTACCGGTCACCAGGATCAGCCCCCGCTCCTCCATACAGAGCTTCTTCAATACCGGCGGCAGGTTCAACTCCTCCATGGTGGGGATCTTCACCGAGATGGAGCGGAAAACCATGGCAATGGTTCCCCGTTGCCGATAGGCAGCTACACGGAAACGTCCCAGACCTGGCACGGCATAGGCCAGATCCACCTCGGAGTTCTCCTCAAAGATCCGGCGCTGGCGGTCGTTCATCATCATGGTGGCCATGCTGTTGACCACGTCCGGCGCCATCCGCTGAGCGTTGGGGATCGGGTGCAGTTTGCCGTCAATCCTGACGATCGGCGGCAGGCCACTCTTGATATGGATGTCGGAGCCCCGCGCCTTGACCGCAATAGTGAGGATTTCGTTCAGATCCATGGAACTCCCTCCAAACTGCCGGGTTGTTAGTCCTCTGCCTTTTGAGCCGGCTTGATCAGCTCCAGCAGCTTGCCTTCGATGTCGGCCAACATATCCGGGTTGTCTTTAAGGAACTGGCGGGAGTTTTCCCGTCCCTGACCTATCCGCTCCTTGTTGTAGGAGAACCAGGCACCGCTCTTGTCGATGATCCCGCGTTCCACCGCCAGGTCCAGTACATCGCCGGTACGCGAGATCCCCTCACCATACAGGATATCGAACTCGGCCTCCTTGAAGGGGGGAGCCACCTTGTTCTTGACCACCTTGACCCGGGTGCGGGAACCGATCACCTGATCGCCCTGCTTGAGGGTGGCGATCTTGCGGATATCCAGGCGGACCGAGGCGTAGAACTTAAGGGCGTTGCCGCCGGTAGTGGTCTCGGGGTTGCCAAACATCACGCCGATCTTCATCCGGATCTGGTTGATGAAGATCACACAGCAGTTCGATTTGGAGATGATGCCGGTCAGCTTGCGCAACGCCTGCGACATCAGACGGGCCTGCAAACCCACATGGGAATCCCCCATCTCCCCTTCGATCTCGGCCTTGGGCACCAGGGCCGCTACCGAGTCCACCACCAGCACGTCGATGGCGCCGCTGCGCACCAGGGTCTCGGCGATCTCCAGGGCCTGTTCGCCGGTGTCCGGCTGCGACACCAACAGATCATCGGTCTTGACCCCCAGCTTGCGGGCATAGGTGATGTCCAAGGCGTGCTCGGCGTCGACAAAGGCGGCGATCCCGCCGGTCTTCTGGGCCTCGGCCACGATATGCAGGGCCAACGTTGTCTTACCGGAGGATTCCGGGCCATAGACCTCAATAACGCGTCCCCGCGGCACGCCGCCGACCCCCAACGCCACGTCCAGCGAGATGGCACCGGTGGAGATCGCCTCCACGCCGGGCAGCGCCTCGTCGTTGCCGAGCCGCATGATGGCACCCTTGCCGAACTGCTTTTCGATCTGGGACAGCGCCAGCTCTATGGCCTTGTTCTTATCGCTCACGGCGAGTACCTCCTTGGTCAAAAACGGGATAGAAAGAGTTGTAAAACGTACCACATCAAAATAGCCAGCGGCAAGCTAATTTGGGGCAAATTAGCTTCTTTTTGATGCCTCAAGTCGCTTTTTCAGCATGATAATACCCTGATCGACCGTCTGTTGACGGACCTGTTCGCGATCGCCGTCAAACCTGAACCGCTCCACCTGGCAGCCCCGCTGGTCAGCAACGGCGATAAACACCGTACCGACCGGCTTTGCATCCGTGCCGCCAGCGGGACCGGCAATACCGGTTACCGCCAGCGCAAGGTCGCTACCGAGCACCTCACGCGCCCCTTCGGCCATGGCACGAGCCACCGGCTCGCTCACCGCACCATGCTCAACCAACAGGGGCGCCGGCACTCGCAGCAACCGCTCTTTCACTTGGTTGCTGTAGGCCACCACCCCACCGAGAAAATAGCTCGAACTGCCGGCCAGTGCCGTGATCCGGCCGGCGATCAGACCACCGGTGCAGGATTCAGCCAACGCCAGGGTCACGCCAGACTCCTGCAGCAGGACTGCCAGTTCGCCATTAATCGACATGGTCGGCCTCCTCCTGCAGACGTCGCTGCACCTCCCGCAGGGCAAGCCCCTGTTCACGGGCGATCCGGCAACAATCGTCATACTCCGGCTTGCTGCCGACCGGACTGATCTTGAACTGCACCGGGCCATACGCAGTCGTGCGCTGTTCGAGCTGCCGCTGTTGTAGGGTCCGTTGCAAAAGCTGATAACGGATACCCAGGGTACCGGTCTCGGCCATCACCAGCCGGGCCAATGCCGGGTACTGCTCAGACCGACAGAGAAACGACAGTTGCACGGCAGGACGCTGTTTCTTCATCTGAATCGGCGTGTGCCAGGCATCCAGGGCACCCTCGGCCAGTAACCGTTCCTGGGTGTACCCCAGCACCTCCGGCGTCACATCATCCAGGTTGCACGCTGCCTCAATCACGGCCTCTTCGTCCTCGGTGGCCACCTCCCCCAGCATGGCGCGCAGGATATTAGGGCAGTCGCTATAATCCTTGCTCCCGGCACCATGGCCGATGGCCTTGATTTTCATACCCGGCATGCAGGATACCGGCTCTGCCATGGCCGCCAGAATGGCGGCACCGGTGGGGGTCACCCGCTCGCCGTCGCCGCAGCGGCCATGCACCGCCAGCCCTTTCAACAGTTCCGCCGTGGCCGGTGCCGGTACCGGCAGGCGGCCATGGGCGGTTTCGACAAAGCCCCCTCCCAGCGGTACCGCCGAGGTATAGACCGGTCCAACCCCCAGCCAGTCCAGGCCGATGGCCGTTCCGACGATATCGACAATACTGTCCACCGCCCCGACCTCGTGAAACTGCACCTCATCCACCGCCACCTGATGGGCCAGGGCCTCGGCCTCGGCCAGCTTCAGAAAGATGCCCTGCGCCAACTGTTTGGCGCGCACCGAAAGCGTGCTGGCGGTAATCATGCTGCGGATGTCAGCATAGCGGCGGTGGCGGTGGTGGTGGTGGTGATGCTCATGATGATGGTGATGATGCGCACCATCCGGCAGCTGTACGGCAAAGTAGCAGGCCGGCACCCCTTGCCGCTGCACCTGTTCCTGGCCGAGGAGGTACGATCTTTCCGGCAGGCCGAGCTTTGCCAGTTCCTGTTGCAGATAGTCAAACGGCAGCCCCAGGTCCAGCAAGGCCGCCACGGTCATATCGCCGGCGATGCCGGCGGTTGCATCAAGATACAGTTGCTTCATCTCAGGCTCGATTCATCAGGCTGGCGGCACAGGCCGCGCCGAAACCGTTGTCGATATTGACCACCGTTACCCCGCTGGCACAGGAGTTGAGCATCCCCAACAGGGCAGCGATACCGCCAAAGGAGGCACCGTAGCCCACCGAGGTCGGCACGGCAATCACCGGCCGGTCCACCAGACCGCCCACCACCGAGGGCAGGGCGCCCTCCATGCCGGCCACCACGATCAGCACCGTGGCCGATCTGAGCAGATCCACCCGTGCCAGCAGTCGATGGATGCCGGCCACCCCCACGTCAAACAGCTGCTCGACCCGATTGCCCAGAAAGCGGGCTGTAACCACCGCCTCGCTGGCCACCGGGATGTCTGAGGTGCCGGCCGAGATCACCAGGATCGTGCCGCGACCGCTGGGTTCAACGGCAGTAGTTTCCAGCGTCAGGCAGCGCGCCTCGGCATGTAGCACCGCAGTT
>JAJXUW010000073.1 GCA_021782545.1 Deltaproteobacteria bacterium | reverse complement strand
TGCGGGGCGGCCTATCTGCTCTGGCTGGCCTGGCAGGCCTTCCGGGCATCATCGACGGCACTCCAGACAGCGGCGCCGGTTCGTCTGACCGGCTGGCAGCTGTACCGGCGGGGTATTGTGATGAATATCACGAACCCCAAGGTATCGATCTTTTTTCTGGCCTTTCTGCCGCAATTTGCCGACCCGGCCAGAGGGCCGCTCACCCTGCAGATACTGCTGCTGGGGGCGATCTTTATCCTGTCCACCATCGTGATATTCGGGGGGATTGCCCTGCTGGCGGGGATGCTGGGCGACTGGCTAACCCGCTCCCCCGGTGTGCAGCGGGTGATGAACCGGATGACCGGGGCCATCTTTACCGCACTGGCACTCCGGCTGGCCCTCAGCGAGCGCTGAAGCGATGGGGGAAAAAGGACTAAAGCGAGGAGAAAAGCCAGCTCATGTCTTGGTGGGCAGCTGTTTCAGCACGGCATGCAACTGCCGTTCAAGTTGGGGCAGATAGCCGCCCAAGACGGCAGCATCACCGGCACGGCCGGCCTGTTCGGCACGGCTGGCAAGCCTGGCCAATTCCTCGGCCCCGACATTGACAGCCATGGTCTTGATTGACTGGGCATAACGACTGGCAACATCGAGCGTTCCAGCGGCAAACTCACTCCGCAACCGGTCAAGCAACATCTGCCCGTCACGCAGAAAAAGCCCGCATATCTCGGCATACAGCTCCTCGTCCCCTCCCAGTCGGCCCAACACCTCTTCACGATTGATGACCGTCATGCCACCACCTACCAGACCTTTCTGTCGGGTGCTCCCCGATTGCCGAATTGCCACTCCGAGCTATACTTAAGATTCGTATAGCATCGTTTTGCCAATCCGCAACCTGGGGGGTGCACATGTCAACAACAGCCCTGTTGTTCGAGCAACTGCCCGACCGTTCGGTACGCTGTCAACTCTGCCGGCATCGCTGCCTGATTGCCAACGGCAAGCGGGGGATCTGCCGCATACGTGAAAACGCAGACGGATTGTTGATCTCATTGGTGGATGACCTGATAGTGGCCGAGCAGATCGACCCTGTTGAAAAGAAACCGCTGTTTCACCTGCTGCCCGGTTCCCGCAGTTACTCCGTTGCGGCCGTAGGCTGCAACTTCCGTTGCCTGCACTGCCAGAATGCGTCCATCGCCCAGTACGACAACCCTGGCGGCGGCACGCTGCCGGGGCATCGCCTTCCGCCTAGAGAGGCGGTGCGCCATGCACTCGCAGGAGGATGCCGCTCGCTAGCCTACACCTACACCGAGCCGACAGTCTGGTTCGAGTACGCCCTGGCAACCGCCAGGCTGGCTGCCGAGGCCGGCCTGTACAACATCTTTGTCACCAACGGCTATATCACCCCGGAGGCACTCGAGATGCTTGCCCCGGTACTGCATGCCGCCAATATCGATCTGAAAGGGTTCACCAAGGAGTTTTACCGGCGCATCTGCGGGGCGCAGCTGCCGGAGGTACTGGACTGTATCCGTGATTATCACCGCAGGAATATCTGGCTTGAACTTACCACCCTGGTCATCCCCGGCGAAAACGATGACCAGCACCAGTTGGATGGCATTGCCCGCTTCATTGCCGATGAGTTGGGGCCTGATACCCCCTGGCATGTCTCGCGCTTTTTTCCCTGTCACCGGATGGAGGATCATCCCCCTACCCCTCTGGCATCTCTGGAACGGGCTTTAGAGGCTGGCGACCGGGCAGGGTTACGGTACGTGTATGAAGGCAATGTAGCGGCAGGCAGGGAACAGACCCTCTGTCCCTCGTGCGGGGCACTGGTAGTGGGCCGCAGCGGCTACACGATCACCAGCCTCAACCTGCAGCATGGCCGTTGCGGCAGCTGTGGCCAGACACTGGCTGGCATCTGGGAATAACAGCTTACATCCCGAGCCGCCGCATCTTCTCGACCAGCGTAGTCCGTTTAAGACCGAGCAGAGCCGCGGCCTTGGTCTTTACGCCGCTGGCCAGTTCAAGCGCTCTGGCAATCAGCTTGCGCTCCAGGTCGGCAATGACGGCAGGCATATCCATCCCCTGGGGAGAGAGATCCAGGCAGAGTCCGCCAGTACCGCGCCCCTGATCGACAATCTCGGCCGGCAGGTCATCGAGGGTGATGGCATCCCCTTCGGTCAACGCCACCATACGCTCCACCATATTTTCCAGTTCCCGGACATTACCGGGCCAGTGATAGCGTTCCAACGCATCAAGGGCATGCTTGTCCAGACTGAGGGAAGGGCGTCCCATCAAGTGCCTGAACTTGTCTAAAAAATGGTTCACCAGCGGCAGGATGTCTTCACGCCGGTCCCTGAGGGGCGGCAGGTGCAGGGGTATGACATTCAGCCGGTAGAAGAGGTCTTCACGGAAGGTCCCCTGGCGGACCTGGGCCTCAAGGTCGACATTGGTGGCAGAAATCACCCGCACATCCAGCTTGACCGACTTGGTGGAGCCGATCCGCTCGACCTCCTGCTCCTGCAGCACCCGCAACAGCTTGGACTGCAGATGCATCGGCATGGTGCAGATCTCGTCAAGAAAGATGGTGCCATGATCGGCAGCCTCGAACTTGCCGAGCTTATCCCGTACCGCACCGGTAAAGGCGCCGCGGACATGGCCAAACAGCTCACTCTCCAGCAGGGTCTCAGGGATGGCGCCGCAATTAACCGCCACAAAGGCATGGGATTTCCGCCGGCTATTGTGATGCAGCGCGCGGGCCACCAGCTCTTTGCCGGTTCCGGATTCACCAAAGATCAAGACCGTTGAATCGGTCTTGAGAATCCGCTGCATCCTTTCAAACAGGCGCTGCATGATGGCTGAACTACCGATGATGTTGCTGAACTGGAACCGTTCAAGCAGCTGCTTTTTCAGATAGACGTTTTCAGAGCGCAACCGTTGCTGTTCACGGACCTTCGCAATGACAATCTTCAGTTCATCAAAATTGACCGGCTTGGTGATGTAATCAAAGGCCCCTTCCTTCATGGCCGTGACTGCGGTCTGGGCCGAGGCGTGCCCCGTGATCACTATCACCTCAATCTCCGGGGCAACCTGGCGTATCTCCTTCAGTATCTCTATCCCACTCTTATCCGGCAGGAACAGATCCACCAGCACCAGGTCGACCGTTCCCGAACGGACCACGGCAACGCCATCGGCGCCGTTATCGACGGACTGGGCATGGAAACCGGCCTTCCGCAGCAGCAGCTCCATCACCTCACGGCCGGGGTCATCGTCATCAATAACCAGCACCCTGAACTGATCGTCCATTCGCCCCCCCATCTGAATGGGACATACTATGTCATATCATCGCTGAAAGAGGCAATGTTTTCGTCGTTTGTTCACTGGCAATCCGGATAAAACGAGTTTATACTTAAAACCAGCAGCAGGGAGGATTTATGGAACCAACTCCAACAACGGCAAACAAGGACGCCAAACAGGATGGACAGCGTTTCTATCATGCCCAGCCGAACTGCTACCAGCTCATTTTCAACCTGACCGCCGACGAGATGGAGTGCATCGCGCATCTCGACATACCCGAAGACGGCTCAACGCCATCCTCGCAAGAAATACTGGCCTTTCTGGCGGCAGACGGCATCACCACCGGCATTCTGCCACAGGCGGTGGATCAGGTGCGGGCCGAAGCCACCCCGGGCCACAGCGCAACCGTGACGATCGCCGTTGGCGTTCCTGCGCAAACCGGAGAAGACGGCTGGCTTGAATATGTCTTTTGTCCCCTTGATCCCCCCCCGAAACGACAGCCTGACGAAGACGAAGACGGTACGTCAGGCCAAGTCAACTTCCGGTCAGTGCAGCAGTTCATCAATGTGGACCCGGACCAGGAAATCGGCCGCATCATCCCCCCGACCGAGGGTGTACCGGGGAAAACGGTGCGAGGCAAACCGGTGCCGCCGGTCCCCGGCAAGCCGCTTGCGCTCAAGCTGGGTAAAAATATCCACGCTACCGGTGATGGTGACAGCATCCTGATTGCCGAAATCCACGGCAGGGTCAAACAGGACGGGGACACCATCCAGGTGGTTGAGGAGTACGTCGTAGACGGCGATGTGGATTTCAGCGTCGGCAACATCCGTTTCAATGGCTTCGTCGAGGTGCGGGGCGATGTGCTGGATGGTTTTCAGATCAACGCCACCAAGGGACTCAAGATTACGGGCAACGTAGGCAGCTGCGAGTTGATCTCCCTTGGCAACGTTGAATTCTGCGGCATGGATGGCCAAGGCAGAGGCAGCATCCACTGCGGGGGCAGCATCACGGCCAATTTTATCCACGAATGCACCATTGAGTGTGCCGGTTCGATGCAGGTGGGCGTTGAACTGCTCAACTGCACGGTACGCTGCCGCGGTGCGATCACTGCCGGCATGATCTCCGGGGGTTCCTGCGTTGCCCTCGGGGGGATAGAGGCCAAAAAGCTGGGGGCTCCATCAGGCGTCAAGACCAAGCTCCACGCCGGTGCCGATTATCACGACCTTGAACGGCTGCAGGAGCTGTTTACCCGGCTTGAGAGCACCCATGAGGCGATCAGCCAGACAAAATCCATGGAAGATCTCAACCGCCTGACCACAGAAAAGCAGCGCCTCACCGCCGCCATTATCGAAGTACGCCACCGGCAGCCCCCTGGCGCAAATCCGAAGGTCAATATCAGGAACAGGCTGTATGAAGGGGTCACGGTGCAGGTAGCGAGCAGTGTTGAGGAATTTACGACACCGCGGGAAGGGCCCCTCTCGATGATTGCAAACAGCGTTGAGGGCGGCATACGGCTGGTTCCCTTGAGCGGTCTTGAGGTACCTGCCGACGAGGTTGAACGCGCCTACCTTCATGAGCAGCAACGCATGGCGGATGAGACAGCCGCTGCAACGCAACAGGCTGAAGAAGCCACGGAGGATGAAGCTGCACCTGACACGCAGCAGCCGTCATCCATGCAGCAATCCGACACCTGACCATCCGTTGATCGCTGCCCCCTGACCGATACACGGGGCACCAGCACCATGCGGAGACAACGCGACGTTTATCGCACGCAACTATCACCACCGCATACCGAACAAAACCCTATGGACACCATGACCGAACATGAACTGCTGGCCTTCGACAGGGCCCATATCTGGCATCCCTATGCCTCAGCCACCAGACCGCTCCCCTGCTATCCGGTGGCGAAGGCCGAGGGGGTGTATCTCGAGCTTCTGGACGGGCGCCGGCTGATTGACGGCATGTCGAGTTGGTGGTCGGCCATCCATGGCTACAACCACCCTGTCATCAACGCCGCCATGACCGCACAGATCGGACGCATGTCGCACGTCATGTTCGGCGGTCTGACGCATCGCCCCGCTGTTGAGCTTGCGCAACTGTTGCTTACCCTCGTCCCCGATGGCCTCGAGCATATCTTTTTTTGCGACTCCGGTTCAGTGGCTGTTGAAGTCGCCATGAAGATGGCCCTGCAATACTGGCATGCCCGCTCATACCCCGCAAAGCATGCGTTTGTCACCATCCGGCAGGGGTATCACGGCGACACCTGGCATGCCATGTCGGTATCCGACCCGGACACGGGAATGCACGCCATATTCAACAAAAATCTGGCAACGCAGTACTTTCTACCCGCCCCCCGTTCGCGCTTTCACGAACCGTTTGATGAGGCGGAGGCCACCGTGGTTGCGGCGTTTCTTGAACAACACCATGAGCAGCTTGCCGCATTCATTCTCGAGCCTGTCGTGCAGGGAGCGGGGGGGATGAACTTCTACCACCCCGACTATCTGAAACGCGTACGGCAGTTGTGCACCGATTATGACATTCTGCTGATTGCCGACGAGATAGCGACCGGCTTCGGACGCACGGGAAAACTTTTTGCCTGCGAACATGCCGGTATCGGAGCGGATATAATGTGTGTGGGAAAGGCGTTAACGGGGGGGTATCTCACGCTTGCCGCGACCCTGTGCACCGGAGACGTTGCCACGGCCATCTCAGATGGCTCGCCGGGCCTGTTCATGCACGGCCCGACCTTTATGGCCAATCCTTTGGCCTGTGCCACCGCTCTGGCCAGCACCAAACTCCTGCTTGCCAGCAACTGGCAGGAACGGGTCGGAAAGATCGAAAGGGTGTTGAAAGACAGGCTGTCACCCTTGCACCATCTCGAATCGGTCGCGGATGTTCGCGTCCTGGGTGCCATCGGTGTGGTGGAACTGAAAGCACCGGTACCGATGGAGCGGATCCAACGCCAGCTAGTGGATGAGGGGATCTGGTTACGCCCCTTTGGAAAGTTATTCTATACCATGCCGCCGTTTATCATCTCAGAAGCGGAGCTGGACACCTTATGCGCAGGGATGTGCGCTGTTCTCAACCGATACTAGGCCGCCTTGGCAAACCGTTGCTAGACGCCGCAGCCACTGCATGCTGAGCAGCCGGTTTCAGCGGAGGCACCGCCACAGCCGGCATCCTCGGCCCCGCCGAGGACACGCAGAACGATATCCGACTTGAGATCGGCGTTGAACTGCTCGGCCAGCTGCTCGACAACCTGTTCCGGCGTCCCCGAAATATCGTTCCAGACGCCCAGGATGGGTGCCCCGCACAATGAGCCGATCTGATGGGAAGCGCCCCTTTCGGCGAGCCCAGGACAAGCCGGGAAACGGTTGACAATAACCCCTTTAACCTCGAGCCCGAGCTGACTGGCAGCATAGCAGGTCAGCACGGAGTGATTGACCGTCCCCAGATTTGGCCGGGCCACCACCAGCAGCGGCAGGTGCAGACGGTTCGCCAGGTCGGCGATCAGCAATCCCCCGTTAAGTGGCACCATCAACCCGCCGGCACCTTCCACCAGCACAAAATCATGCCGGGCGCACAGCCGTTGATAGCTGTCGGCAATACGCTCAAAATCTATCTTCACGCCATCACGTGCAGCCGCTTCGACCGGGGCCAGTGGCTCACGCAGACGATAGGGGGCGACATCATCGTCACAGTCGATGCCGGCAGCCCACGCCAAAAGCTCGGCATCTTCGGAGACCAGTTCACCGTTACGTTCTTCGCAGCCCGCCGTAACCGGCTTCATTACCCCAACGTTGACCCCTCTCAGGCGCAAGATACGGGCCAGAGCGGCCGTCACCAGCGTCTTGCCAACTCCGGTATCCGTGGCAGTCACAAACAGTCCATTGCTCATCGCAGTAACTCCTTGGCAAGCGTCAGCCCCAAATCAGTAATTAGCCGTATGTCATCGGCTGGCTGACGGCCTTCTTTGGTCAGATAATTGCCGGTCATAATGCCACTGGCACCGGCAAGGAACAGCCACGCTTGCAGCTCCCGCAGGTTACGTTCACGACCGCCGCAGATGGTGATATGTGCCGTGGGCAGTATCAAGCGGTACAACGCGATGGTATGCAGACACTCCATCGGCGTCAGAGCGGCACTGTCGGCAAGCGGCGTTCCCGCCACCGGGTCGAGAAAGTTCATCGGCACCGAATCGACGTCGAGTTCCCGCAGGGTAAAGGCCAGCTCTACCCGCTGGGCCATGGTTTCTCCCAGGCCGAACAGGCCACCGGAGCAGACCTTCAGACCTGACTGCTTGGCAAGTCGCACCGTATTGACATCATTATCATAGGCGTGCGTGCTGCAGATGCGTGGAAAAAAACTGCGGCTCGTCTCGAGGTTGTGGTGATAGGTCACCAGCCCTGCAGCTTTTAAGGCCTGCACGGCAGGGGTGTCGAGGGTGCCCAGCGAGGCGCCGGGGGCTATCTGACCCTCTTTGCGCAACCTATCGATAACACGGCAGATTCTATCCAGCTCCTCGCCGGCTCGTATGCCGCTCCCGCTGGTCACAATGCCGTAGCAAACGGCACCACAGGCAGCGGCGGCATGTGCCCGATCCAACAATTCATCCTCACTGAGCAACGAATACTGGGGTGCATGCGTACGGTGATGGGCCGACTGTGCACAGAAGCTACAGTCTTCGGGACAGCGTCCTGATTTGGCATTCACAATGGCGCACAGCGCAACCCTACTCCCAAAGGCAGCGGTGCGCACCCTGGTAGCCATAGCAAACAGTGCCGGCAGTGCGTCGTGCGGCAGTGCCGCCAGTTCAAGAGCCTGCGGGACATTAAGCATACCACCGGACAGGACCATCTGTTCATACGACTCTAGTGAGCGTTGCATGTCTACCGGTTAACACAGGCGTGCACCAGTTGTCAACGCGGGCAGCAAGAGATGGTTAACAATGGCGTTGACAAAGGTATCAAGTGCGTTTCAGGGATATGAGGCTTACAACGACTTTTGACAGGCCACGGGCCTTCCATTTCCGGAAGGCCCGTGGAGATAACGAAACAAGCAGTTATATTGTTGGATTAAGCAGATGAGGTGTGATGAAGATCAGCAGTTCTGTCCTATTTTTCTTGAGAGAAGTGTTTTTGAAAAGATTGCCGATAACCGGTATATCCATAAACCAGGGTACCCCGTCATGTGCTTCGGTATCTGAGTCGACATAGATACCACCGATAACGGTAGTCTCACCATCACGCAACAAAAGTTCGGTGGTTGCCTCTTTCTTGTTGATGGGCGGTGGACTGCCTGTAGAACCGGCTGAATCGTTTTTGGCATCAATCTTCATAACAATCGTGCCGTTGGCATTGATATGCGGGGTGACTTCCAATGACAGGGCCGCCTCTACAAATTTGGTCTCAATTTTGTCAGATGTCGCCGAGGTATAGGGAATCTGCTGGCCCTGGGTTATCTTGGCCGACTTGTTGTTAAGGGTTGCGACCTTTGGTGTCGATATAATCTTGACCATATCAGCCGATGCGGCAGCGTTAATGCGCATCGTGAGATTAACATTTCTACCAAGAGTGCCAAAGAGTATATCGGAACTCAGGCCAGTGGTGCCAAGAGTGGCGGCGGTTGCAGCGAGACCGCCAAACGACGATACAGCACTGTCAATAAACGAGTTGTGTACGACACCTTGATTGGTACTTGGCGAACCGTTGGTGGTGTTGGTATACCAGTTGATGCCCAGTGAATGCACGAAGTCGGTGGATGCCTCAACGATACGCGCTTCGATCATCACTTGGCGTTCCGGGACATCCAGATTCTTTAAGAGGTTACGCATGTCGATGATGGCAGTTTTAACATCCTTGACGATGATCTTGTTGGTCCGGGCATCGGAGGTTATGACGCCACGGTCTGTTTTCAGTGCGTTGAATTGAGCGACAATGCCAGCCAAATCCGCGTAGTTCACATCAAACAGGGCAGTTTCGAGCGGTTCGCTCTTCAGGGCGGCCTTGCGGGTTTCCACTTCCTCGTCAAGCAATGACTTGAACTTACCCTTGCCGCGAATCAGGATGATGTTGCCTTCTTCACGTTTGTCCAACCCCTTGGTATCGAGAATGATATCCAGTGCCTGGTCCCAAGGCACATTCACCAGCTTCAGGCTGATCGTACCGGTCACCTCATCACCGAGCACGAAGTTCTTGTTGCTGACCTCTGACAAGAGTTGGAATATCTTGCGCACCTCTGCATCGGCGAACTCAAGGGTGACCTTACGTCCGGTATAGATACGTTTGCCAGCCACGGGACCAGGCTGGACCAATTGCTGTTCAACAGAGGCGTCGACGGGCGCGCTCTTGGCAAGCGGCATCGGTTTTGCAACGCTTTGTACCGGTTCTGCTGGATGTTTAAATTCCAGATAAACCATGTCGGCTTCCCTGCGCAACGTGTAGACAGCAGGGGCACGCAGGGCAACACGAATAACCGTATCTTCACCTTTTCTGGTACGGACCTGAATCGGGGTCACCCGCAACACCGGCGTCTTGAATGCACTTGCCTCATACGACCGCTGCAGGTTTCTCGGCAGTTGGGCATTCAGAATTTTGAATGACACAAAGCCTGCTGATTTAAACGGACCTTCTGTTGCAATGGCACCATTTACCTTGACCGAAACGCGGGAAAGCCCGTCTAGCACCTGAAAATCGATGGCGCTAATCTGGGGATGGCTGTTTGCAACGGTTGCTGGTGCTAAAGTCGTCTTTGGTTGTACGGCTACCGGTGCAGCGGCCGGCTGTTGTTGCACCGTTGCCTTTGAACCGGCAACCGGGAAGCTCACCAGAATGCCGGCCTCATTTTTCATAACCGTCGCATCGGGCAGTGCGGCATCTGACGCATCCAGTACAATTCTTACCTTGTCCGTGTATGAGCCGATGCGGGCCGTAGCAATACCGGCTGCATTGAGTTGAACCATCTTGAGATCAGGCTGCGATTTTGCACCGATAACGTCCAGAACAACCCGCTCAGGCCTATTCAGACGAAAAGTCTTGTACGTTGCTACTGTTCCGGTCACCTGTACCT
>JAJXUW010000072.1 GCA_021782545.1 Deltaproteobacteria bacterium | reverse complement strand
CCTGACTACGTGGCAGCTATCGGCGAACTGAACCAGGCGTTACTCGAAACCTTCCGGCAGCGCGGCATCAGCATTCCCTGCCCGCAACGGGAGGTACGCCTGGTGGAACGAAGCTGATACCTGTTGAATAAGCCGCGCAAACGAAAAAAGCACCTACAGAATATCTGTAAGTGCTTGTTTTCTATGGCAGGGGTGCCAGGATTCGAACCTAGGAATGCCGGAATCAAAATCCGGTGCCTTACCGCTTGGCGACACCCCTAAAAAAGAGATGAGTTAAATAGCAGACCTTTTGACTGGCGTCAAGCCTTTCGTGCAGAAAAAACAGCGGCGGCACCCGCCTCGATGGCCTTGATGTTGGCCGGGATCAGCCGGTGGTTGCGCTCCGGCAGGGTGTCCTTCAACGCCTCCTTCAGCGAATCGAGCTGCAGGGCCCCACTGGCGGCGGCATAGGCGCCGCAGGCCACCATGTTGACCATTCGCACATCCCCCAGGTCGATAGCGACCTGATTCATCGGGATCACCAGCAACTCACGGCCAGGGAGCGTGACTCCTGCCAGATTGACCAGCGAGCTGTTCACCAGACAGATGCCCCCCTCCTTGATCTTGTCGGCATACTTGTCCCAGGAAAGCTGGTTCAGTATTACCGATACCGAGGGATGGCCCACCACCGGCGACCCGGTATCGCCGTCGGCGATCACCACGGTGCACATGGCGGCGCCGCCGCGCTTCTCCACCCCGTAGGCCGGAAAAAAGGAGACGTTCTTACCTTCGTGGATGGCAGCATAGGAGAGAAGGTTGCCGGCCAGCAGGACCCCCTGACCGCCATATCCTGCAAAAAAGACATCATAACGCATGGTTGTATGCTCCGGTTACAGATTTTCGGTGTTCTTGAACACGCCCAGCGGGAAGTACGGGATCATCTCGCTCCCTACCCGCTCGTTGGCCTTGAGGGCGTTCATGCCCCAGTTGGTGGGACAGGCCGACAGCACCTCCACGAAGGAGAGGCCCTTCCCCTCCACCTGATACTGGAAGGCGTTTTTGATCACCTTTTTGGCCTGCAGCACGTTCTTGGGGCTGTTGACCGCCACCCGGGCTGCATAGGCCACGCCGTCCAGGTTGGAGAGCAGCTCCGCCATCTTAAACGGTTTGCCGTCGTTGTTGACGTCGCGGCCGTAGGGCGAGGTGGAGGTCTTCTGGCCCGGCATGGTGGTAGGGGCCATCTGGCCACCGGTCATGCCGTAGGTGGTGTTGTTGACGAAGATTACCGTGATCTTCTCGCCGCGGTTGGCGGCGTGGATGATCTCCGAGGTGCCGATGGCGGCCAGGTCGCCGTCCCCCTGGTAGGTAAAGACGATCCGGTCAGGTCGGGCCCGCTTCACGCCGGTGGCCACGGCCGGCGCTCGACCGTGGGGCGACTCCACCACGTCGATGTTGAAATAGCCGTACAGGAACACGGAGCAGCCCACCGAGGCGCAGCCGATGGTCTGTTCGGCAATGCCGAACTGGTCCATGGCCTCGGCCACCAGACGATGGATCGAACCGTGGTGACAGCCGGGGCAGAAGTGGGTCTGCACGTCCTTGAGACTGAGCGGTTTTGCAAATATCTGCTTCATAGCGGAAAACCTCTAGCTACGTTTCTTGATCTGTTCGAACAACTCTTCCGGGGTGGGCAGCGAACCGGCCCCGGGCGGGCGACCGTAAAAATCCACCTCGACATCGCGGGCCACACTAAGACGCACATCATCCACCATCTGACCGGTGGAAAGCTCGACCGCCAGCCAGCGCTTGCAGCGGACCGACAGCCCGGCATAGGCCTGCTTCGGAAATGGAAACAGGGTAATCGGCCGCATAAGCCCCACCTTGATCCCCTCGGCACGGGCCATCTCCACAGCGGTCCGGACGATACGCGCAGTGGCGCCGAAGGCGGTCACCATCAGCTCGGCGTCGGCGGTCTGGTACTCCTCCCAGCGCGACTCCTTTTCGGCCAGCTCCTGGTAGCGGGCATGCATCTTCCAGTGAAATTTCTCCATCTCGCCATCGCCCAGATAGAGCGACTTGACCACGTTCTGGTGAGCGCCGCCGGTGCCGCGCACGGCCCACTCTTTGGCCGGCAGCTCTACCTGGGGGCGCGGATGGGGCACGATCGACTCCTTCATCTGCCCCAGCACCGAGTCAGCCAGCACCATGGCCGGCATCCGGTACTGGTCGGACAGATCAAAGGCCAGCATGGTCAGGTCATACATCTCCTGAACAGAGCCTGGGGCAAGTACGATAATCCGGTAACCGCCATGCCCACCCCCCTTGGTGGCCTGGTGATAATCGGCCTGAGAGGCATCAATCCCGCCCAGACCGGGTCCGGAGCGCATGATATCCACAATCACACCCGGTAGTTCGGAGCCGGCCATGTAGGAGATGCCTTCCTGTTTGAGGGAGATGCCGGGGCCGGAGGAGGAGGTCATGGCCCGTACGCCACAGGCTGCTGCCCCCAGCACCATGTTAACAGAGGCGATCTCACTTTCCGCCTGGATAAAGATGCCGCCTTTCCTGGGCAGTTCACGGGCAAGATACTCGGGGATGTCGCTCTGGGGGGTGATCGGATAGCCGAAATAGCACTGGACCCCGGCCTCGATGGCGGCCATGGCCACCGCCTCATTGCCTTTGACAAACTTACGCGGCGGTGTACTCATGCCTGGTCCTCCTTAAAGACCGCAATCGCCACATCCGGGCACATCTCGGCGCACAGACAGCAGCCGGTGCACTGGCCTTGATTGCTGAACACGGCCACGGTGTAGCCCAGGGCATTGGGGGTTTCGCTTAAGGAGACCAGTTTCCTGGGGCAGCCGATGGTACAGAGGCCGCACCCCTTGCAACGTTCTTCTTTAATCACGATGTACGGCATAGCGTATCCTTAGAAAACGGACGTATACAACTTGACAACCGGTTTTTTAGTAACAGAACGGCGACAACGAGGTCAAATACTTTCTCCCGCGTGTTCTCGCAACTGACAAATAACACTTGATTTGTATGCTGGATACTGTTAGAGGGATGCGTATTACTACCTACCCATGGATATTGGAGGAATTATGTCATCAATTCTGGTTGAGCTGACTGCCAACATTGTTTCATCCCATGCTGCGTCAGTGGAAATGACCTCGGATGAACTGCTGCAAGAGATTCAAAAGGTCTATGGCATGCTGAAACAGCTTGAGGGTGAACTGCCGGTCGAGGGAGAAACCGCACCCGCGGCTGCTCCTGCCATGGCACCCAAAAAATCGATCCAGAAAGACCAGGTGGTCTGCCTGATCTGCAATAAAGGCGGTTTCAAGACCCTGACCCGTCACTTAAAACAGGTCCACAACATGAAACCGGGCGAGTACCGCAAACAGTTCGGTCTGCCGGCCGGCACCGCCCTGGCCGCCAAGAGCTACTCCGAGGCACGCCGTGCCGCCGCCCAGAAGAACAATCTGGCCGCCAACCTGGAAAAAGCCCGCGCCACCCGCATGGCCAACCTGGCTGCAAAGAAGAAGACTGCATCGGCCAAGCCCAAGAAGGCCGCTGTAAAACCGGCCCCTAAAGCCACCCGAGCAACAAAGAAAAAGTAAGGGCCGCACCGCACTCAACACAAAAAACCGCCTCGTTTGTGAGGCGGTTTTTTTATGCCTGTTGTCTGGCTACGCGCAACTGGCGGCTTAAGCGGGCGAACTCCTCCAGGTCGAGTGTTTCTCCCCGGCGACGACCGTCAATACCGCACTCTGCCAGCAGCTCTTCCAGACGTGGCGGGTCGAGCAGGTCGGCCGATTTCAGACAGTTCCACAACGTCTTGCGCCGCATGGCAAAGGCGGCCTTGACCACCCGCTCAAACAGGGACTGATCACCCACCTCGACCCGCGATTGGGCCAACGGCACCAGACTGATCACCACCGACTCCACCTTGGGTGCCGGATGAAAGCAGCCGGGGGCCACCAGAAACTCCCGCTTCACCTCGAACCACTGCCGAAACAACACCGTCAGCACGCCGTAGTCGCTGCAATCCGGCGGCGCGGCCAAGCGCTCTCCCACCTCTTTCTGCAGCATCACCACCAGTTTTGAAAACCGGTGACGTTCCTCCAGGAACCTGAATAGTACCGGCGTAGAGATATTATACGGCAGGTTGGCCACCACCTTGAAACGGTCAGCACCCAGCAGCGGCCCAAAATCAACCTTGAGCACATCCTGTTCGTGGATGACAACGTGAGACGCATCACTGAATCGTTGCCGCAGGATAGCGGCCAGGTCGCGATCAAACTCCACCGCCACCAGCCGTCGGACCCGTTGAGCCAGCAGATCGGTCAGGGCGCCTCGGCCCGGCCCGACCTCAAGGACGCAATCTTCAGGGGCAGGCTGCGCGGCAGCGATGATCTTGGTGATGATGTTGCGATCAGTCAGGAAGTTCTGCCCCAGCGCCTTGCGGGGACGGGGATAGTACTGGCTCATGGCAGCACTTTCCCCTGGGCAGCCTGATCGAGCTGCCAGGTGGCCACGGCATCCATGCCAAAACCATCGTGACAGCCGGCAGTGAGGTAGGCATCGCCCGCCACGGCCAGCATGGCGGCATTGTCGCCGCACAGGACCGGCGAGGGGAACTGCACCGTCATGCCGCGGCGCTGGGCCATAATCTGCATGGCCGCACGCAGGCCGCTGTTGCAGGCCACCCCTCCGGCCACCACCAGGCGTTCGAGCCCTTCCTGCATCAAGGCCGCCTCGGTCTTTTTGACCAGTACCTCGCAGGCCGCTGCCTGGAAGGAGGCGCACAGATCCGACAATTCACCACCATCGGTGCTGAGCGGATGCCTCTGCAGGTGGGTCAACACGGCCGTTTTCAGGCCGCTGAAGCTGAAATTAAGCGAGCCGTCATGCATGAGCGGCCGGGGAAACCTGACCGCAGCCGGATCGCCCTTTCCGGCCAAGGCATCGATCCGCGCGCCGGCCGGATAGGCCAGGCCCAGCAAGGTGCCGGCCTTATCAAACGCCTCGCCCACGGCATCGTCGATGGTGCGTCCCAGGGTACGGTACCGCCCTACCCCTTCCACCCGGTAGAGATGGGTATGGCCACCGGATACCACCAGGGCAAGGAAAGGAAAGGCGACCGGCTGTTCCAGGAAGCCGGCCAACAGGTGCCCCTCGATATGGTGCAGACCCACCAACGGAATCCCACGGGCCAGGGCCAGCGACTTGGCCACCGAGACCCCCACCAGCAGGGCGCCCAACAGGCCGGGGCCGCGGGTGACCGCAACCCCCTCGATCTGCTCCAGGGGCACATCGGCCTCAGCAAGGGCCTGCCGGATGACCGGCGTAATCAGCTCCAGATGTCGCCGGGAGGCGATTTCCGGTACCACACCGCCATACTCGGCATGAATCGCCACCTGGGAGGAGACCACGCTGGAGAGAACGGAGCGGCCGTCGCGGACAACCGCGGCGGCCGTTTCATCGCAGGATGTCTCAACGGCAAGAACAAGCATCAGAGCAGGTTGGCGGCCAGTTCCGCTAACTCCGACCGCTCACCGCGCGTAAGCGTCACATGAGCTGATATCCGCTCGTTTTTGAACCGCTCAACCAGATAGGAAAGGCCGTTGCTGGAAGAATCCACATAGGGGTTGTCGATCTGGTAGGGGTCCCCGGTCAGGACGATCTTGGTCCCCTCCCCGGCCCGGGTCACGATGGTCTTGATCTCGTGGGGGGTCAGGTTCTGGGCCTCATCCACGATCATATACTGATTCGGAATCGAACGGCCGCGGATGTAGGTGAGCGGTTCGATATCCAACAGCCCCATGGCCATCAGCTCCTTGTATCCCTTGCTGTGGCGTTTTT
This sequence comes from Deltaproteobacteria bacterium, assembly GCA_021782545.1. Classification (GTDB taxonomy): domain Bacteria; phylum Desulfobacterota; class Desulfuromonadia; order Geobacterales; family Pseudopelobacteraceae; genus Trichlorobacter. The sequence goes on along the minus strand of JAJXUW010000072.1, from coordinate 4,559 downwards.
CCGACTCATGCCCCGAGATCAGCAGCTCCACGTTGTCGAAGATCGGTTGCATCCAGGGGGTCAGTTTTTCCTCGATGTCGCCGGGCAGGAACCCCAGATCCTTGCCCATCGGAAAGACCGGCCGGGAGACCAGCAGCCGGTTGTAGACGTTCTCTTCGGCCACCTTCTGCAGGCCGGCCGCGATGGCAAGCAGGGTCTTGCCGGTGCCGGCCTTGCCCACCAGGCTCACCAGCTTGACACTATCGTCCATCAAGGCATCCAGGGCGAACTGCTGTTCTCGGTTACGCGGGTAGATGCTCCAGATCCCTTCCTTGGGAATCTTGCGCACCGGTACCACCTTGCCCTGTGCGGCATCAAAACGGCAGAGGGCCGTGTGGGAAGGGTTGCTCCTGTCCACCAAGGTGGCAAATTCGTTGGGCAACAGGCCATCAGGGGATTCAAGCCAGGTCTGGCCATAAAAACGGTCGATCGCCTCCGGATCGATCTCCAGATTGCGAGCCCCGGCGTACAACTCCTGAATATCCACCTTGTCCGATTCGTAATCCTCAGCCGCGATACCGATGGCATCGGCCTTGATACGCAGGTTGGTGTCCTTGGTGACAAAGATTACCGTCTCGCTGGCAAAACGTTCCTTGGTGGCCAGCGCCACCGCCAGTATCCGGTTGTCCCCTTTATCGTCTCGAAGATCCTTGGGCAGGCGGTTCAAGGCCTGCTCTTCGCACAGTTCAACCCGCAGAGAACCGCCGCCCGGCATAGCGATGCCGTTGGCCAGCGACCCCTTTTCGCGCAACGCATCCAAGATACGCGAGACAGCACGGGCGTTACGGCCGGTCTCGTTCATATCCTTCTTGAAACGATCCACCTCTTCGATCACGGTAATAGGAACGATAATGGTATTATCCTGAAACCTGAACAGCGACTGGGGGTCGTGAAGCAACACGTTGGTGTCCAGCACGAAGTATTTCATGGGCTTCCTTTCTGGATGATAGTGGCCAGGGCAGTATAACAACGGTCGAGTTCTTCGGGGGTGGTAAACCAGCCAGGGCTGATCCGCAGGGTGCCTGCCGGGTAGGTGCCGATCGTGCGGTGGGCCCGCGGGGCACAATGCAGACCGGCTCTGACGGCAATGCCATACTCACGGTCGAGTCTGAAGGCCAGCGCCGCCGGGTCGAGGGCGTCGACCGTCAACGAAAACAGCCCCAGACGTCTCGCCTGATCCCGTGGCCCGTGCAGATGGCAACCGGACAGACCGACCAGCCGTTCACGCAGATAGTTGCCATGTCCCCGCTCACGGGCGCCGACTGAGTCCACACCTGCTGCTGTGAGAAACTTAATCCCGGCCTTGAGCCCGGCAATGCCCGGCAGATTGTGGGTACCGGCCTCGAACCCTTCGGGAAATCCGTCTGGCTGCTCATCCTGATCTGAACTGCTACCGGTCCCCCCCGCCAGCAAAGGGCGCAACTTCACCCCGGGGGCCACGGCCAACAGGCCGGTACCTTGAGGTCCAAGCAACCCTTTATGCCCCGGTGCCGCCAAGAGGTCAATCCCCAACACCTGCATGTCGATCGGCAGACAACCAGCGGATTGGGCCGCGTCAAGCAACACCAGGGCACCTGCCAACCGGGCGATCTCGGCGATCTCGGCAACGGCCTGAATCCCGCCGGTTACATTGGATACATGGGCCAAGGCCACCAGACGGGTGTTGGGCCGCAGGGCACGACGAATCGCCGCCGGTTCCACCAGGCCTTCGGCGTCGGCCGGTACAATGGTCAGCCGGATACCGTCTTTCTGCAGCATGACCAGCGGCCTCAGCAACGAGTTGTGCTCCATGGAGGTGGTGACCACATGGTCGCCGGGCAGCAAGAGCCCTCTGACAGCTAAATTCAATGATTCCGTAGCATTACTGGTAAAAATGATCCGAGACGAATCAGCGGCGTTAAAAAAGGCGGCCAGGGCCTCACGCGTCTCAAACAACAACCGGGACGCATCAAGGGCCGTACCGTAACTGCCCCTGCCCGGCGAGGCGCCGATATGCTGCATGGCGTCAAGCACTGCGGCATACACCTCAGGCGGCTTGGGGTGTGAAGTGGCTGCATTGTCGAGGTAGATGGACATGACCGTTTGATCGTCTGCTTAGGGGGCCAGCGCCGGGCGTACCGTCAAAAACGGTTCAAACGAAACCTGACTGCTACCGGCGGAACGGCCGGCATCACGGATACCCTCGGCGATGCGAGCCTCATTGGTGGTTCCCCACCAGTTCAGCACCGCAGCAAAACTATCCGTCCCGCTGTTATACAGATTGCCCTCCCTATTCAGGCTGAAAGAACTCTGGGTCACGCTGCCACGGGCGCCATCAAGCCACAGACCAACGCCAAGATTATCCTGAAACGACGAATAGGTGATCTTTATCCGACCACCGGCCACCGTCAGCCCGGCTTCACGATTGAGGGCAAAACGACACTGTTGCACCTGACCGTCACCACCTTTCAGCACTACACCGGTCCGGTTGTCACTCGCACGACAACCGCTCAGCCGATACCGGCACTGCTCAGCCTGCAGCCCTTCCTGACTGTTACCACGGAACTGACAGTCGGTCACAACCAGTGATGAGTGAAGGGACGATGCCCCCTGACGATTTTTCCGCAGGGTCACGTTGGTGAGCTCAAGCTCACTATCGGCAGCGAACAGCCCGCTATCGCATCCGCTGACGGTTGCCCCCTGCAGGGTTGCGACGCTGTCGTACAACGCGGCCCCCTGCCGTGAGCGGGTAAGCTCCAGCCCACGGGCAACAAACTGCGAATAGCGCGCCTCGATACCGGTCTCTGCCCCTTCAATGCGGCAGTGATCAAGGCTGTTCTTTTTTTCGCTGGAAAGGAACAAAATCCCTCCCCAATCAGCAGGTTGCGCATCGCTGAAGGCAGCACCGATCACCACCGGTCGCTGGGCGGTACCGCCGCAAACCAACCGCCCCTGCACCACCAGCCGCGGATTTTGCACCGCCTGGGCAGGCCGCTTGAAAAGCAGGCTCGTGCCGGGCTCAAGACGCAGAGTGGCTTGGGGGGCCACGACCAGACTCCCCTGTACCAGCACGACGCCGCGCAGGGTAGTATCTTCGGTGATCGTTCGGGCAGAGAGTACCGTATCGGCCCTCAAGGCCACGCGACGGGCATCGGCAACAGTAGCCGAAGGAGCGATCAGAGGGGTGGAGGCCGGCTCCGCCGGTTCTTGACGAGGCAGCAGTCGGGGGTGCAACGGCGACGTCTTGGCTGGAGCGGCAAGGGTGGAAACCGGTTCTTGAACCAGTGGTTTACTGGCAGGCGGTGGCGTTTCGGGGACGGTCACTGCCAAGCCGACCGTCTCTTTCCGAAAAGGAGCGTTTTCATCGTAAAACAGCTGCTGGCAGCCGAGCGGACCGATCAGACACGATAATGCGAACAACACGAAGAGACGGCACCGGGGAAAACGGCAAAAACGGCGCTCAGCCGGAAGAAGAGACATGGTCGTCCTAACAAGCAAGGTATTGAATATACGAATAAAGATATTATCTAACACAGAAACATCACCCTGTAAATTTCTAAAAACCATCTTCTGAATCGCCAATGCTTTCGAACGGTTAGCATCCATATTTTTTAGAAGTTGACACCTCATAGATGTTGTGGTTCTATCCATCCCGCACACAAAATGTTGTGGTCATCAACAATCAATCAACCATTCCGACTCCACCGGAAGCCTTCCAAACAGATCCATTAATCATTTATTGTCCCGCAGAAGGAGAGCGAACCATGCCAAGCGAACCATCCACCAACCTCGAACCCACGCTTTCCAGCAACGCAAGGACCGTGCTCGAGAAACGATACTTAAAGCGCGATGCCAACGGTAAGCCGCTTGAAACCCCGGCCGACATGCTACGCCGTGTAGCCGATACTATTGCCGCACCGGACCGCACGTTCGACAAGAAGGCCGATCTCAAAAAGCTGTCAAACCGTTTCTACAACCTGATGACCAGTTTCGACTTCATGCCCAACTCCCCCACTCTAATGAACGCTGGCCGTGAACTGGGCCAACTATCGGCCTGTTTCGTACTGCCAGTAGGCGACTCGATCGAAGAGATCTTCGACGCTGTCAAGTTCACCGCCATGATCCACAAATCCGGCGGCGGCACCGGTTTTTCCTTCTCGAGACTGCGTCCGGCCAATGACCTGGTGCTGACCACCACCGGCATCTCCAGCGGGCCGATCTCCTTCATGCGAGTCTTCGACACCGCCACCGAGACCATCAAGCAGGGCGGCACCCGCCGTGGCGCCAACATGGGCATCCTGCGGGTCGACCACCCCGACGTCATGAACTTTATCATGTGCAAGGCCGATCAGAAACAGTTCAACAACTTTAACATCTCCGTCGGCCTTACCGAAAAATTCATGCAAGCGGTGGAACGCGATGAAGAATACGACCTGATCAACCCCCGCGACAAGAAAAAATGTGGCACCCTGAACGCCCGCAAGGTATATCAGCGGATCGTCAATCAGGCCTGGGAGAACGGTGAGCCGGGCATTATCTTT
>JAJXUW010000071.1 GCA_021782545.1 Deltaproteobacteria bacterium | reverse complement strand
TAGGAGGGGGATATACTGATGAAACGAACCATACTGACATCATTTGCTCTCATGTCCGCCTGTACCGCCATGACCGCCTATGGCGCCGAATTCGACGCCACAGCCGGTATCGGGGCGCAGTATGCCAATGTGCATGGCGGCGCAAAAGCGGCCGAGTATTCACCCCTGGAAAGCGGCATGTTGGGTGAATTCGGCATCGACTACCGTAACACGGACAACTATTACCTCTCGATCGATGGCTCGGGCATCCTGGGCTTTGACAGCAGGAGGGTTAGCGACAAGAGCGAGGGGTCGAACGATATCAACTTCCTGCTCAAGGCCGGTAAGACGGATGAATTCAAGACCCTGCTCTACTACAACGAGATACCCCACACCGTGACCCTGGGGGCCAGGACCTTCCTTAACGGAGTCGGCTCGTCAACGCTGGTAGGCCCCACAACCAACCCCACCAGCGCATCGAGCTACACTAACGCCTTTGATTATCACCTGGACCGCAAGAACTATGGTGCCGAGGGAGAGGTCTCATTCAAATCCCCCTTCTTCTTCCTGACAAAAGTTGACCGCATTGAGACCAAAGGACTAACCCCTATCTCCCTGCGTGGCTACGGTGTTACGGGATATCTAATTGAAGTACCAGCACCCGTGGATTATGCCACCAATACCCTGTTCCTCCAGACTGGCTATCGTACACGTGATCTGATAGCCACCCTGGATGGTACGGTCAGTTCCTTTGAAAACTCGAATCTGGTTCTCAGTTCGTGGGTACCAACCAGCGCAACTGCCAATACCAATAGCTACGCCATGCTCCCGCCTGACAACCACTACTACAAGGTGGGCGGCTCGATCATGTATCGGATGCCGTTTATGCACTCCACCTTCATGGCACGGGGCAGCCATGCCATCTCCACCAGTCAGTCAAACCTGTTCGATGGCATTACTCAAAACTGGAACGGTTATCTCACCTATACCACGGCAAACATTTCCATTACCAGTGCCCCCACGGACAAGATCAACACCAGAATCTATTACAACTACCTAGACAGAACCAACACCAGTGACATCATTGCATCAACAGCCTATGGTTTTGAGAACACTGACCTTAACTACCCGTTCAGCTATCACAAGAACAATGCCGGCTTCGATGTTGATTTCAAGCTGCCGGCAAAGACCAAGTTGAGCACCGGCTATGAGTATCTAAATGTCATCAGAAGATCAGATGACAGCCTTGTCAGTACTCCTGCGACAACCGATCACAAGGTGTTTCTGCAGGCCAAAAATGATCTGTTTGACTGGATGAGCGGCAAGCTGCGGTATGAGTTTATCACACGGGATAGTGATTATTCAGCGGTTAAGGCTTACGGTCCTACTGACTACGAGTACTATTACCGTGCATCAGGCTATGCCAACAGGAACCAGCACAACATCAAACTTGGCCTTGATTTTGAACCGTTCCAAAACGTCGATCTGGGCATTGAGTATGCCTACAAGCTGATCAACTACAAGGATACCACCTTAGGCCCGAAGGATGACAAGCGGCATGAAATCTATACCGACATCTCCTATCAGGCAGGTAGTGCCAAGTTGGCCGCCTACGCCGATGTGGAACTGTCCGAGACCAACGCCACCTTCAGAGAAATACCGCTTAATGGTGATACCAGCACAACTATTCCAGACGACTATAAAAACTTCACCTGGAAGACAAAACGGAATGATATCAACTATGCGCTTGGGGTAAGCGGTGACTTTACCATCATCCAAAAGGTACTTGCCTTGGGTGCCGGCTACCGCTACGAATCTGCCAACGGTTCCAACGACTTTACTACATCATACCTTGGAAAAGTATACACATCCGGAGCAACCTCTTTTCCAACAAATATTACCAGCCTTGATGACTACACCAAGCACAGCCTGAACGCCAACCTGAAGTACACCATCAACAAAAACATGAGCATGGAGCTCGGCTATCTGTATGAGCACATGAAGTACAGTGACAATGCCTATAACAACTACCTGTACATTCCACAGAGCGGCAACTACTTGACCGGCGCCTACGCCAACCCCAACTACGATGCCAACGTGGTCTACACCAAGCTGAGCTACAAATTCTAATCTCACTAACCATGGCGGCCTGCAACGGGCCGCCACCTCTCTCCAACACAATTCTGTGGTGGGTGTACTGCCAATCAATCCCCACCTGTTGCCGCCCCCTCCCTCCGGGGGGCGGCCTTTTTAGCTGGATTAGTGATTGTCTAATCATCCGTTTTTTGGTTTACTTGAAAGCAGCATGTAACGCACCAACAAAGACAGGTAACTACCCATGGTAAAACGTATCGGCTGTACCCTGCTCATGCTTGGCCTGCTCGGCCTATCTGCCGCACTGGCCGCCCCGCTGCATCCCCCCTCCCGCACCACGACCCGTTTTATCATCCCGACCAACCGTCGGGTGGTGCTTTACGTAGCCGACGGCTGAGGCTACTGCGCCAAGGCGGAAAGTTTTTTCGCCCAACGCGGCATCCCGTTTGAACGGCGGGAGATCCAACACAACGAGACCTACTACAAAGAATGGCATGACCGCTGGCAGGGGGAGATCGTGCCGTTGGTCGTGTTTGACCACGGCAAAGAGGTGGTGGACGGGTTCGACCTGCGGGCCATCAAGAAGGCGCTGCACAAGGTGGGTATCAGGCCCCGACCCGGCAGCGCCGGGAAAAAATGATGAGACCCCAACTAACCTTGATCGACAGTCATTGCCATATCTACTACCCCGATTTTACGGCCGACTGGGAGCAGATGCTGGCACGGGCCGAGGAGAGCGGTGTGCGCGGCATGGTGGTAGTGGGGGCCGATCTTGCATCGAGCCGTCAGGCGGTTAGGCTTGCCGAACAGCACGAAACCTTCTATTGCACGGTGGGGATTCACCCTCACGATGTGCTGCAGGCCGATGACGCCGCCCTTGCAGAGATCCGCCAGTTGGCGCTCTCCTCGCCAAAGTGCGTGGCCATCGGCGAGATCGGCCTGGACTTTTACCGTAATCGTACCCCTCAAGAGACGCAACAGACAGTCTTTGCTCGGCAGCTGCAGCTGGCCAAAGAGCTGAACAAGCCGGTGGTGATCCACGACCGGGATGCCCACGAGGCAACTCTGGCACAGATCGCTGCCGCCGGCATCCACAACGGGGTGATGCACTGTTTTTCAGGCGATCTCGACTTTGCCCGCCAATGCCTTGCACAGGGGCTCTATATCTCCATCTCCGGCACGGTAACCTACCCTTCCAACCAGCAACTGCGCGATGTAGTGCAAAACCTGCCACTGGAGCGGCTGCTGCTTGAGACCGACTGCCCCTACCTGCCGCCGGTGCCGTACCGCGGTAAACGCAACGAGCCCGCCTATACGCGCATCACCGCCGAAACGGTGGCGCAGCTCAGGGGACTGACCGTTGAGGATGTGGGCAGGATCACCACCATGAACGCCGGCCGCCTGTTCGGCATCCCGCTCTGGGACAGCTCCACCAAGCTGGCCTACCGGATTCGCAACGCGCTCTACCTGAATATCACCAACCGCTGTTCGAACAGCTGTACCTTTTGCGCCAAGTTCGACGAGTTTACCGTCAAAGGGCACAACCTGCTGCTGGATCATGAACCGGGCTTCGACGAGTTGATGGCCGCCATCGGCGACCCAGGCGAACTGGATGAGGTGGTATTCTGTGGCTTTGGGGAATCTCTGCTGCGGCTGGAACTGGTCAAACAGGTGGCGACAGCCCTGAAAAAACGGGGCTACCGGATCAGGATCAACAGCGACGGTCAGGCCAATCTTGCCCATGGGCGCGACATCCTGCCGGAACTGGCCGGTCTGGTGGACAGCATCTCCGTAAGCCTCAATGCCCCGGATGCCGCCACCTACGGCACGCTGTGCAATACCCCCTTTGGCGAGGCGGGCTTTTACGGCATCTGCGACTTTCTTAAGGAGGCGCCCCGCTACATCCCCGAGGTGACCGCCACTGCCGTCACCGTGCCCGGCGTGGATATTGAGGCCTGCCGCCGCTTGGCCGAGTCTCTGGGGGTTGCCTTCCGCGTCAGGGAATATGCCGAGGTCGGCTAGTTTTTCCCCAACTTACCCCTGATCTCCTCCACCACCCGATAAGCATCGTTCACGGCGGTATAGATCAGGTTAGGATGCTTTTCCTCCTGGATCAACCCTTCGGATATCTTCATGTACGAGGGAGAGATCGCCCCGCCCACCACATAGACCCCCTTGCGGGTCGACTCGAAACCGCTTGAGAGCAGTACCAGCCGATCTCCCTCCTTAGCCACCTTACAGACCCCGGCGGTGCAGGAGATGGTCTGGATGCCCAATTTGTCAAAAATCGGCACCGGGCCTTGGGAACCGATGCAGGCGATCACGTTATGCATCGGGAAGCTCAAGGCATGGTACAGGTCGATACCATCCCCCTGTTTGAATTCGTTGATCCGGATGGAGAGGCGGTCCACCTGTTCATCGTCCACCTCGCCGATGCGGGGGGTGGCATTGGGCAGAAGCCGGATGCTCCCTCCCAGCAGGATCTCTTCTCCCAGACGCTGGGCGGTTTCGGCGTTGACGTCGAACTTTTCCGACTGATGAGCCCAGTAGACCGGCTGCGTATCGTTTTGCTCCCGCTTGGCCTTCAGGATGGCGATCACCACATCGGCAGCCGTATTACCACCGCCGATCACCAGGGTCTTCAGCCCGATGTACTTCGTCGGATCATCGAGGCTTTTCGCCACCATCTTGGCATCACCGTAGACCGACAGTTCCCGGGGGATGCTACTGCCAAAAGCCAGCACCACCTTGCGCCCCTTAAAGAGCCCCTTGTCGGTCACCACCACCAGCTGGTCCCGCTCATCGCGGATGTCCTCAAAGGCGACTTCGGTCTGGATGTTCAAGTTCTCATGCTGTACGAAATGCTGGATATACTGCAGATAGCTCTCCACCGTCACCGGCTTGTCCGGCGGCCGCAGTTCGTCCACCAGGAACGGCTCCGGTGCATCCTTGGGCTTGGAGGCATAGACCAGTTTACCCTGGGGATAACTGTTGGCGATCCCCTGAAAGACCGCCTTGCCCGACTCAAGCACCAGATAGGACAGGCCATGTTTGTGGCAGAGATAGGCGGTGGCAAGACCCGCCGGACCACCGCCGATGATCAGCACATCATGCAGTTGTTTCTGTGGCATCGGAAACCGCTCCTTGATTGATCTCGATCCGGACCGTACTGCCGCCTGATACGGGAATCAACTGGGTAAAGTAGTCGATAGAGCCATAACGCCGGGATGGCTGCGGCGTCAAGGCCGAACTGGGACGGCTGACATAGATCAGGTTGCGGATGCCGTACAGCTGGGCGGTCTGCAGATTGGCCTCGGAATCCTCACCCAGCAAGGTACGGACCGGATCGTAGGGCACAAAATGCTGCAGAGCTTCCCAAAATCGCTGATCTTCCTTGGGCAGACCCACCTGATGAGCAGAAATAATACCATCAAACCAGACACCTATCCTGGTTTTTTTCAACTTTATCTCCAAGGTTTTGCTGTGGGCGTTGGTCACCAGCCACAGCGCTTTTCCCTGCTGTTGCGCCCAGGTGAGAAACTCTATCACCCCGGGATGGACGGCGATCAGATGTTCCACCTCCAGCTTGAGCTGGGGGATATCCAGTCCCAACCGGTCTGACCAATAGTCAAGGTCGGTCCAGTTGAGGGTCCGCTCCTGCGACCGAAACAGGGCATGCAACTGTTCCCTGGCTTGGTGCAACGGCACCTTGAACTGTGCCGACCACCGCTTCGGCACATGCTCGAGCCAGAAGTGGTCGTCAAAATGCCGATCCAGCAGGGTGCCATCCATATCCAGCAGGACGGTATCAATGCCACGCCAATCAAGCAGCATCAGGCTGGTCGACTCGGTAGCAGGCCGTCGGCAATCTCCAGGACCGCCTCGGCCCGGTTCAGCGTGTAGAGATGGACACCCGGTGCGCCGCCAGCAAGGAGCTCTTCGGCCTGCCTGCGGGCGTGGGCGATGCCGACCTGCTGGACTGCCGCAGTGCCACCGCTGCGGTCGGCCTCTTCCAGTGCTGCCATAAAGGCCTGCGGCAGGCTGGCGCCGCACAGCGAGATGATGCGCTGGATCACCTTCAGACTGACCACCGGCAGGATGCCGGGGATAATCGGCCGGGTGATGCCCCGGGCACGGGCACGGGCCACAAAATCGAAATAATGGGCATTGTCAAAGAAGAGCTGGGTAATGGCAAATTCGCCTCCCAAGTCCATCTTCAGCTTAAGATAGCCCAGATCCGCCTCGGGACTGACCGCCTCGGGGTGTACTTCCGGATAGGCCGCCACGCCAATCCCCAGGCCGGGATGGGACTTACGCACAAAGGAGACCAGATCGGAGGCGAACAATAGCGGCGATTCGGTAACGTCTGCAGGCGGCACATCCTTGGGGGGGTCGCCACGCAAGGCCAGCACATTGTTGACACCAGCCGCCGTGAGGGCATCCAGAAAACGATGCAGCCGTTCTGGCTGGGCGCCGACACAGGTCAGATGGGCCATGGTCTCAAGCCCGTATTCCTGCTGCATACGCGAGACAATCTCCAGCGTGGCCTCCTGAGTGCTGCCGCCGGCGCCGTAGGTCACCGATGCGAACAGGGGGTTCAACTGCGCCAGGCGGCTCACCACCTGGAAAAAGGCGGGCCACTCATCCCGCTCTTTGGGTGGAAAGTACTCCAACGAAACAAACGGCTGCTGCTCACGGATACGATCACTGATCTTCATGCCTGAAACCTTGCCGATGGTGAATTTGGGGTTTTATTGCTACCTGAGCCCACCCGGTTTGTCAAACTGAAACCTTTTCTTTTGGCATTGTTCGCGCTACCCTGGCCACATGTCAAAAATTACCGCCATCGCCCTGATCCTGTTCGTAGTCTGCATCATGACCTTTGCCACCTGGCAGCTCTTTCTGGGCCATTTCGAGGCCGCCTTTGCCGCCCTGCCCTTCCTGGTGATCTGTTACTTCTTCGTCAAGCCCTGGCAACGCCCCTAAAAACAGCGGTTAGCCACTAGCACCCGGTTACCGGCTGCGGGTACCGGTCTGCAGACCGCGACCTGCCACCCGGGGATCGTCCGCCAACGTCAGCCATGCCTGTGCGGCATGGGACAGAAAAGCGCCACGCCGCCAGACCAGGGCCATATGCCAATAGAGGGAAGGCTGACTGATCGCCACCCGTTTGGTGAGTGGATGGGGCCGTTGTTCGCAGATCATCCGCGGCAGCAACGCCACACCGAGCTTTGCGGCGACGAGTTCGATGACGAAGTCGACCTGGCTCGACTGGGCCGTTACCTTCGGCACAAACCCGCTTTCCCGGCACGCCTCCCTGATCATCGGGTTGAGTGCAAAGCCCGGCCCGTACAGGATGAACGGGATATCCGCCAGCTCGTTGAATCTGATGGTATCGACGGTAGCCAACGGATGGTCGGCTGCCAAAAGCGCATCGATCGGTTCCCTCCGGAGCTCCTGCCACTCAAACTCCCGGCTTACCGGTAAAAGCGAAGCGGCCAGGTCCAGTTCGCCGGCCAGCACCAGTTCCTCCAGGCGCTTGCTGCCGTGTTCCACCAGCCTAACATCCACATCCGGATAGTGTGTTCGATAGACGGCAAACCAGCGGGCAAACAGGGTATTGCTGCCGATCAGAGGAAAGCCGAGACGCAGTACGCCCCCTTTAAGCCCGCGCAGATCCTCCAACTCCAGCTTCATATCGTCACCCTGCGCCAGGATGCTCACGGCGCGCCGGTACACGATCTCGCCCGCCTCCGTCAGCTGGCAGTGATGTCCACGGCGGTCCAGCAACACGAGTCCCAACTCTCCCTCAAGCTGCTTGACCGCCTTGCTCACGGTTGACTGGGTCGCAAACACCTTATCCGCTGCGCGGGAAAACCCTCCCTGTCTGACCACCTCGACAAACATGCGCAATGTCCGTATTTCCATGTTATTCCTTTTAAGAATTATATATTACCAATAAATTCATTTTATGAATATCATGGCTTGCGGTACGATGCAATCGGTACCCAATTACAACAGGAGCGTTTTATGAACGGATTTTCTCATACGGTCGCCTGGCGACGTTGCTGCCGGTCAAACCGGTTGGCCCAGATAGTTCTCATCCTCGGTTTCTGGCTTGCAGGCGAGGGCATTACACGTGCAACCGGGCTACCGGTACCCGGCGCCATCGTCGGGCTGGCAATCCTGCTTGCCTTCCTGGGAAACAAATGGCTCAACATCCGCACGGTACGACGCGGGGCACAGTGGTTCCTCGCCGAAATGCTTCTGTTCTTTGTACCTGCCGTATTGGCTGTTCTGGACCATCCTGAACTGACCGGTATACTGGGCCTCAAGATCCTCACGGCCATCATTGCCGGTACGATCATGGTCATGACCGTTACGGCCGTGGTGGTGGACCTTTGCTACCGGATACGTCGTTCACAAGGGAGATGCTGATGTTACGGGATAACGGCCTGTTTCAGGCACTATTGTGGTCCGTACTGACTATCGGGCTCTACGCGGCAGCAAAGACGCTGTACCATCGCAAGGCCCGCTGGTGGCTCTCGCCGTTGTTGATCACACCGGCACTGCTGCTCCTGATTGCCGTGGCAGCCAAAGAGTCCTACCAGGAGTATATCCAGGGAACCCATTGGCTGGTCGCCCTGCTCGCACCGGCAACGGTATCGTTTGCCGTGCCGATCTACGAACAACGATCGTTATTACGTCGCCATTGGCCGCTCCTGGTCGTTGGCATACTGACCGGGAGCGCCACCGCCATGGGCTCCGCCTGGATGCTGTCAAACCTGCTGGGGCTGGATGAGACGGTGCGACTGAGTTTGCTGCCCCGCTCCTTAAGCACCCCCTTTGCCATGATCGTCTCCGGTGATATCGGGGGCGTGCCGTCCCTCACCGCAGTGTTCGTCGTCATAACCGGCGTACTGGGTGCTGCCCTCGGTGAAGGTCTGCTCACGTGGCTGCCGCTGCGGTCGTCTCTGGCACGGGGGGCACTGCTCGGCATGGGCGCCCACGGGGCAGGTACCGCCAAGGCGTATCAGATTGACGAGGAGATCGGCGCCATCGCCGGTCTTGTCATGGTGCTCGTCGGACTGCTCAACGTCCTGGCAGCCCCCCTCATCGCCCATCTGCTGCCCCGATAACGCCGCCCAGACCACAGATCACGCGCCAGACGACAAAAAGCCCCCCGGAGGTATTCCGGAGGGCTTTTTGTACGGCGTCTGTAAAATCCTACTTGTACTCAGCCATCTCGTCAAACTGCAGGTACTGATAGATGGCCTCTTTCTTGGGCTCGACCTTTTCCTTGTAGATAGCCATGAATTCGGCCACGGTGGGCAGTTTGCCCATGGTAGCGGTCACCGCACCCAGTTCGGCGGAACCGAGGAACACCTTGGCGCCGTCGCCGATCCGGTCGTCGAAGTTACGGGTGGAGGTGGAGAACATGTTCACCCCATCCGGTACCCGCGCCTGGTTGCCCATGCAGAGCGAACAGCCGGCGATCTCGATCCGTGCGCCGAAGGCGCTGTAGACCGAGAAGTAGGCCTCGTCTTTGAGCTTGGTCTGATCCATGCGGGTCGGCGGGCAGATCCAGGTGCGGACGTTCGGGTTGAATTTAAGCCCACGCCAGATCTCGGCGGCAGCCCGGAAATGACCGATGTTGGTCATGCAGGAGCCGAGGAACACGTCCTTGATCTCTGTGCCGGCCACCTCGGACAGGAGCTTCACATCGTCCGGGTCGTTGGGACAAGCCAGGATCGGCTCGGTGATCTCGGCCAGGTCGATTTCGATCACGTCGGCATAGGCGCCGGTTTCCACGGCGTTCTTGTCGGCTTCCAGCAGTTCGGGCTTGGCCAGCCAGGCGTTCACGGCGTCGATCCGGTTCTGCAGGGTCTGGGCATCCTGGTAGCCATCGGCGATCATCTTCTTCATCAGGGCCACGTTGGAACGCAGGTAGGTGGCCACCGATTCCTTGGAGAGCTGGATGCAGCCGGCAGCGGCGCTCCTCTCGGCAGCTGCGTCGGTCAACTCGAAGGCCTGCTCCACGGTCAGGTTGGGGAGCCCTTCCATCTCCAGGATGCGGCCGTTGAAGACGTTGATCTTGTTCTTCTTGGGCACGGTCAGCTTGCCCTGCTTGATGGCCCAGTACGGGATGGCGTTGACCGCGTCGCGCAGGGTGATGCCGGGGTTCAGCTTGCCCTTGAAGCGGACCAGCACCGACTCGGGCATATCCAGCGGCATGAAGCCCATGGCGCCGGCAAAGGCCACCAGGCCGGAACCGGCCGGGAAGGAGATGCCGATCGGAAAGCGGGTGTGGGAGTCGCCGCCGGTGCCGACGGTGTCGGGCAGCAGCAGGCGGTTCAGCCAGGAGTGGATAACGCCGTCGCCCGGCTTGAGCGGTACGCCGCCCCGCTCGATGATGAAGGC
>JAJXUW010000070.1 GCA_021782545.1 Deltaproteobacteria bacterium | reverse complement strand
ATTCTTAAATCAATTTGAGGACGGAGGCAAATTCTACGAATGGGCAAATAGCCTTTACTGCAACAAGAAATCCCAGCCAGCTTTGCCTTTGATTATAGCGGCAGAGATAGAAGGTATTGGCTATCCATTGGCATGCGATTTTCTGAAGGAACTTGGCTTTGTCGATTATGGCAAACCAGATGTACATGTTATAGACATATTTGTAGGGATTGGGCTTTGCTCAAATAAGCCAAGTCCATACCAAGTCCAAAAAGTAATATCTAAAATTGCTGATGCTGCCGATGTTACATCATATAATGTTGATAAATTATTTTGGCTTATTGGTAGCGGATATTTTTACAATCATAATACTATGGGCAGAAATGGTCGAATTGGCAGAATGAAAGAAGATTTTATTTCGAATTATCAGGAAAATAGTTTGGGACAATCTAGATAATCAGCCCTCGATAGATATAAATACTCTTTTGGTTTAGCCCATTGGCGGTGAACACTCCGTTAAGCTGTCTAGAGAGCTTCCAAACGCTACAAGACTAATACAACCATTAGCACAGCACAAACAGCCGTTCCCAAGCTGTTCCCGTTACGGTTGAATTTTGATGCATTTTACTGCACTAATCTGGACTCAAGACACATCGAAGATTTCGGTAACTATTTGAATTAACGCAATGCTTTTAACATGTTGATTTTACTAGCTATTTTCGAATCCCGTTTCCCGCTCCATCAAAACACATGGGCCAGGTCAAGTACCTGGCCCTTATTTTTTGCGAATTTGCAGACTTTTCATTCTTTAATCGGCGGCCACGATTTTTCCCAGTGTTTATCGGCCGTCCCGCGATATCCCATCTGATCCCGGATCTTCCCAGTTACTTCTTAAGCGTCTAGCGTCTCACATTAATGCATACCTCCTGCCAACAGCGATTCCCTGCTAATTTAGTCAAGCTTGTGACCAATCTGTGACCGCTGTGTGACCATTCCGCTAAAGCTCACCTGCACAAGGTGATAGGGTGTCAGATGCGAAACAGGGTCGCCTCGGCCTCTGCCATAATCTTACCATCCAACTCCAGCCGGCCTTTTGCAGTTATCAGTCGGTGGCGTTCGCTGACAACTTCCCCGACTACGGTTATTGGCAGATCAGTGGGTACTGGTGCGCGGTAGCGCAGTTTCAGCTCACTGGTGACCACCTGCAGCCCGCTGCAGAGGCAGGCCTGGGCACAGATCTCATCCAGGAGGGCTGAGATGATGCCGCCGTGGGTAATCCCCTGCCACCCTTGAAATTGATCCGGGATACGTAGCGTGGCCTCTGCCCTGCGTCGCACCGGGTCGTGCAGGAAGACGGCCTTCAGGCCGATCGGGTTGTCCTTGCCACAGACAAAGCAGCGGCCATCGTCAACTGCGCGCATGTCTGTTCCCTTTCGTGCAATGGTTGATGTGCGATCCGGTTATGACGGTCTGCCCAGACAGTGCGATATGGTGCCGTGCCAGTATTGGTGCTTAATAAGGGCATTGGCACTGGTGGTACACCGCCAGACGTTTCGTACGGATTGTGAGGCGCGGGGTTCTGGATGTCCCTTCTCGCGGGCAAACGGGCCAGCAGGCACGCCCGTTGGCGTTGTCGATCAAAGGCCACGCTGCATGTTTTCATAGCACGAAAGAAGCCTGAGCGCGACCGGTAAAGTGGGCCCCGTGGTGGCGCTGCCTTGAAGTCGTACGAATCTGCCATGCCTGGAAATAAAACGTTGCCCCCGCCGTTGTTTCACTTTACATTTTTTCCCAGTGTCACGGGAGGGCAGGGGGGCCGATGGGCGATTCCATCTTTAGCAATTATTCATTCTCCGAGTTTATGGCGGAGTTTTTCAGGACGTTTGGCGAGGTCCTGAAAGGGCTTCTGTACGCCTTCGTGCAGCTTTTTCACGAGATTGGCCCCCTAAAAGTCATTATTTTTGGTTATATTTTTTTGCTGCTCCTGGGGGCGGTATCGGAGCTGAAGAAGCATACTCGTCAGCGTGAGGCGGAACAACGCGCCTATCAGGCCGCGTTTGAAGCGCGGCGTGCAGAAGAGCTGCGACGGAAAGAGGAGCGTGAAGAACGGATCGCCCAGTACCGGCAGCGTGAGGCCCACCGAGGAGGGGCAAAACTTCTTGCCTCAGGAGGGACATTGCATGGAGCAAGTACCAGGTTTAAGCGGCAACGCCTGCATAGTGGCAAACGGGGGCAGTAAGCACACACGGTTACGCTGACCACCAAACACCAAGGGGCCTTCCGAAAGAAGGCCCCTTGATATTTCTACCTGTCGCGCGTGATTAGGGTTCCGAGGTCATCACCGGTTCCCGCAGCGAGCCGGATTGACTGTCAGGAACTTCAGCCAGGGCCAGTACCTCATCACCAAACTGGTCACGCACCGTCCCTGTTACCTGCAACAGCTGGTACCATTTGATAAAGGCCGCGATAAAAACGATGATCATCAACACCATGACGATGATGGCCAGTACCGCCAGCAACATCAGGTTTTTGGGCAGGAAGTTGCCGAAGATGTTCTGGTAACCGGCAGTCAGGGTGACCGGCACCATGAACAGGCCCGGCAGGGCGGTGACCCAGGCGTATCGGGCCTTGCCCATCCGGATCAGCATGCTGGTACCGACGATCAGGGCACAGGTGGCCAGCAGCTGGTTACTCATGCCGAACAGGGGCCAGATGGTGGTGATGTCGCCGGTGTAGACCAGATAGCCCCAGGCCGAGGTGAACAGCAGGCTGGTTATCACAATCCCCGGGATCCACTTGTTGTCGCTGAACGGGGCGTACACCCGGCCGAACAGCTCTTGCAGCAGGTAGCGCCCCACCCGGGTGCCGGCATCCACGGCGGTGAGGATGAAGACCGCCTCAAACATGATGGCGAAGTGGTACCAGTAGGCCATCAGTCCCCGCAAAAACGGGATGGAGGAGAAGATGTAGGCCATGCCAACCGCCAGGGAGACCGCGCCGCCGGGACGGCCCTGTACCTGTTCCCCCACCTCCTGGGCCAGCATCGGCAGGTTCACGGTAGCCATACCCAGCTTCTGGAAGACAGCCGGGGCGGCGTTGATGGCGAAATAGTCCGACGGCACCAGGACACAGGCGGCGATCAGGGCCATGATGGCCACAAATCCCTCCATCAGCATGGCGCCGTAGCCAACAAACAGGATGTCCCGTTCATGGGCGATCATCTTGGGGGTGGTGCCGGAGCCGATGATGGCGTGGAATCCGGACAGGGCGCCGCAGGCGATGGTGATGAAGACAAACGGAAAGACCGCGCCGGGGATGATTGGACCGCCGCCGCCGGTGAATTTGGTCAGGGCCGGCATCTGCAGGTCGGGGTGGACCGCCAGGATGCCCAGGGCCAGGAGGGCGATGGTGCCGATTTTAAGATAGGTGGAGAGGTAATCGCGGGGGACCAGCAGCAGCCAGACCGGCAGTACCGAGGCGAAGAAGCCGTAGATCGGGATGAAGACGGCGATCTGCTTCTTGGAGAAGGTGAACAGGGCGGCCAGGGACGGATTGGCCACCACCCACGGACCGGCCAGGATCACCAGCATGAGCAGGGCAAAACCGATGATGCTGCCCCCTCTGATATCCCCCGGCTGGATCTTCTGCATGTACAGCCCCATGATGATGGCGATCGGGATGGTGCTGACCACGGTGAAGGTGCTCCAGGGGCTGTTGAACATGGCATTCACCACGGCGATGGCCAGGCCGGCCAGGGTGAGGATCAGGATGCAGATGATGGCTATGGATGCCACCTTGCCGGCCACCTTGCCGATCTCCGCCTCGGCGATCAGCGAGAGGCTCTTGCCTTTATGACGCACCGAGGCGAACAGCACCACCATGTCATGCACCGCCCCGGCCAGTACGGCGCCGATCAGGATCCAGAGGGCACCGGGCAGGAAGCCGAACTGGGCCGCCAGTACCGGCCCCAGGAGTGGACCGGCCGCAGCGATGGCAGCGAAGTGGTGACCGAACAGGACATACTTGTTGGTGGCCACGTAGTCATGGCCATCCGCCATGGTCACCGCCGGGGTGGCTATCTCATCCCGCAGGTTCAGGACCTTGTTGGCGATGAACAGACCATAGAGCCGGTAGGCGATGACAAAAATACAGAGTGCGGCGAAGATCAACGTCAGGGCATTCATACAGCCTCCTTGGGTAGGATGGTGGCTCGCATTACGATGAGGGGGGCAGTGGACGCCAATCGCTCACCGAAAGCCATGAAAAGATGCTGAAACCATGCTGGTCAATAGTCAGGCGCGGGATATCGGACAGGGCCCGGTCAAGATGGATGGTGATGCCGTTGCGCTGCATCGTTACAAACTGTGCTGGCTTGCGGGGGAGTCCAAAGGAGATGTGGGGGGGCGGCGTATAGGGGACGCAACAACTGAGAAGTGGCCGCAGCTCAAGGGAAAGGTCGGCGACCCCGTGCTGCTGCAGGTAGGCAAGCGCCTTTGTAGTCAGGATGATGTCGGGTGCCTGCTGCATGGAAGCGGCCTTTCTCGGGGCGAAAGATACCGATGACAGTCAGCTTGCTTAAAATTGGAGCAACTATAAAAGCTATTCCGCATACCGTCAATTTATTCGTGATCGGACGGTCGATTTTGAGTATAGACTGGATCGAACCTTTACGCCAATCCTGTGGCGGATCAATGACACCACACACGAGGAGGCCCGTATGGCACCAGCACCGCAGATCGTAATTCTGGACGGCTACACCGTCGAACCGGGCGATAACCCCTGGCAGCCGGTGGCGGACCAGGGCCGCTGTATGGTCTACGACCGCACTCCGCCGGAACTGGTGCTGGAACGGGCGGCCCGGGCCGATATCGTCCTCACCAGCAAGGTCAAGCTGACCGCAGACATATTACAGCAGCTGCCGCAGTTGCGCTTTATCTCGCTCTTGGCCACCGGCTACAACAATGTGGATGTCGTCTGGGCTGGCCAGCACGGTATCCCGGTGGCCAACGTGCCGGCCTACTCCACCCCGTCGGTGGCCCAGGCCACCTTTGCCCTGCTGCTGGAACTGACCAACCGGACCGGCCTGCACGACCGGGCGGTCAAGGAGGGAGAGTGGTGCCGCTGTCCGGATTACTCCTTCCGCACGACCCCGCTGGTGGAGCTTGACGGCCTCACGCTGGGGATCGTCGGCTTCGGTGCCATCGGGCGGGCCGTGGCACGGATCGGGGCGGCCTTCGGCATGCAGGTGATCGCCTACACCCCCCGGCCACCGGCAGCCGCCGCGTTTCCTGGTGTTGGATTTGTGCCGCTCGAAGAACTCTTCAGCCAGGCCGATGTGGTGTCGCTGAACTGCCCCCAGACCGTCGAGAACGGCGGCTTTGTCGATGCCGCTCTGCTGGCGCGGATGAAGAGTACGGCCTTCCTCATCAATGTGGCCCGGGGCGGCCTGGTGAACGAGGCGGACCTGGCCGCCGCCCTGGGGGACGGGGTGCTGGCCGGTGCCGGCCTGGATGTGGTTGCCGTCGAGCCGATGCTGGCCGACAATCCGCTTAAAGACGCCCCCAACTGCGTCATCACGCCCCATATCGCCTGGGCCTCCCTGGCGGCCCGCAGACGGCTGACTGCCATTGTGGCGGCCAACGTGGCCGGCTTTCTGGCCGGCCGGCCGATCAACCTGGTGAACGCCTCCTGGCTGGCGGGGCAGTAGGCGGTCAGGGGAGGAGACGGCTGGTGATCTTGACGGCCCGCCGCCCCATGGCGGGGAATGAACGCAGGATGCCAAGGACAACCGCCAGGGTGGCAAGCCCCAGCAGGCTGAAGCCCTGGGCCGCGCTGAACCGCAAGGGACCGCTGCAGAGCCAGGTGAGGAGTGCGGCCAGCAGGATGCCGACCCAGTTCATAAAGCTGGCGGCGGCCAGCACCTCGCCCCGCAGATCGGCCCTGGCCCGCAGTTGGATGAAGGTCTGCAGCGGCAGGCTGAACAGGCCGGCACTGACCCCAAAGAGGATGATGATCCCCACCGCGAGCGGCAGGGCAGGGGGGGCGAGCTGCAGGAACAGCGGCGCCAGCACCAGCCCCGCCCCGCCCAGCGGCACCAGGCCCAATTCCACCCGCCGTCCCGAGATGCGGGCCGCCGCCTGTGCCCCGGCGCCGATCCCCAGTGCCGCCGCCAGAAACAGATAGCCGCTCTCGGCCTCGCTCAGGGCAAAGCGTTGCATGCCGTACCCAATCAGGTTCAGCTGGGCAAAGGCCCCCACCAGCATGAACCAGGCCTGACCACCCACCGCCAGCAGCAACCAGCGGTCCTGCCGCACCTGTCGCAGGGTCCGCCAGATCTCGGCCGGCAGGAACCGGACCGGCCTGTCCGGGGCCGCCACCGGTACCGCCGGCAACCGCAGCGCCGCCACCAGCCCCGCCACGGCCAGCGCCAGGCAGCAGAGCGCCGCTGTCCAGAAACGGCCGTTACTGGCCTGGGTGAGCAGCGAGGCCAGGGTGGTACCGAAGATGATCGCCAGGAAGGTGCAGGATTCGATCAGGCCGTTAGCCCGGGAGAGTTCCTCCCGCGGTGCCAGCTCCGGGATGATGCCGTACTTGGCCGGGGCGAACAGGGCGCTGTGGCAGGCCATCAGGAACAGCAGACCGTAGAGCGCCCCGGTAAGCCTGAGGGCAAAGGCGGCAACTGCCAGGGCGGTGACCATCACCTCCAGCAGTTTCACCACCACGCTGACCCGGGATTTGCGGTAACGATCGGCCAGGCAGCCGGCCGGGGCGGACAGGAGCAGAAACGGCAGGGCAAAGGCCATCCCGGAGGAGGCGTTGATCAGCCCGGCCTGGGCCGCACCCTGGTGCTGGATCAGGAAATAGACGATCAGCAGCTTGAGGATGTTGTCGTTCATGGCCCCCAGAAACTGGGCGGTGTTAAGGGCCGTCAAACCGGCCGGGAGTCGTGGCATGGGGCTCCTTTACCCGGTTACAGCAGGTCGACCGGATCGATATCCAGCGCCTCCCGCAGCTGTGGGCAGGGGGAACGCCGGCTGCGGTAGGCGGCCAGCAGACGGCGCAGGTCGGCCCGTTTAGCCGCCTTCAGCAGGATTTGGTGGCGGAAACGGCCCCGCAGGCGGTACAGGGGTGCCGGTGCCGGTCCCAGGATCTCGAGGCGCAGACCGAGCCGGGCCTTAAGCTGTGTCAGCAGACGGCCGGCCTGAGCGGCCCCTTCCTGGGCGGTCCCTTCCGCAATCGAGGAAAACTGGAGGGCGGCCAGAAAGCCGAAGGGGGGATAGCCCAGCTCCTGGCGAAAGGCCAGCTCCTCCCCACAGAAACCGGCAAAATCGTGGGTCAGCGCCTTGGCCACGGCGTACTGTTCTGGATTTGCGGTCTGCAGCAGCACCCGCCCCGGCAGCTCCCCCCGGCCGGCCCGGCCGATCACCTGTGACAATACCTGAAAGGTCCGTTCCGCTGCCCGGAAGTCGGGCAGGTAGAGCGAGCCTTCCGCCTGCAGCACCCCCACCAGGGTCACCCCCGGAAAGTCGTGCCCCTTGGCGATCATCTGGGTCCCCACCAGGATATCCACCTCGCCCCGGGCGACCCTGGAGAGGATCCGGCTATGACCGTCCTTGCCGGCGGTGGTGTCGCTGTCCATCCGGGCGATACGGGCTGCGGGGAACCGGGCGCGCAGTTCGGCCTCAATCCGTTCGGTCCCGACACCGAGCTCTTTCAGCTCCGGTTCGCCGCAGGCCGGACAGGTGCCGGGTGCTGGCACCGTGTAGTCGCAGTAGTGGCAGCGACTCTCGCCGCGGCTGCGGTGGTAGGTGAGCGATACCGAGCAGTTGGGACAGGTGAGGGTGGCACCGCAGGCCGGGCAGGAGAGCCAGGTGGCGAACCCCCGCCGGTTGAGAAACAGGAGCGACTGCTCGCCCCGCTCCAGATTCGTTGCCAGCTCGGCCAAGAGCGGCGCGGAGAGCGGTTCGTCGGACGTAAGGCGGGTGGTGATCGGCATGATCTCCGGCAGGGGGCGTCCGGCCACCCGCTCGGGCAGTTCCAGCAGGGAGAGCCGCCCCTCCCGGACGGCCTGCATGGTGGTGACCAGCGGTGTTGCCGAGCCCAGCACCACCACCGCAGCTTCGTCGCGGCCCCGCACCAGGGCCAGGTCGCGGGCGTTGTAGCGCAGGCCGTCGGATTGCTTGAAGGATGCCTCGTGTTCCTCGTCCACCACAATGATACCGATCCGCTCCAGGGGGGCGAAGATGGCCGAGCGGGCGCCGATCACGATCGGGGCCTCGCCCCGCCGGATACGGCGCCATTCGTCATAGCGCTCGCCGTCGGACAGGGCGCTGTGCAGCACGGCGATGCCGTCGCCGAAGCGGGCTCGGAAGCGGCGTACCAGCTGGGGGGTGAGCGCTATCTCCGGCACCAGCACCAGGGCGCCTTTGCCCTGCACGCGGCAATGGGCGATGGCCTGCAGGTAGACCTCGGTCTTGCCGCTGCCGGTGATGCCGTGCAGCAGGAACGGGGTGAAATGGCCGTTATCGGCGGCAGCAAGGATGGCCTGCAAGGCAGTCTGCTGGTGCGGCATTAGCGGCTTGGGCTGGTCGCGTTCCACCTGATCGCCGCTGAACGGGTTGCGGTAGACCTCGCGTTGTTCCATACAGACCAGGCCAAGTTCCGCCAGGCGCCTCAGATGGGGGGAGCATTCCCCAAAACGGGCCCGCAACTCGGCTGACGAGGTCTCACCAGCCGCGTTGAGAAAGGCCAGCAGCTCTGCGGCCTTGCCCCGCAGCGGCCTGGATGGTAGCTGGCCGGTGGCGGCCGCTATCCGTTGTCTGAGTACCCTGCGACCACCGGTGATGGTCTCTGCATCGGCCCCTTTTTTGCTCTGCAGGTTGATGCCGGTCGGCAGGGCGGTCTTCAGTACCTCGCCCAGCGGGTGCAGGTAGTAGTCGGCCACCCAGCGGAAAAAGGCCAGCTCGGCTTCGGTCAAGAGCGGCCCGTCGTCGAGGACGGCCAGGATATCTTTGAGCGGTTGCCCCTCCGGCGGCCTGCTGCTGCCGAGGGTGTAGGCGGTCAGTGTGCGCCGGCCAAAGGGGACCAGGACCCGTACCCCCGGTTGCAGCTGATCTGCGAGGGAGGTCGGCACCCGGTAGTGGAAGGTCCCCTCAAGCGGGAGTGGCACAGCCACTTCGATGGTCCGACCATCAGTAAGTGGTTGTGTAGAGATGGGCTCTGTGGTAGTCACGGTGCAGCAGTATTGTGCAGGACCACCCCGATGACAAGGGGAAAATTGTGGCAGGGGACGGTACCTTGATGAAGCTGTTCTTGCTGACGTTTTTCCTGGTGTACGGCTCTGCCCACGGCTATTTCCTGCTGCGGGCATGGCAGGGACTTGCCTTGGGCCGATGCGGCGCGGCAGGGCTCAGCCTCTGGTTGGTTGCCATGGTAGTGGCGCCGGTGGCGGTGCGGCTGTTGGAGCAGGATGGCCGCGAGCAACTGGCCCGTGCCGTTGCCTACCTCGGCTACTGTTGGATGGGGTTTCTGTTTCTGTTCGTTGCGCTGATGCTGCTGGGTGATCTGCTGCGGTTTGGCCGGTATTTGGCAGCGTTTTTCGTGCGGGTGCCAGCGGTGCCGCTGTTCGAACCGCGGCCGCTGTTTCTGGCCGTCGTTCTGCTGGCCGCAGGGATTGTGGTTTACGGCTGGTTCGAGGCGCAGCAGGTCCGGACGGTGCATCTGGTACTGCCCACGACCAAGCTGCCCGCCGGCTCCCCCCGGGTGCGGATCGTGCAGTTGAGTGACCTGCATGTCGGCCTGATCGTGCGGGATGGCCGGGTGGCCAAGGTGGTGCAGGCGGTCCGTCAGGCCTCCCCCGATCTGGTGGTGGCGACGGGCGATATGGTGGATGGCCATGTCGGTGGCCATTTTGATGGGGTTTCCGAACTGTTCCGGGGGGTGGCCCCGCCGTTGGGGATGGTGGCGGTCATCGGCAATCATGAGTGGTATGCCGGTATCGGTCAGGCCACGGCCTTTCTGCAACGGTGCGGGTTTCAGCTGCTGCGGAATGAGCAGCGGGAGGCGGGGCCGTATCTGACGCTGGTGGGGGTGGATGACCCGGCAACCGGTCAGCCGGGGCTGTCAGCGGTTGAGGGGCGACTCCTGGCGGCAGTCCCCCGGAACCGTTTTGTCCTGCTTCTGAAACACCGGCCGGAGATTGCCGCTGCCAGCCGGGGGCGTTTTGATCTGCAGCTCTCCGGCCATGTCCACGGCGGCCAGATCTTTCCGTTCACCCTGCTCACCTGGTTGCGTTTTCCGGTGGCGGCTGGCCTCACCCGGCTGCCGGAAGGGGGGGCGCTCTACGTCAGCCGCGGCTGTGGCACCTGGGGACCGCCGATCCGTTTCCTGGCACCGCCGGAGGTGACGGTGATCGATCTGGTGCCTACCAGTACCGCTTCGGTGGTTCGGAGTGGCCGATCTTCCTGATCTCGCCATCCTCGACCTTGAAGATGTCGCCAGCCTCGCTGATCCATTGATCCCCTTCTTCCAGGGGAACGGGAAAATTTTTGCTGCCCAGAAATACCTCTTCGTCATCGATATAGGCAAACCACTCCAGCGCACCGGTCATCCATATCTTGTTCTTCAGTTCCATCGTAAAAGGACCTCTTGTTTGGTAAAGAATGCTGCCGACTTTCAGGCAAAAACGGTGCATAAGTCAACGACTTTTTTAGCAGGGAAAAACCGTCGCCGTGCCTTGACTTTCGACTGCCGAATGGTTACATCATGCTGACAGAGTACAGCGGTTCGTCGTTAGTTTGCTACCTCTAGATGCCACGTTAGGTGGGGCTATGCCACGATCAGGAACCAAGAGACCGTTATTCCCCGGGGTCTATTCTCGGCATCTCGATGAGATGCGCAGGCTGATGCACCTTCTCGACCCTCACGGGTTGCCAGAGAACGGTGGGAGCCTGTCCGTACCGATGGA
>JAJXUW010000069.1 GCA_021782545.1 Deltaproteobacteria bacterium | reverse complement strand
TCCACCATGGTGGTTAGGCCGGCCTGCCGGCCGATCTGCACCATCTCGGCGGTGTGTACCTCGGCGGTAAAGCCCACCACGGCAAAATTGCTGGTATGGACCTTGAGCAGCATGGCGGTCTGCTCGGTGATGGCGTTGCGGTAATCGTGGGGGTGAGTCCGGTTGGTGGTGCCCACTTCAACCAGGGTGGCGCCGCTCTGGCGCATCACGTCGGGGATGCGGAACGATCCGCCGATCTCCACCAGCTCTCCCCGGGAGACGATGACCTCACGGCCGTTGGCAAGGCCGGACAGGGCCAGCAGTACGGCGGCGGCGTTGTTGTTCACCACTAGGGCCGCCTCGGCGCCGGTAAGCGCACAGAGCAACCGCTCGACGTGGACGTACCGTTCGCCCCGCTCCCCTCGCTCCAGGTCGAACTCCAGGTTGCTGTAGCCCCAGGCTGTCTCCTTAAATGCCGTCTCTGCAGCCAAAGCCAGGGGGGAACGCCCCAGGTTGGTGTGAATGACGATGCCACTGCCGTTGATCACCCGGCGCAGGCTGGGCGCCTGCGCCCGCCGCAACTGGTCGGCTACCAGATGGGCGATATGGTGCGGGGAAAGGTCGGGAGTCGAACCCGAGACCAGTTGGCAACGCAGCTGATCCAACACTTCCCGGACCGCATCGCGCAGCTCATGGTGGGTGGCTGATGCGGCCAGTGGGGCAAGGAGAGGCCATACCAGCACCTTGTCCATCTTGGGTATCTGGCGGCGTATGTCAGCAGATGGAGGAGTCATGCAGTAAAGGCTCCAGGGCTACAGATCAAGCGGCATGGCGGCCAGGTTGCCGCCACCATTCATGAGCACCTTGCCGCCGTATTCGGCGTTGGTGCGAACCAGCGCCTCCGCAGTCTCGCAATCCCGTTTTCTGAACGCCTCGATGATCTTGGCATGTTCCTGGACCGAGATGATCATGCGGCCGGGCACCGAGAGGGACATGAGCCGCAGCCGCTGAAAGTGATTTACCAGGTTTTTGATCATAACACGAAGTTTGCCGTTGTCGGAAGCCTTGATAAACAGGTCGTGGAAGTCGTTATGCACCTTGAAGAACTGTTTGACGTCCTCCTGATCCGCCATCGTACGCAGCCGTTCGTTGATCGCCTCCAGGCGGTCGATCTCCCGGTCGGTCAGGTTTTTACACGCCCGGCGGGCGGCATACCCCTCCAGGATACTCTTGATAGCGTAAAACTCTTCGATATCCTGTTGGGAAAAGGCGCTGACCACGGCCCCTTTGCGGGGGATGACCGTCAGGTAGCCTTCCGATTCCAGTTGCCGAAAGGCCTCGCGTATCGGTGTCCGGCTGATGCCGTGACGTTCAGCCAGTTCAGGTTCTGAGACGCGGCTTCCGGCAGCCATGCTGCCCGAGATGATGGCGTCGCGGATATTCTCCAGGATCTTCTCCCGCAGGGTGAGATGCTTTTCCTTGGCTTTTTTGGTCATGGTCGGTCCGTTCCGGAGCAAGGTTGGCACATTGTATACAGTATGCAGGTTTTGTCAATCGTTACAGTCAGGTTGGCGCTTTTAACAAAAGCGACGACCGTTTTCTTTTTCGTGCGGTTTGCCGATCAAAGCGCTTGTATCAGCCCGCGCTCCGGTTGTATGCTGCATGCGCAGACAGAGGAGGAAACCTGTGTATCCATTCCGGCGAATCGTCGTTTCGGTGAGTGTCCTGCTCCTGCTGGTGATCATCGGCACGGCCGGTTATATGCTGATTGAAGGCTGGCCGCTTCTGGATTCGGTCTACATGACCATCACCACCGTGGCCACGGTGGGGTTCGGTGAGATTCACCCCCTGTCCAACGCGGGGCGGGTCTTCACGCTGTTTCTGATCGTGACCGGGGTCAGCGTGTTCTTTTACCTGGTAGGCAGTGTGGCCCAGTTTATGTTCGAAGGGCAGATCCAACGAATCCTCGGGAGGAAGAAGGTGGAAAAGAAGATCGATGCCTTAAGCGGCCATTATATCATCTGCGGGTTCGGCCGGATCGGCTCCATGATCTGCCGGGAGCTGGCCGCCAACCACGTCCGGTTTGTGGTGATCGAACGTGATATTGACGTGCTGGAGGGGATTGATGATGACCGCTATCTCTGGATGAAGGGTGATGCGACCCAGGATGATATCCTGACCAAGGCCGGTATCCAGCGGGCGGTTGGTCTGGTGTCGGTCGTCACCTCCGATTCGGAGAACGTCTACATCACCCTCACCGCACGGGGCTTAAATCCCAATCTCTACATCCTGGCGCGCTCGGGGGAGGAGGGGACCGAACTGAAGCTGAAACGGGCCGGGGCCAACAAGGTGGTCTCACCGTACAGCATCGGCGGCATGCGGATGGCCCAGTCGATCCTGCGTCCCAATGTGGTCGATTTCATCGAGATCGCCACCGGCAGTGAGCATATGGACCTGCAGATGGAGGAGGTGACGATGGCGGCCTCCTCGCCGTTCTGCGGTGAGACGCTGGTCAGTTCCGGTTTCCGCAAGGAGATCGGCGTGATCATCGTCGGCATCAAGAAGGCCGATGGCCAGATGATCTTCAACCCCAATCCGCAGGCCACCATTGATGCCGGTGATACCCTGATCATCCTCGGTGATCCCTCGGCAGTTGGCAAGCTTGAGCGTCTCGTACAGACGACCAAGCGGGGTGCGCACCATGCCTAGCATGATCTGCGCCCATGTCCCCTGGCCGCGCCTGACGGAACATCATGAGTACCTGCTGGCAGAGCGGATTAATCCTGAGCTGTACCTGCCGGCCGATGCGCTTGACACTATGGAATGGGGCCTGCTACGTTCCTTTGCCGGGGAGCTGGCCGAACGCGGTTTAGGGTGTACCGTGCATGCCACCTTCATGGACCTGAACCCCGGATCGGTTGACCGGGCCGTCCGCGCGGTTACCCAGCAGCGGGTGGAGCAGACGCTGGAGGTGGCCCGGGTGCTGAAGCCCCAGGTGATCGTCTTTCATCCCGGTTACAGCCGCCTGACCTATGGTTCGGCAGTGGTCTCATGGGTGACCAACACCGTTTTGTTCTGGCGCTCCCAGCTGCCCCTGATCCGGGAGGTGGGCTGCACCGTCGCCCTGGAAAACATTTTTGAAGAGGAACCGTCCACCCTGCGGCAGGTGCTCGAGGGCATCAATGATCCCGCCGTGGGGCACTGCTTCGATTCGGGGCACTTCAACATGTTCGCCACGGTGAGTCTCCAGGAGTGGTTTGCGGTACTGGGGAGCCGGATCGTCGAGAGCCACCTGCACGACAACCACGGTCAGGCCGATGAACATCTGCCGGTAGGCGAGGGGGAGATCGACTTCGCGCTGGTCACCGCACTGCTTGAACAGTACGCGCCCCAGGCCGTCTGGACCCTGGAGGCTCACAGTAAAAGTCGGCTGGAACGGGCACGGAAAAATATCCAGCAGTACCTATAGGACACAATATGTCAGAAAAAATTCTGGTGACCGGCGGCTGTGGCTATATCGGCAGCCATGTGGTACGGCAGCTTGCCGAGGCAGGCAGGCAGGTGGTGGTGTACGACAACCTCTCCACCGGCTTCCGTGACGCCCTGATCAACGGTGAAGAGCTGATTCAGGCCGATCTGGCCGATCATGAGACCCTGCATGCCGCCTTTCAGCGGCACCGTTTCACCACCGTGCTGCACTTTGCCGCCGCCATCGTGGCACCTGAGTCGGTCACGCGGCCGCTTAAGTACTACGGCAACAATACCCGCAACACCCTGGGGCTCTTGGAGGCCTGCGTCCGTTTCGGGGTGCAGCGTTTCATCTTTTCCAGCACCGCCGCCGTGTACGGCTTTCCCGATGGCGGCAGCGCCTCGGAGGAATCCTGCCTGGCGCCGATCAATCCCTATGGCACTTCCAAGCTGATGAGCGAATGGATGCTGCGGGATGTGGCGGCGGCCCATGGGCTGCAGTACGTGGCGCTGCGGTACTTTAACGTGGCCGGGGCGGATCCGCAGGTCCGCATGGGGCAGCGTACCCCCGAGGCCACCCATCTGATCAAGATCGCCTGCCAGACCGCCCTGGGGCAGCGTCGTCAGGCCGCCATCTACGGCATTGACTACCCCACCCCCGACGGCACCGGCATCCGTGATTATATCCAT
Organism: Deltaproteobacteria bacterium; assembly: GCA_021782545.1. Taxonomy (GTDB): domain Bacteria; phylum Desulfobacterota; class Desulfuromonadia; order Geobacterales; family Pseudopelobacteraceae; genus Trichlorobacter. The sequence goes on along the minus strand of JAJXUW010000069.1, from coordinate 7,298 downwards.
ATCGAAGACCTGGCCGCCGCACACCTGTCGGCCCTTGCCTACCTGGACAACGGTGGCGCCTCCACCGCCATGAACGTCGGCTACGGTCGGGGCAGCAGTGTGCGTGAGGTGCTGGCCATGGTAAAACAGGTCAGCGGTGTTGATTTTACGGTGGTGGAGGAGGAACGGCGTCCCGGTGACCCGGCCTGTCTGATCGCCCAGGCGGGTAAAATCGGTCGCCTGACCGGTTGGCAGCCGCGTCACAACAGCCTGCAGGCCATTGTCGAAGACGCCTGGAGATGGGAGTCAAAGCTGGCCGGGAGGTAGTCCCGTGGATCTGGTTGTAAGCCATGTCAATGCCGACTTCGACTGCCTGGGCTCCCTGGCTGCGGCCGGTCGGCTCTATCCGGGCGCCCTGCTCTGTTTTCCCGGTTCCCAGGAGAAAAACCTGCGGGAGTTCTGCAATCGCCATCCCGACCTGCTCCCCCCTCTGGTTCGCACCCGGGATGTTGACCTTACCCGCATCACCCGCCTCATTATCGTCGATTGCCAACAGGCCTCCCGCATCGGTCCCTTTGTCGAACTTGTCGGCCGCCCGGGCCTGGAGATCATCTGCTACGATCATCATCCCGCAACGGTCGACAGCATAGCTTCTGCTGGAGGGGTAGTGCGTCCCTGCGGCGCTACCTCCACCATCCTGGCCTCCCTGTTGAAAGAACGGGGGCTAGAACCATCGCCGTCCGAAGCGACGCTCCTGTTGCTGGGCATCCATGAAGATACCGGACGGCTCCTGTTCCCCACCACCACGCCGGAGGATTATCGGGTAGCCGCCTGGCTCTTGGAGCGAGGGGCGCGGCTGCATCTGGCCGATGAGATCCTCTCGCCCGAGCTTACTACTGAGCAGGTACGGCTGTTGCACGATCTTTTGGCCTCGCTCAAGACCAGCGAGGTGGCCGGGGTACGGCTTTCGGTGGCCCACGCCAGCCGCCCCTGGTACGTGGGGGACGTGGCGGCTCTGGCCCATATGATGCGCGATATGGAGAATCTGGATGTTCTGTTGTTGGCGGTGGCCATGGCGGACCGGGTCCACCTGGTGGCACGCAGCCGGGTGCCCGAGGTGGATGTGGGGGAGCTCTTACGCGACTTTGGCGGCGGCGGCCATGCCTCGGCCGCCTCAGCCACAGTCAAGGGAGAGTCGCTGCAGAGCGTGCTGGAGCGGCTTGACCGCCGGCTGCTCCTGGCGGTGCGGCCCCGCCGTACTGCCGGGCAGGTGATGTCGTCGCCGGTGCAGACGGTGGAGGCAGGGGCCTCGGTACAGGAGGCCCGCGATCTGCTGGTGCGCTACAACTACAGCGCCATGCCGGTGCTGCGGGAGGGAGACATGGTGGGAGTCATCACCCGCAAACTGGCGGAAAAGACCGTGTATCACGGCCTGGGAGAGCGCCCGGTAACCGAGATGATGCATACCGCCTTCCTCCGCGCCACGCCGGAGACCCCGCTCAACGCCCTGATGGACTACATGGTGGGGGGGGACCGCCGTTTCGTGCCGGTTTTCGATCAGGACCGTCTGGTCGGGGTGGTCACCCGTACCGACCTGCTGCGCTATCTGCACGGCAGCAGCAACGAGGCGGAGCCGCTCTATGATCTGGGGCAACTCTCTCCAGAGCCGAAAGAACGGGACATCGCGGCGCTGCTGGCGCACCGGCTGCCCGACGAGGATGTGCAGCTGCTGGAACGGTTGGGGCAGGCCGGTGATGAGCTGGGGATGGCGGTGCATGCGGTGGGTGGTTTTGTGCGCGATCTGCTGCTGGGTATCCCGAACGCCGATGTCGATATTACCGTGGAGGGGGATGGCATCTTCTTTGCCGAGACCTTCGCTGCCCGTCACGGTTGCCGGGTGCGTCCCCATGAGGCCTTCGGCACGGCGGTGGTGGTCTTTCCCGATGGCCGCAAGCTGGATGTGGCCAGCACTCGGCTGGAGTATTACGAGTCTCCCGGCGTGTTGCCCACCGTTGAGCGGGCCTCCCTGCGGCACGACCTGTATCGGCGTGACTTCACCATCAACACCTTGGCCCTTTGTCTGAACCGGCAACGCTTTGGCCGGTTGCTGGATTACTTCGGCGGTCAGAAGGACCTGCAGGAACGATTGGTTCGGGTACTGCACAACCTCTCGTTTGTGGAGGACCCCACCCGGGCCTTCCGCGCTGTCCGTTTTGAACAGCGATTGGGCTTTCAGCTGGACCCCCATACCGAAGGGCTGTTGCGTTCCGCCGTGCGTGCCGGTCTGGTTGAGCGGGTGGGGGGGAAACGGCTGCTGGGCGAGCTGATCCACATCTTCAAGGAACAGGAGCCGACACCGGCGGTGAACCGGATGGCCCAGCTGGGGCTGCTGCCCTGCATCCATCCCGGCCTGGGGTTCGGCGCCGACACGGAACGGCTGTTCGGTGAGGTGGAGCGGGTGTTGGCCTGGTACCAGCTGCTCTATCTGGATGTTGCGATCGAGTCGTGGGCGGTCTGGTTTCTGGCCTTTACCGACCGGCTCGATTCGCCGAGGTATCTGGATATCTGCCAGCGGTTGGCCATGCCGGCCCGGCTGATGGCGCGGATATTCGGACAGCGTCATCAGTCCCTGAAACGGCTGCAGCACCTGCGGCAGGCGCTGACGCGGGGGCAGGTGGTGAAAAATAGCCAACTCTACAGCTGGCTGCACGGCATTCCGGTAGAGCTGCTGTTGTACGGACTGGCCCGTAGCGGCCGGGAGGATTCGCGCCGGTTGGTATCGCTGTATCTGACCCGGCTGACAACCGTTCGCTGCCAGCTTTCCGGTACGGTCTTGCAGTCGTTGGGGGCGTTGCCCGGTCCGGCCATCCGTTGTCTGAAGGAACGGCTGCTGGCGGCCCGGCTCGATGGTGAGATCAGTTCACGGGATGAGGAGCTGGCGCTGGCACAACGCCTGATTGCGGCCGGTGCTGAAGCGTCAGGCCGCTGCGGATAACGGCGTTGCCGCTCTGCCGCACAGGGCGCAATGTTGCATGGAAAGGGGCGGCTCCAGGTGGCATGCCGCCAATAACGACCTGTCGGCAAATAGCTGCCCTGTCGGGCCGTCAGCCCTGAGCTGGCCTGCATGCAGCACGATCACCCGCCCGCAGACCTCCGCCACCATGTCGAGATCGTGGCTGGTGATGATTTTGGTGTGACTAAACGCCTTCAACAAGCCGATGACTTCCCGCCGCGCGAAAGGGTCGAGGCCGGCGGTGGGTTCGTCCATGACCAGGATTGCCGGGTCCATGGCCAGTACGGTGGCGATGGCTACCCGTTTTTTCTCGCCACCGGACAGGCGGTAGGGTGGTTTGGCCGCCAGATGGCCTGCATCAACGGCAGCAAGCGCATCACGGACCTTCCGTTCGACATCGGCGACCGACATGCCCAGGTTGCGGGGGCCAAAGGCCACATCCTCGTAGACCGTTGGCATGAACAGTTGATCATCGGGGTTCTGGAATACCATCCCCACGGTCTTGCGCACGTCGCACAGGTTGTCTCTGGTTACGGTGGCATCGCCTATCCGCACCGTGCCGGACGTTGGCGTCAGAAAGCCGTTCAGATGCTGGAGCAAGGTCGATTTACCGGCGCCGTTGGCGCCGATCACCGCCACCGACTCGCCGTGGTGGATGCAGAACGTCACCTCCTTCAAGGCGGCAGTGCCATCAGGATAGGAAAAACAAAGCGCGTCTGCGGCAACGATATGATGACTCATCCAGTGTACCCGTTGTTTCTAGAGGTGGGGCATCATGGTGAGATGGCCCAGAAGACGCGGGACGTCGTACATTCTGAGTAGCACGAAAAGCGTGATCCATCCAAGCAGGAAAGATAGATCCCATAACCTCATGCCAGCACTCTTCTGCGTGACCATGTTCCCTTTATAGCCGCGGCAGAGCATGGCGCGGTGGACGCGTTCGGCCCGTTCCCAGGTCCGTAGCAGCAGATGGCCAACCATGGATGCGTAGGGCCTGATGCCCATTCCCGTGCCCCGGCATGACCTGAGCTCCCGTGCATTGGACATCCGTTGTGACTCTTCGGCAAGTACGAAGAGATACCGATACATGAACGTGAGTTGCCTTGCGAAGATGGTGGGCATACCGAGGCGTTCAAGGGCCTGGCAGATGGCGCCAAAGCCGGTGGTGGCGGTCAGTATCAGGGCCGCCGTAACCGTTAGGGCCGAGCGCAAAAGGATCGAAATAAAGGATAGCCACCCCCCGCTGATACCGATGCCGTCGATCTGGATGAGAATCTGACGGTCCAACAGCGGATTGAGGATGCCGATTGCCACGGCGAAGAAGGAGACGGTCAGTACCTTGCCGGCGATGAAACGGGTCGGCAGGTTGGCCACTGCCATGAGTGCCACCGGAAAGATGGCGAAGGGGAGCAGGGCGTTAACGGCGTAACGGTCAAAAGAAACCACAACAAGGATGAAGGCCAGGGTGACCAGGACCTTGGTCCGTGGATCAAGACGGTGGATGATGCTGTCCTCCCTGGCGAGCAGATCCAAGCGTCTGAAATCCAAAATGCTACCTTCTATCACAGACACGTGGGGCTCCCTTGGCAACATCTCTGGTGCCTGTTAGGTGTTGGCGACAGTGCGTCGTCAGTGACAAAACAGGGCTACGCCGATCGTGAGGTTGCATGCTGCCTTGATACGATGATGAAAATATATACGCCTCTTCCCAGGACTCTGTATAGTGCTATGCATGTGTGCTGACACAGTATCTCAGAGTATCGGCCGGTTCGCCCCGTCACCCACCGGTCCGCTGCATACCGGTTCGCTGGTGGCGGCCGTCGGCAGCTGGCTGCTGGCAAAAACTCGCGGCGGTCGGTGGCTGCTGCGGATTGACGATCTGGACCGGGACCGTTGCCGCACGGCGTTTGAGGATGACATCCTGCGTACCCTGGAGCGCTTTGGGCTGCTGTGGGATGGCGCCATTACCCGCCAGAGTGGCAACACCGCTGCCTATGCCGAGGCGTTTGAGCGGTTGAGGCAGTGTGGTGCGGTCTATCCCTGCGGCTGTTCCCGGGCCGAGATCGCCAGGATCGCCTCGGCGCCCCATCTCGGTGAGGAGATACCGTACCCCGGCACCTGCCGGGCCGGTCTACCGGCAGAGCGAGTGCCGCGGGCCTGGCGTCTGCGGACGCAGGGGGCAATGGTAACGTTTGACGACCTGCGGCATGGGCGCATGACGCACGACTTTGCAAACAGCGGCGATTTCGTGATCAGGCGGGCGGAAGGGTTCTTTGCCTACCAGCTGGCGGTGGTGGTGGATGACCACCTGAGCGGCATCAATCAGGTGGTGCGGGGGGACGATCTGTTGGATTCCACGCCGCGTCAGGTGCTGCTGCACCACCTGCTGGGCTGGCCGCTGCCCCAGTACTGCCATCTGCCGCTGGTGACCGGCCCCCACGGCGGCAAGCTCAGCAAGCGGGACAACACGGTGTCGCTGGCCGATGGTCGGGTGGCTGGCCAGGAATCAGCACTGCTGGCCTGGGCGCTCGAGTTTCTGGGGCTTGCCGTGCCGGCTGCACTGCAGGGTGCCGGGTGCAACGCGTTGTTGGATTGGGCGCAAACGGCCTTTAGCTGGGAGTTGCTGCCGCGGCCTCGTTAGATGCCGCAGACTTCTTTGAGGGACTCACTTGCAGCCCCATACTCCTCCAGGCTGATGGTGCCCTGCGGTTCCCACTTGCGTACCCGGTAGTAGAGCTTGTCGTAGTAGTGCTCAATCAGGCCCTGGGCCAGTCCCTCCACATCCCAGGCCTCAAGCCGTTGCAGCAGCTCGGTGTACTGTTCGCCGCCCAATTTTTTCCTGATCCGTTCCAGCGCCTCGGCCATCGGCTGCTGGTAGTCCTTGCGGGCATACTCCGCAGCCAGCCGTTTGACACGGGTTGCCACCGAGACGTCGCACCAGACCTTGGTGCTCTCGGCCATCACCTCGTACAGGTTCCCCGGCAGGTTGACCCGGCCGATCCGCTTGCTCTCCCCCTCCACCACGATCGGCCGGTCCAGCGGCGCCCTGCGGAAGGCATCCCACAAAAGAGTCTCGAACCGCTTCTGGGGGGGCTGTTCCCCCAACCCCAGGGAGCCGAAGGCCGAACCGCGGTGCCGGGCCAGTCCTTCCAGGTCGATCACGGTCCAGTCGCTGGCTGGCAGCTGCTGCAGAAATTCAGTCTTACCGGAGCCGGTCATGCCGTGCAGCACCACCAGTTGCACCGGCAGGCTGACTGATTCGAAGAAGCCGCTGACTACCTGACGGAAGGCCTTGTAGCCACCCTGAAGTTTGGCAACCGGTGTGCCGGTCATTTCCAGAAGTTGGGCGATCGATTCGCTGCGCAGGCCGCCCCGCCAACAGTAGACCAGGATCGGCCGGCCGGCGGCCGCCTCGGTGATGGTGGCCACAATGGCGGGAAAACGGTGGCAGGTCAGTTGCAGGCCGCGTACCCGTGCGATCTGTGGCCCCTGCTGTTTGTAGAGAGTGCCGATCTCCACCCGTTCGGCGTTGGTCAGGATCGGGACGTTGATCGCCCCTGGCAGGTGATCTTCGGCGAACTCCAGCGGGGTGCGGGCATCCACGATGCACTGGGTGTCGAGCAGCTGCGGCGAGAAGGGGAGGATACGGGGCATGAACGAGGCGCTCCGGAGGCGGAATGGGTAAGGCTTCTCCCTTGCCTTGCAAGGGATTCAATGCTACATATAAACACTCTTTTTCTTTGGTTTGCAAGGTCGCAGCCGCCTTTTTTCAGTGATCACTAACCCCAGGAGGAAGCCATGCAGAAGAAGCAGGTGCACTACAAAGAGCTTGGGCTGGTCAACACCAAAGAGATGTTTGCCAAGGCGATGGCCGGCAGGTACGCCATCCCGGCCTATAACTTCAACAACCTCGAGCAGCTGCAGGCGATCATTACCGGCTGCGTCGAGACCAACTCGCCGGTGATCATCCAGGTCTCCAAGGGGGCGCGCAGCTACGCCAACGAGACCATGCTGCGCTACATGGCCATGGGTGCCGTTGAGATGGCCCGCGAGATGGGCTCCACCATCCCGATCTGCCTGCATCTGGATCACGGCGACTCCTTTGAGCTGTGCAAATCCTGTGTGGACAGCGGTTTTTCTTCGGTGATGATCGACGGTTCCCATCTGCCCTTTGAGGAGAACGTGGCACTCTGCAAAAAGGTGGTGGAGTACGCCCACCAGTTTGACGTGACCGTGGAGGGGGAACTGGGTGTCTTGGCCGGTATCGAGGACGAGGTCTCTGCCGAGCATTCCAGCTACACCAACC